>DASUJA010000141.1:0-3817 GCA_036279515.1 Rhodocyclaceae bacterium | reverse complement strand
GCCTTCGAAAAGCAGAACATCGCCTTCATGGTGTCCCTGGCCTTCGCCATCGCTGCTTCGGCTAACTTCCCTGTGCTGCTGCTGTCCATCCTGTGGCGCGGCGTGACCACTCGAGGTGCCTTCATCGGCGGCTTCCTGGGCCTGACCACTGCCGTGGTGCTGACCGTGCTGTCCGATTCGATCTGGGTGGCTGTGCTGGGTAACCCCAAGGGCTCTGCTCTGTTCCCCTACACCTCGCCTGCTCTGTTCTCCATGACGGCTGGTTTCGTCGGTATCTGGTTCTTCTCGATCACCGACAACAGCGCCCGGGCTCAGATCGACCGCGCAGGCTTCGAAGCGCAGCAACTGCGTTCCGAAACAGGTATCGGTGCAGCATCAGCTTCCGGCCACTAAGCAGAAGCTTCAAAGGTGGGCTCCGGTTTCCTCCGGGCCCGCCCCAAACAAAAAGCCCCGGGAAGTTTCCGGGGCTTTTTGTTTGGGCGTTGGATTAGGGGAAAGTCAGCAGCCGGCGGTCCTATTCCAGCCCCGTGCAGCGCACTTTTCATTGGCGCTGCGGATGCCTGGAAACCCGGATGCAGTCTGCATCTTCAGTCGATGGTCACAACAATGAACGCCCGCGCGTATACGTGCGGGCGCGAGAAACGCCGCCAGCGACCGATGAAAATTAGAGCCGGTATTCCAGTTGCAGTTTGACTTGCAGCCGACGGGCTTGGCGGAAGGCTTCCTTCAAGACGTGGCGGTCCAGGCTGTTGAGGTCGGCGGGGACGACGCGATTTGCCGAGTCGTGGTTGCCTTCGTCTTCCTGGTTGCGCAGGCGCAATTGCTGGATGAAGTAGAAGCCTTCGAGCAGGGCGCTCACATCCTCGCCCACCAGCTTGCCGTGCTTCTCCAGCAGCTGAAGGCGCTGGGTGGTGGAGGTGGCGCCGACGCCGTTGGACAGCGCCAGGATGCGCGCGGTGTCCACGAACAGCCGGGCGCCGTAAGTCTTCAGATCCACACTGCGCGGCGGCTGGGCCTGCTTGTCCACGATCAGGTTGCCGAAGAAGCCCAGAGGTGGCTTCACGCGCAGGGCGTTCTCGGCCATGAAGCGTTGGAACATGGGTTCCTTGGGCACCGCCTCCAGCAGCCACTGGCGCAGGTCTTCCGCCAGTTCGGCTTGGCCGTGAATGTGGCGGAAGTCGAAAAATATGGTGGCGTTGAGCAGGGCGTCCGGGTTGCTGCTGCGCATCCAGGTGACGAAGCGGTCCTTCCATTCGTCCAGGGAAAGGCACAGCTCGGGATTGCTCGCCATGATGTTGCCCTTGCAGAGCGGGAAGCCGCAGCGGTCCAGGCGGCGATTGACTTCCTGGGCAAAGGCCAGGAAGGCCGGACGCAGACTGTCGGCTTGGCCGGGCTGCGCGGCAAAGACGATGCCGTTGTCCTGATCCGTTGAGAGGGTTTGCTCGAAGCGGCCTTCGGAGCCGAAGGCGAGCCAGCACCAGTCCACGCGGGGAAGGGGGAAGTCGAGTTGGGTGAGCTCCAGCAGTCGCACGGTCAACAGGTCGTTGAGTGTGGAGAGGGTCTCGGTCAGGGCTTCGGCGGTACTGCCGTCCTGGAGCATCTGTCGGCCAATGCGGCGGATGTCTTCGGATGCAGCCACGAGGCTGTCCATGTCGCGGGCGCTGCGGATGGCGCTTGCCATGGCCTTGGCGCCGCCCCGCTGTACGTCCAGGATGTCGCTTTGCGAAATGACGCCGGTGATGCGGTCGGTGGAATCCACCACGATCACGTGATGGACGCCGTGACGGGCCATGAGAATTTCGGCTTGGTAGGCCGTGGCTCGCCAGTTGAGGGTGATCAGTTCCCGGCCATCGACGGCGGAGATGGCCATCTGGTCCAGATCGAAGTTGGGAGAGGCTACTCGCTGGATGAGGTCGCGTAGGGTGAAGATGCCCAGTGGTCGGCGACTTTCGGGTTCCACGACAACCACCGAGCCTACCTTGTGCTGGGCCATGGCTTGCACCATGTCGCGCAGCGTGTCTTCGGGAGATGCCGTGAGTGGCTCGCGGCGGATGAAGGCAGCCAGCTGACTGTGGAGATTCAGACGACTACCGGATCGGGACAGGGCGCTCATGGACGGGCTTTCGTGCGATCGAGTTGGACGGGAAGAACCGTCGGGAGTCAGTATTTTATGCTTGCGTAGTAGGTTTTCTCCGCGGCTTCGATGGCTTGACGCAAGGTTGTGATGCCCTGATCCGCGAGCAGAGGCAGCATTCTGAGAAAGATTTCACCCGTGACTTGGGCATCCCCCAGCGCCGTATGGCGGCCCTGGACGGTGACGCCCAGTCGTGCGGCGATTTCTTCCAGGCTGTGGGAGTCCTGGCCCGGATGGATGACGGCTGAAAGCAGCAGCGTGTCGAGCACGGGCTGGGTGAAGCGGATGCCGGTGGCGGCTTCCTTCAATTGCAGGAAGCGCATGTCGAAGGCGCCGTTGTGGGCCACCAACACGGTCTCGGCGCAGAACTCGCTGAAGGCGGGCAGGACTGCGCCGATGCGGGGCTTGCCTCGCACCATGTCGTCGGTGATGCCGTGGATCGGGATGCCTTCTGGCTTGATGGGCATCTGCGGATCGACCAGTTGGACAAAGGATTCTTGTTGCAGCAGGCGGCCATTGACGATGCGCAGGGCGCCGATCTGGATGATCTCGTCGCCGCCGGCGGGGTTGAGGCCGGTGGTTTCTGTGTCGAACACGGTAAAGCTGAGTTCGGAGAGTTTGCGATCCAGATCGATGCCGGGGGCGCTGTAGTTGAAGAGGTTGAAGTCGTAGAACTCGACGTTGCGGCTGTGGTTGACGGCTTCCGTTGGGAATTCGGCTTCGGGCGGCGTGGCTACGGGAATGACCAAACGGATGAAGGCCCGGTGGGCGGTGGCTTCGCGCTGATACCAGACTTCGCCGCCGTGGCGATTGACCACGTCTCTCAGCGTGAGGGGCGTCGTCTCGCCGTCGCCGGACATAGGGTCCATTTCCCAGCCGAAGAAGGTTTCGGATGAGACAGGCGGGCCGGACCAGATCAGGTCGAAGTTGGCCATCTTGCCCTCGGCCAGAAGGCGGAAGCGGATTTCGCGGATTTCGTAGTGGTCGTGCAGCCGGCCAGCGAGGAAGGTGATTGCCTGGATCAGGGAGAAGCTGTCGGCCCGCACCCAGAGGCGTTCGTCGATCTCTTCGGTCTTGGTCAGCAGCGAGTGGCGCGTTTCGATGCGCTGACTCGCGGCAGAGATCAGATCCATGCCTAGCACGTCTTCGAGGGGCCAGCGGGTCTTGAGGGAGTCGGCGAACTCACTCATGGTCTGATCCAGGCGGCGGCTGAGGGTTGTGGCCTCTTCGGCAACCACGCGTAGCAGGCGCTCACGCATGGGGGCGGGCATGTCGGCGTCGTCAAGCAGCGTTTCAGCAGCGGCCCGCATGTTGCCCAGACTGGAGCGGCTGCCTTCGGTGAGGGTGTTTAGGACTTGATCACGCTGGCTGTCCCGTTCAAAGCTGCGGGTGATGTTTTCCAGTGTCAGCACATAGCCGCCGATCTCGTTGTTGTCGCCCAGCACGGGCGCCATCTGGGTGCGCAACAGTTGGCCGGTGCGACTGGTGGTGATGAAGTTGGCGACGGCTTCGGCGCTGCCCTTGCGCAGACGTTGTTCGATAGTGGCGACGGCGTGGTCGATTTGGGCCGGTTCGAGCACCACTTGAATGGAGCGGCCAAGACCAATCAGCGCGCCGCCGCTGACGGATGTGGGGCCTTGGGACAGGGCCTTGAATTGCAAGCGAGCGCGACTGTTGTAGAGC
>DASUJA010000140.1:0-54024 GCA_036279515.1 Rhodocyclaceae bacterium | reverse complement strand
GCTCTTGCTCGTTGCTGATCGAAACTCCCGCGCGCTTCAAAGAATCCAGGAATTCGTCAAAAGATTCGTTGCTCAGCGATCCCATTTGTCTCTCCATTTTTTATGTGGTGATGAACACCATGGAGCCAATAACGCCTAGGGGCGACGTCAGGTTGACAAACCAGACAGGAAATCGACAGCAAGAATTTTTACCCGCAACCATGCGGGTCTTCGGGGAATATTGAGCTGAAGGGAACTAACCCTTAGCAATAGATGCGTCAGGCTGGGCGGCCCATTCGGTCCAGGAACCGTCGTAAATCGCGCCCGAACCGTAGCCGGCGGCGACTAAGCCAAGGGAAACCACCGTGGCCGTCAGGCCGCTGCCGCAGCTGCACACGGCGGGCCGGCTTGGTTCAAAGCCAGCCGCGGCAAGCACAGCACGCAGGGCTTCGGGAGATTTCATGGTTTTGTCGGCGTTCAACAGTTCGGTGAAGGGAACGTTGAGGCTGCCCGGCATGTGGCCACTGGACAGGCCGGGGCGCGGCTCGGGAGCGGCGCCGGAGAAGCGGTCCCGAGAGCGGGCATCGAGGACTTGTTCGGCCCCGGATTGAAGGTTGAGAGCCATGTCCCCCAACCCGCGCAGCAGACCGGCCCGCAGTCGTGGATGAAATACGGCGGGTGCAAAGGCAGACGCTGTCCCGGTTTCCACGGGGCGTTGAGCGGCCAGCCATGCGGGCAAGCCGCCGTCCAGCACGGCCACCCTGTCGTGGCCGAAGAGGCGGAATAGCCACCAGCCACGGGGCGCAGAGAAGATGCCCTTCTGGTCGTAGAAGATCACTCGGCTATCGTTGGAAACGCCCATTTCACTCACCAGCCGGGCAAAGCGGCCGGCCGTGGGCGCCATGTGGGGCAGGTCCGTTTCCGTGTCTGCAACTTGATCGATGTTGAAAAAGCGGGCGCCAGGAATGTGCTCGCTCAGGAACTCGACCTCTCCATCCTTGGCTTCGGCGGACATGTAGTAGGTGGCGTCGAACACCACCAGATCAGGCTGGCCCAGTTGGCCGGCGAGCCAATCGGCTGTCACTAGAGGCGGAAGGGAAGCGGCCATGGCGGGAAACCCTAGTATTTACAAGGCCTTTGATTATATCGGCGAGGTGTGGAGTACCGTTCGTCCACCGCGCTTGGGTTTACAATCCGCCCCCTTTTCCGCGCCCTGCCCCTCACCGTGTCCGACCGCAAAACACTAGAACTGCTCTCCCCCGCCAAGAACGCCGATTTCGGCATGGCGGCCATCGACCATGGCGCGGACGCGGTCTACATCGGCGGCCCGGCCTTCGGCGCCCGCGCGTCGGCGGAAAACGGTGTGGCCGACATCGCCCGCCTCGCCGCCCACGCCCATCGCTACAACGCCAAGGTTTTCGTGGCGCTCAACACCATCCTGCGCGACGACGAGTTGGAAGAAGCTCGCCGCCTAGCCTGGCAAATCTATGAAGCTGGTGCCGACGCCCTCATCGTCCAGGACATGGGCCTGCTGGAAGTGGATCTACCGCCGATCCAGCTCCATGCCTCGACCCAAACCGACATCCGCCACGTTTCTAAAGCCCGCTTCCTGCAAGACGTGGGCTTTTCCCAGATCGTCCTGGCGCGGGAATTGGACCTGAAGCAGATCAAGGCCATCGCCGCCAACACCCACATCAACCTGGAGTTCTTCATCCACGGCGCCCTGTGCGTGGCCTACAGCGGCCAGTGCTACATCAGCCACGCCCACACGGGCCGCAGCGCCAATCGGGGCGAATGCTCCCAGGCCTGCCGCCTGCCCTACACCCTGACCGATCCCACCGGCGCCATCGTCGCCCATGAGCAGCATCTGCTCTCCATGAAGGACAACGACCAGAGCGCCAATCTGCGCGCCCTGGCCGACGCAGGCATCAGCTCCTTCAAGATCGAGGGGCGGCTGAAGGACCTCAGCTACGTCAAGAACATCACCGCCCACTATCGGCAGTTGCTGGACGAGATCATGGAAGACGCGCCCGAATACCGCCGCGCTTCCTCGGGCCGCAGCACCTACACCTTCGTGCCCCAGCCGGAGAAGACCTTCAATCGCGGTTCCACCGACTACTTCGTCAATGACCGCAAGGCAGACATCGGCGCTTTCGACACGCCCAAGTTTTCCGGCACGCCCATCGGCACCGTGGTCAGCATCGGCCACCAGTGGTTCGACGTGGAAGCGGAAGAAGAGCTACACAACGGCGACGGCATCAGCTTCTTCGACACGGACCAAGATCTGGTTGGCCTGCGCATCAACCGCGTAGAAAAGCAGAGCCGCGTGCAGCGCCTGTTTCCGGCTGCCCTGCCTGAACAACTGAAGGTGGGCACGCAGCTTTACCGCAATCGGGACCAGGAGTTCGAGCGTCAGTTAGACAAAAAATCCGCCGACCGCCGCATCCGCATCTGGATGCAGCTCACGGAAAGTGCCAACGGCTTCGTCCTCAGTCTCACCGACGAGGACGGCGTAACCGCCAGCGCCTCCCTCACTCACGCCAAGGAAGCGGCCCAGAACGCGGACAAAGCCTTGAGCGGTCTGCGCGACAACTTGGGCAAGCTGGGCAGCACGATTTACGAAGCGGTGGAAATCACGCTCGATCTAAGCCAGCCTTGGTTCGTGCCTGCCAGCGCTGCCAATAACCTGCGCCGGGAAGCGGTGGAAGCCCTGGACGCCGCACGGATCGAGGCTTACCAGCGTCCGTCCCGCGACGAGCCGGTGGTACCGCCGGTGGCCTATCCCGACACCGAGTTGTCCTATCTGGCCAACGTGTACAACGACAAGGCCCGCGCCTTCTATCAGAAGCATGGCGTGCAACTGATCGACGCCGCCTACGAAGCCAATGCGGAAAAAGGCGAGGTGTCGCTGATGATCACCAAGCACTGCCTGCGCTACAGCTTCAACCTCTGCCCCAAGGAAGTGAAAGGCATCCGCCCCGAGCCCATGACGCTCATGCAGGGCAAGGACAAGCTAACGCTCACATTCGACTGCAAGCGTTGCGAGATGCACGTGGTGGGCAAGATGCGCAAGCACCGCAGCATCCCTATCAAAGTGGCGCCGGCCCACTGAGCTCCGGCAGCCCTGCACCCAACACCGACACCACCGTTCGCCCTGATGCATCGACAAGCTCAGCACAGGGTACGCTGCGCGTATCGAAGGGCGAGATATGGCACCACTGTGCGTCCACTCGCCCTTCGATACCTCAGGGCGAACGGGTACGATTAGCCAGCTTTTTCAAAGACTTCGACAACCGCCGCTCAATAATGTGGCGGAATCTCGTCGGCCAAATTCCTCGCTTCTCCGCCGCTCGGCACGGCCTGCATCTGCTGGCGCAGCGCCTTTAGTTGCAGCTCCAGCATTTCGATCTGCTGTTGCTGACGGAAAACGGTCAGGTTCAGTTGCTCCACCAAGTCCTCTGTGAAGGCGACCTTGATTTCCAGTTCGGTGATTCGATCAGTCATAGGCTCGCGACTTTAATTACGTGCATGGGAAAGCCGGAATTTCTCCACGCCCTCAAAGCGGCTCAATTCCGCGCTGAGATCGTGCAAGGGCGCACCCTTGTCCTTACCCAGAGCCAAGGCAACGAAATGCCACTCCTGCCGGCCTTCTTCGTATTGGATGGAGAAAGAGCCGCCGGCAATTTCATAGCCCCGCTCCAAGGCCACCCGTCGCAGCACTTCGATACGAGGCTCGAAGTCTTGCCGAAACTGCAACACCACGGCCACGGCGGGGCGCGAAGGTAGCATGCGTTCCAGTCGCGACAACCAGGTCATGCAACTGGCGGACAGCAAGGTGAGCAACATGGCCGCCGAGTAGAAGCCCACGCCCACCAGCACACCGATGGCCGAAGACGCCCACAGCGAGGCCGCCGTGGTGAGGCCGATGATGTTGAAGCCATCCTTCATGATGACGCCAGCGCCGAGAAAGCCGATGCCGGTGACGATGCCCTGAACCACCCGCGTAGGGTCGGACACGGGCACCTGAACCGCATGGCCGCCGTACCAGGCGCCGGGATAGCCGGAAATCACCACCAGCGCCGCCGAAGCCATGCAGACCAAGCCGTAGGTACGCATACCAGCGGCGCGACCATGGTAGGAACGCTCGTACCCAACCACCAGCCCGAGCGCCAATGCGCCGAGTAGATTCATGAAAACGATCAGATTGGTTTGCACTTCCGCACCGGACCAATAGCCGGCCAGGGAAGGTAGGGACAGGAGTTCCATCGGTGGCTCCGCATCTTGTGAATTGAATACAGTTTGAAGACTAGCCGATTAAATGCGGCGGTGATTCGCGAATAACCGCCAAACCCCTGGCTATTCGCGGAACGCCGGACGCCGGATGCCGCCATGGTCGACGGACCATGCCAGAATACGCGCCCGCCGCCCCCATCCCCGCCTGATCCATGAAGACTGCCGCTTCCCTCATCGCCCTGCTCCTGGCCCTGCTGACCGCCCTGACGCTGATCCCCCTGTGGCTCCATTCAGACAAGCCTGCCCCCACCCAAGGCATGCCCTGGCAGATCGAAATCCAGCCCGATGGAAAGTCCAAGGTCTTCGGCCTCACCCTAGGTAGCAGCACCGTGGCTGAAGCGCGACAAAAGCTTGGGACAGAAATGCAGATTGCGATCATCGCCACCCCCGGCGAAACCGGCTCGGTAGAAGCTTTTTATGACAACCTCACGGCTGGCTTCGTAGCCGGCAAGATGATCCTCACTGTCGATCTTCCTGCTGACTTGGTAGCGCAGATGCGCGAGCATGCCGTGAAGAGCGAATACATGGAAAGCTCCACCCGGCGCATCACCCTGTCACCGGCAGATCTTCAACGGGCGGAACAAGCGCCGATTCGGGCGATCAGTTTCATCCCTGGCATCAACCTGGACGAGGCCATGGTGACGCAGCGTTTCGGCATCCCCGCAGAGAAGATCCCGGCGGGAGAAACGCTCCAGCACCTGCTCTATCCCGCCAAAGGGCTAGACGTCGTGGTGGATCAAAAGGGGAAGGAAGTATTGCAGTACGTGCTGCCCAGCCAGTTTGAAAAACTGCGGGCGCCGTTGTTGGAAAAAGCTAGGGACGCGGCAAAGAACTAATACAACAAACGACTGCGACTTACGGCAGGACACACCAGGAGGCCCTGGCGGTCCTGCCTACCCATCACTGCTGAGGGGCAGCAACGCGGTGGTGCTTGGCGACCTTGTGCTTCTTCACGTGATGATGTTTCTTGACCGGCTTGGCTTCGGCAGCGGTGCTGACCAGGGCCAGAGGGGCGGCAATCATGATGGCACTCAGAGCGGTGAACAAGGACTTCTTCATTTTTATCTCCTAAGTAAATCCGCGCCAAAAGGCTGCGGTGAAGGGGCTAATTCAACGAGTTTCCCGCAACAGGAAGCTCGGCGAAATGGAAGCGAATTGTAGGCATAAGCTGACGTTTTTTTGTTGGATCATGACCCATGATTTTGGCTCACTTCCGGCTTTGAACGCGGTCAGAAGCAATTACCGCGTGGCCCCACATGCCACGAATCACTCCTGGCTGGATTGCTCACGTAAAGTTTGCTGCAAGTGGTCGATGGCAGATGCCACACCAACCAGTTCCCTCCCCGTGTTGGCGGGGAGCTCGTCCTTCAAGGGACGCATTTGCATATCCAGGGGCGCATCGGGGTATGAGGCCTTCTCCAGATAGCGCGCTATGACGCTCAAGGGCACGGAAACCTCTCGGTGAACCGCCAGATAGACGCCGATCACTCCAGCCGTCAGCAGCACTATCAGTATGAAGAGGATCGTGATGACATGCCCGACGATCTCGCTCTGCAATAGATCGGAGTCGCCCCAAATCTCCAGCTGCCCCAGGGAGTCGTTCTGATGGCGCAGTTGGAGACGGCGCACCATAAAGTTTTCACTCCCTTTGTAGCCAGGTTTGTCCGCATGGAACTCCTGACCGATGAACGTTGTAACTGCCACATGGGCTACCCCAGGGATTTCAGTCATTGCCTTGAGTTGCCGTTCCAACAACGGCGTATCCACCATCCAGACGGATTCGGAGAGGGGGCCTGCCATGGCGACACCGACTTTCTCCAGCAACTCGGCTTGCCGATCACGTTCGGCGCTGCGGGTGTCAATGATGAGTACAACGCCAGCAAGAATCACCGACAACAGCATCATGCCGGACAGGCGGCGTAACGTGCGATGAGCGAGAGAGTTATTGAAACGGCGCATCATTTAAGAAAAGACTCCAACAAGAATCGGTAGTTTTTCAGTTCGGGATGATAGGCACGGCTGTATTGGCGAAAATCGATGGACTCGAAATCCGATTGACCGAACCGCTGGAGAAACCGCTTGGCCTGTCCTGCGGTGAGCAAAGCTAGCATCGGCTCCTGACGCTCCAAAGGTCCGACCTCGGCAAAATCATGGCCTTGGTCGTAGTCATAGAGCATTACGAGCGCCCAACCACCAGCGGCAAAGTGCCCCGCCGACAAGGCTGAAAGCCGACCATCGACCAGAGCTTCCATCGCCTGGGAAGAATTATTGAGCCCGGTGAACAACTTGTCCTTACCCGGCGTTCCTCCTTGTGCTATCAGGGCCTCCATGGCGCCAAAAGCCATCAGGTCGTTGGCGCACCACACCAATCGAGTGCCCGGATACCGCTTGAACAGAACGTCCGCTTGGTCTCGCGCCCGCCGTTGATTCCACTCGCCATACACCGTCTGCTGCCACTTTACTTCCGGGTGTTCAGCCAACGCCCGCCGCAACCCCGCCTCACGAGCCACACCGGCTTCAGTCACTCGATCACCGGCAAGGGCGATAAGTGTCAGTTGCCCCTCCTGCGGAAAGCGGCGGTGCCCAGCAGCGATCAAGCTTTTCGCCATCTGATAACCGGCGTCTTCGTTGTTGGGCACAAGACTTCCCAACCAATGTGAAAGCTGCTCCCGCGGCCTACCCGCAAAAGCCAACTGGTCTGGCGACAAGGTGTTGTTGATCAGAAAAGTCCTAATGCCTGCGGCATCCAGCACCTTCAACATGGGCACGGCCACCTGTTTCTCATTGACCGTCACTACATAGTCCGGGCGTTTTTTTCGCACGGCCATCTGACGTGCCTGTATCACCATGCGCGCCGAGTCACGCTCGGCGTACAGCACCTCCAGATCGATGGACAAATCGTTGGCAGCAGCCTGCATGAAGCGGCTGACGCTCCCCCAAAACATCTCATCCGATTTGCCGGGATTGATAAACACCACCGACATCGCCGAAGCCGATGCAGCGCAGCACAGACCTATCAGAGCCATTCCCCATGCAGTGGCCCACTTCATTGCCTGCTCTCTCATAAATGTAATTCGTTATATCGCGTGACTGGTAACGCAAGGTACAGACGAGAGGCTACCTTATATCCTGCATAATTGCCGGATGCACCACTTCAGCCCCACTGCCATGCCTTTCAATTACGCCACGCTACTCAATGAGAATGACCGCATCGAAACCTTGATCCCAGGCCAGGTCATTTTTGAAATGGGACAGCCTGGTCACGTGATGTACGTCATCAAATCTGGACAAGCTGAAATCCGCGTTGGTGATCGGATCTTTTTCAGCATTGGCCAGGGCGATATCTTTGGCGAAATGGCTTTACTGGACGACTCCACACGCAGCGCTTCGGCGGTGGCCATTACCCATTGCGAAGTCGTCGCCATCTGCAAGTCCCGACTGCTCGACATGGTGCAAAAGCAGCCTCACGTCGCCCTCGAAATGACGCGCACCATGGTTCGCCGTCTGCGTGCCATGAACCATAAAGCGCAGTACGACCCCCTCACGCAACTCCCCAACCGCACCCTCTTCCATCAGCAGTGCCGTAACGCCCTGCTCCGTGCTGCACATCAAGGTCGTAGCATCGGCGTGCTGCATCTGGATCTGGACAACTTCGAGAACATCAACGACTCTCTTGGCTACTCGACCGCCGACCAAGTACTGGTACAGGTAGCCCGTCGCTTGCAAATAACATTGTCTGAGATAGACACACTGGCCCGCCTCGGTGCCGACGAATTCGCCATCCTTGTGGAAAGCGCCAATGAGCAATCGGAACTGGAGGAAATATCCCAGGCCCTACTCAACACGTTGGCAAGGCCCTTCGACATTGGCAACCAATCCATCTACCTGACCGCAAGCATCGGCATCACCCGCCACCAGGGCGAGGGGCATGAGGCAGAGGCACTGCTCAAGAATGCGGATATCGCCATGCACGCAGCAAAGGATGCAGGCCGCAACCGTTATGCCGTCTTCTCCGAAACACTCAACACCAGTGCGGTGGAGTTCCTTACCTTCAAAAGCGCGCTACGAGCCGCATTGGAACGCAAAGAGTTAAGCCTCCATTACCAACCTCGCGTCGACCTACGCACGGGTGCTGTGCTCAGCGCCGAAGCGCTGATGCGATGGAATCATCCAGACATGGGTAACGTGCCGCCGATCCGCTTCATCCCCGTTGCGGAAGAAACCGGGCTCATTGATGCCCTGGGCGAGTGGGCGCTATTCGAGGGGTGCCGCCAGCAAAAGGCGTGGTTAGATGCAGGCATCGCACCGGGACACATCGCCATCAACCTGTCGGCCAAACAAATGGCGCAGCCGGACCTAGTGGACATGATCAATGACACCCTTGCCGAAACAGGCTTGCCCCCTGACCAACTCGAATTGGAAATCACCGAAAGCGCCCTAATGGCCGACCCGTCCGACGTAGCCGAAAAGCTCCATGCGCTACGTGAAATGGGGATCGCTATCGCCCTGGACGATTTCGGCACGGGCTATTCGTCGCTCTCCTACCTCAAGCGCTTTCCCCTCGACTACATGAAGATCGACCAATCCTTCGTCCGCGGCATTCCAGGCGATTCCGACGACGTGGCGATCACCCGCACCATCGTCGCCCTCGCCCGCAACCTGCGACTCAAGACGGTGGTGGAAGGTGTGGAAGCCGAGGAGCAATTGGCCTTTGCCCAAAACGAGGGCTGCGACGAGTTCCAAGGCTACTGGTTCAGCAAGCCCCTGCCCGCTGACGAGATGGAAGCCCTGCTACGGCGCCCTCATGCCTGAACGGTCAGTCGCGGCAAACAACACCTGGCTTCTGTCGGTAGACGGCACCGCCTGGCCCAATCCCGGCAAGATCGGCCTCGGTGTCGTACTCCGATCCCCCGACGGCACCACGCTCCAGCAATCCATTCCCCTCGGACGTAGCGGCTGCAACAACGAGGCCGAACTACGTGCGCTTTGCCTTGGTCTGGAAACCGCGAAGACTGCCGGCGTATCGACCCTTGTGGTAATGAGCGACAGCGACTTTGTCGTGCGCCACAGCCGTGGAGAAATGACGACGCAAACGGCGCATTTGCAAGCTCTGGTGAATCAGGCGCAGCGGCTTATGGCGGGCTTCGCCAAGGTAGAACTGACCTGGGTTCCCCGTCATCGCAATACTGAAGCCGACCGTCTTGCCCGTGGCGCGCTAGGGCTGATCGCAAAGCCCGTCGCAAGGCCAGGGCGGCGGCGAAAAAAATAGTTTCAATTCACCCTTTGCCCAATATCGGACTCGGACGTTAACCGTTCCATGAGGGCCGTTACGAGCCCACCCCGAGGAGAGAAACCATGTTCCCAAAAGAAATCAAAACAATTCCCGCCACACCGATTGAAGCATGGCAAGCGGGTTTCAACTACGCCTTCGGCTTTCAGCTCAAGCTGATGTATGGCTTCTTCGGTCTGACTTCAGAACGAAAAAAGGACGCTTGAACGCGGACGCTTAACCTGCGCCTAGTCCGCGCTCATTCCACGCTTACTCAGCCTCTTCCGACGGCTTTTCCCTGAGGTTTCTTTCCGCCCTGGCCTTGGCATCGGCGGCGCTCCGCTCCGCTGCCTGGGCCAGCATGGCGGCACGGGTCTCCGGCGTTTCCAGGCTGATGCGCCCCAGGATGCCGCCGCGGTAGTCAGTTAGCAGCACGATGGACGCCTTATCCATATCCAGTTGCCCCGCGTGCTTGCCTTTGAGGAAGCAGCCGCGCTTTTTGGCGATGGCTTCAATCACGCCGACACCATCCAGCCCTTCGGTAGAAAAGCCGTAGCGCGCCGTAATCAGTTTGGGATAGCGGGCCAGCAGGATGTCCGCCAAATAGCTCGCCACTTCTTCCTCAATCACCGCATTGACGCCCACCGCATGGCTGGCGGCCAGCATGTAGCCATCGCTGTCGTGCTCGATCTTGGGCCAGAGCATGCCCGGCGTATCGGTGAGGGTCTGACGCGGGCTGATGTCCAGGCTTTGCTGGCTCTTAGTTACGGCAGGCACGTCGCCCACGGCGGCTACCTTGCGCTTGAGCAGCGCATTCATCAGCGTGGATTTGCCCACGTTGGGAATGCCCATGATCATCATGCGCAACGGCTTCAGCTCGTCGTTGCGGTGAGGCGCCAAGCTCTGACACAGGCCAGGAATGCGCGCCACGTCGCTGGCTTTTTTGCTTGAGATCGCCACTGCTTTCACGCCCGGTTGGCGGTTGAAATATTCGATCCAAGCCTGAGTCACAGCCGGGTCGGCCACGTCGGATTTGTTGAGAATTTTCAGGCAGGGCCGCTGGCGATGCAGACGCAGCTCGCGGATCATGGGGTTGCAACTGGCCTCGGGCAGACGCGCGTCCACCACTTCGATCACCACGTCGGTACGGGCCATGGTTTCGGCGGCCTTCTTGCGCGCCGAAGTCATGTGGCCGGGGAACCATTGAATCGCCATCAGTCTTCCTTTCCAGCCGCGACCACGCGGATGCGGGTATCAAAACAAACCACCACTTGACCGGGGCGGATCTTGGCTCGCTTGCGGCTCTCGGGCTGACCATCGACGCTCACTTCGCCGCTCGCCACCAAATACTTGCCCTGACCGCCGCTGTCGGCGAGGCCCATGAACTTGAGCAGGTTGCAAAGCTCCACGTACTCTTCGTGAAGCTCATAGGTCATGTTGTTCATGCGGTTGTTCATGCGCCCTCTCCCGCCGGCGTGAAGAAGCGGCCGGACATTTCTTCCAGCCCCAGGGTTTCCAGCAGTTCGCGCAGACGCTTGGCGGGACGGCCCCGAGGCAGATTCTTGTCGCTGGCGATGATGAGTTCGTTTTTCATGGAGTGTTCCCAACCCACCAGTTCGGTCACGTTGAGCTGATAGCCGTGGGCCTCCAGTTGCAGGCAACGCAGGACGTTGGTGATGTGGCTGCCGAATTCGCGGGTGTGGATCGGGTGGCGCCAAATTTCGGTGAGGGCGCTGCGGCCCAGATCGCGGCCCTTGTTCTTGCGCAGCACGGAGGCCACTTCGGCTTGGCAACAAGGCACCAACACGATGTGGCGAGCGCGCTTTTCCAAAGCGAAGCGGATGGCGTCGTCGGTGGCGGTGTCGCAGGCGTGGAGTGCTGTCACCACGTCCACCCGCTCAGGCAATTGCGGCGACATGATGGAATCGGCCACGGACAGATTGTGGAATTCCATGCCGCTGAAACCCAGACGCAGAGCCAGTTCGCGGGAACGCTGCACCAGCTCTTCGCGGGTCTCGATGCCGTAGAGGCGGAAATCCTTGTCCGCCTGCTCCTTGAAGAACAGGTCGTAGAGGATGAAGCCCAGGTAGGACTTACCGGCGCCGTGGTCCACCAGACTCACGCCTTTGCCTTGCGCCATCGCATCCTTCAACAGCGGCTCGATGAACTGGAACAGGTGATAGACCTGCTTCAGCTTGCGCCGACTGTCCTGGTTGAGCTTGCCGTCGCGAGTGAGGATGTGCAGTTCCTTGAGCAGTTCGACGGACTGCCCCGGACGGATGTCGTAGTTTTTGTCTGCCACTAGGGGGTATTTTTGATAGGACGCCCCAAAAACGGGGTGGCGAATTGTACCGGCTCTTGCCTATCCTCCCCACCGGGGTCTATCGCGCATTAGGGCATGGTTCCCCGATAAACAAGCCCTTTGTCCTGCATCAGCTGGCGCGCTACCGCGACGCCAGCGGTCGCCAAGTTGCCTGCGGGAGTCGAGACGCAGTAATCATCCACCATGGCAAACACGGTCGGATTGTCGGTACCCACAAGGAAATCCAGCCCAGACCCCGCTACCAGCCCGCTCATGTAGCCCACCAACCAAGTCTGGTTGATCTCTGCCATGCGACTGTAGCCCTCGTTTTCCGCCAGACGCCCGCTTTGCCAGCTGGCGCAACTACGGGCGCCGCGTGACTCGACAGCGTAGGCAGCCGACGCCGCAAACCACGTGGTGCCGAGCATCAGGCAGAGCCACCGGCGCATTCCGCCCTCCAAATCACACCTAATCACACGGGGCGAAGGGGCCGAATATTGAAAGTGGCGGTCACAGGCGGAGGCACATTACTCAATGCCCCGCTGCGGATTAACCCAGGCATGGCCCGAAATGTGGCGGCATGGACGTAGAGCGTGGCGGCCATGGCCGCATAGTCTGGGTTTTGGGTGATGGTGCTGCGCGCCTGAGTGGCAGCATCCACCAGAAAGTTCTGATTCACCGTCTGCGTGACTGCCGCTACCTGCCCCGCTGCGGGAGCGGTAGCGGCTGCCGTGGCAGCGACGTTAGTTGTTTCGGTTGGAGGCGTGGCAACGGTGGCAGCAGTGGCGGTAGTGGCCGTGGGTGCAGGCGTTGTCGGCGCAATTACCGAAGGTGTAAGGGTGACCAATGTAGCGATGGGGGTGGCCGTCGCAGTCGTTAGGGCTGCTGTCGCCGGGGCGGCAACCGTCGCGGAAGAAGCCGCCGTCTCAGACGCTCGCGCCGCCGCAGCCGAGAGATTCACCTCGCTCGCCAACACGTTGCCAAGCGTTTGGCTCGCCCCCGCCACCGTAGGAGACGCACTGAGATTCGCGCTGAATTGCGTATTAGCGAGATTGAGGCTGGTCGTCAGTAAGCCGGACAAGGCTTGGCTTGTACTGTCACCCCCCGGTGCCAAGAGAAGCCCAGTGCTACTCAGAAAAGACGAGGATGCGGCATTCACACCCAGGCCGGCGGCGGTAAGCCCCAGGTCAGTGCCCTGAAGCCCAGCCAAAGCCGCCGTTACCGCATCGGGCGTCAGGGTTTGTAGGCTGCCAGAGGCATTGATCACCGCCGCCGCCGTCGCCGACGAGCTCAAGTTGGAGGCGGCCTGATTCAGCGCATCTGCTTGCAGTGACGCAATAGCAGCGGCCTGACCGGCGCTGTCCAACCCGGACAGCAGGCTTTGCACGGCGGATTGGGCATTGAGGGGAACCGTCTGCAAACTCACCGGCGCATTGAGCTGCCCGGAGCCGGTGGCATCGCTGTTCACGCCCGTCAGGGCTGCCGCATTCACCACCGAGGTGCTGCCTGCACCGCTGCCCAGCAAGGCACTCACTGCACTGGACGAAGTCAAGGCACGCAACAACCCGGCCGAGTCATAGGTGAGCGCACTGGGGATAGAAGAGCCCAAGGTCAGCAAGGCACCAGGCGTCGGGATCGAAGCCCCAATGGAGCTTGCCTGCTGAGCAGCACGCCCGGCAACGGGGCTCACAGGAATTACCGTGTTGCTATCCGTCACGCCGCTCACCGGGCTTGCGCTATCCGCCATGGTCACCACCTGTCGAAGGTCGAGAGAAAAATGACTCAAACCTAGGCGCTACGAGGCTTTGCGTCCGTTCGCCGAACCACATGGGCGTCGCTGGATTCCTGTCGGGTGTAACGATTCACTTCGCAAAGGATCAAGCGCAGGCCTTGGGCGTCAAATGCTTTGAGCAAAAAACCTCCGGAGCCATCAATGAAGGAATCCTCCATCAGGTGTTCCATAGGACTCGCGACTTTCATCGTGGCCATGGGCCTATCAGGCACCGCAGCAGCCCATGACCACAGACACTGGCACCGGCCCCACTGGGGCGTGGGCGTTTATGTGGGGCCGCCGATGTTTCCACTCTATCCGCCGGTTTATTACGGCCCGCCGACGGTCGTCATACGCGAAGCACCGCCGGTGTACATAGAACGGGGCAGCCCCGGCTATTGGTACTACTGCGATAGCCCCGCCGGCTACTACCCCTATGTCAAGGAGTGCCAGGGTGTCTGGCGCGCTGTATCGCCGGAGCCTGATCGCTAGTCAGCTTCAGCTTGAAAAGGAGTCCGTCATGGCACGACTTTCCACACCTTCAATGACCGCCATCGCGGTCTCGGTATCCGCAGCCGTTTTCGCCGCTGCCTGCACGACATTGCCGGAAGGGCCGAGCCAAATGGCCCTGCCCGGTAGCGGCAAGAGTTTTGAACAATTCCGATACGACGACTTTGCCTGCAAGCAGTACGCGCGGGAGCAAATCGGAGAAAGCCCTAATCAGGCCGCCACCAACACGACCATGCGCAATGCAGCGGTGGGCACTGCGGTAGGTGCTGTCGCTGGTGCCGCCGTTGGCGGCTCGCGAAATGCAGGAACAGGAGCTGGCGCGGGACTGTTGGTCGGCACCGCAACGGGAGCTGGCGCGGGCAGTTCCTCGGCCTACGAGGCCCAGCGCCGCTACGACAACGCCTATATCCCCTGCATGTACGCCAAGGGGCATCGGGTGCCAATCCAGGGCAATCTCACGCCGGAGCAGGCCCCTGCGTCAACGACACTTCCGCCCGTTCCACCGGGCTCGCCCCCGCCGCCTCCAGGCGTGCGTTAGCCCCTTTTACCTTTAGCGAGAAAGATCAGGAAGCGGCAGCTGCCGCTTCCGCCGGGGCCTCGGGTTCGGGCACCAGCAGCCACAGGCATTCGCCCTTGGAGCTCTTCGCCACTTCCTGCAACACGCGGTCGTGATCCGCCAACTCTTCATCGGTGGCCCGCAGCACACGCAGAGGCTTACGCTCGCCGGTGATGGTCAGCGTCACTTCGGTCTGAGGCGACTCCAGATCGATGACCAGGCTTTCCTGGCCGCGAGTCATGGCTAGATAGACTTCGGCCAGCAATTCCGCGTCGAGCAAAGCGCCGTGGAGTTGGCGGCTGGAGTTATCGATACCGTACTCGTTACATAGCGCGTCCAGATTGTTGCGCTTGCCGGGTCGAATTTCGCGGGCCATGCGCAGGGTGTCCACCACGCTGGCGCAAATCTGATTCACGGGCTCGCGTTTCAACAACCCGAACTCGTTGTTGAGAAAACCCACGTCGAAGTTCGCGTTGTGGATCACCAGTTCGGCGCCGCCGATGAAATCCACCAGTTCGTCCACGATCTCGGCGAACTTGGGCTTGTCCGCCAGGAATTCCACCGTCAGGCCGTGCACCGCCTGGGCACCGGCATCGATGTCCCGCTCAGGATTGATGTAGCGGTGAAACCGCTGGCCGGTGAGCTTGCGCCCCACCACTTCGACGCCCGCCACTTCGATGATGCGGTCGCCCAAGCGCCATTCCAGGCCGGTGGTTTCGGTATCGAGAACGATCTGTCGCAGGGACATAGGATTCCTAGAGCAGGTTGATCTTGGTGAGAAAAAAAGCCGCCGGATTATCGCCCGCTACGGGCTTTTTCCACACCGCGCCGAGCCAGCTCATCGGCCCGCTCATTTTCAGGATGGCCGTTGTGGCCTCGCACCCAAAGCCATTCCAGATCGTGACGACTCGCTTCCTGATCCAGGGCTTGCCACAGATCCACATTCTTTACGGGCTTTTTGTCGGCGGTTTTCCAGCCGCGACGCTTCCAGCCGGCCACCCATTCGCTGATGCCCTTCTGCACGTATTGGGAATCCGTATGGACCCGCGCTCTCACGGGGCGCTTCAAGGCGCGCAGGGCCTCAATCACGGCCATCATTTCCATGCGGTTGTTGGTCGTGTCGCGCTCGCCGCCAAACATTTCCTTTTCCACGGCTCCCAGGCGGAGGATGGCCCCCCAGCCGCCAGGGCCAGGATTGCCGCTACAGGCGCCGTCGGTATAGATGTCTACGATCTGGTTCTGATTCTCGGTCAATGCTTCAGTCATGTTGTGATTTCTGGGCTACGGTGACCAGAGCCTTGGCTCTGGCTTTTCGATCACTCCACACGGGGGTGATGAGACGCATGCCGGCCTGCCGTTTGATGGCCTGCATGATGTAGACGGCGCCAGCGAAGGGCCACCAGCGGTCGCCCGCCGACTCCATGAAACGCGAGCGGCGCAGCCATTGGGTTTGCTCAAAAGGTGGCGCATAGCAACCGAAAGCGCCAGCACGGGTTTCAAAACCCAGTAGGGCGAACCAGTCGCGCAGACGAGGTACGCTGATGTAGCGACCTTCCCAAGGCGCCCCCCGCCCATGGCGACCGAAGCGACGCTTGGCACCCCAGAGGCTGAAAGGGTTGAAGCCCGTGATCAGCACTTGGCCTTCCGGCACCAGCACCCGCTCCACTTCGCGCAGTACTTGGTGGGGGTTGGCATCGAACTCCAACACATGAGGCAGCACCACCAGATCAACGCTATTGGAGGCAAACGGAAGATAGTGCGGGTCTGCCACGACCTCTTCATTGCCCATGCTGCCGCAACGGAAGCGATAGGGCATCCGATTGGCACGCAGGAAGTCCACCTCAGGCAGGCCGATCTGTACCGCGTTGAAACCAAAAACGTCGGCCAGCAGCAGATCGTGCTTGGCCCGTTCCCAGTTCAACACGTACTCGCCTTGAGGCGTCTTCAACCAGTCATGGAAGCCATTGATGGACATGTTCGGTTTCGTTACGTGCGTGAGATCGGAGGGTCTCGTAAGTCTGCGAAAATAACGGCCTTCGGTTATCGGGATCACCCATGGAAATCATCCGACTGCGCGCCTTTGCCGACAACTACATCTGGGGCCTGCGCCACCAGGGGCATCTGGCGGTGGTCGATCCCGGCGACGCTGCACCTGTCAGCGCCTACCTGAAACAAAGCGGCGATCGGCTCAGCGCCATTCTGCTCACTCACCACCACAACGATCATGTGGGCGGCGTCGCCACCCTCACTTCCGCCCTTTGCGAAGGCGGGGATATTACTGTGTTCGGGCCGGCTGCCGAAAATATTTCCGGAGTCACTCACCCGCTGCATGGAGACGAGGAAATCGAAGTGCCGGGCATCGGACTTTCGCTACACATCATCGCAGTGCCGGGCCATACGCGAGGACACATAGCCTACTATCACCCGGACCAATTGTTCTGCGGCGACACCCTGTTCCCGCTGGGCTGTGGACGGCTGTTTGAAGGCACGCCCGATCAGATGTGGCACTCCCTGTCCACCCTGGCGGCCCTGCCTGGCGACACCCAGGTCTACTGCGCCCACGAATACACCCACATGAACCTACCGTTCGCCCTGGAAGTTGAACCCGGCAATCCTCAATTGAAAGCCCGCGCCGAAACGCTGAAAGCACATATCGACGCGCACCACCCCACCGTTCCCATGACGCTGGCGGACGAGATTGCCACCAACGTATTCCTGCGACCAGACAGTCCCGAAGTGATCGAAGCCGCCAAAGCCCATAGCGGCAATCCTCATCTGCAATCTCCCGTAGGAGTTTTCGCCGCCCTGCGCGAGTGGCGCAACACCTACGTGGCGCAACGCCCATGACGCCAGTACCCGTTGTTGCCAACAGAAACACCGATTTGTCCGTACGCTGTTTGACCGCTGGAGCCCCCTCCGATACCATGCCGGCCACTATGCGCAGCAGGCTCCTCATGTGTCGCGCACGCCTGCGTGCCGCCCTCCTCCCCCTCCTCGTTGCCGCGTGCGCGTTACTCAGCGTGCAGCCCAACATCGCCCAAGCTGAAGTGGTGCCCGATTCCGGCCTGCGGCTCTCTTCCGATATTTCCCTCGACAAGCCCGGCAGCATCTCCGGCCCACTGCCGCAAGGAGCAGTCAGCCCCGCGCCCGCTTTGCAAGGGGGCGCGCTTCCCGTCGAAGACGATCTGCCACGCATCGCCACCATCGATCTCACGACGCCATCGAAGGATCTCTGGCAGCGCATCCGCAACGGTTTTGCCATGCCGAACCTGGAAAGCCCCCTGGTGGCCGAACGTCAGGCCTGGTATCTGAACCACCCGGCAGCCTTGAAGGTGATGGTCCAGCGTAGCCGTCGCTACCTGTACCACATCGTCACCGAGCTAGAAAAACGCGGCATGCCGACGGAACTAGCGCTCTTGCCCATGGTTGAAAGCGCCTACAACCCCCAAGCCCGCAGTCCGGCCCGCGCCCTGGGCATGTGGCAGTTCATCCCGTCCACAGGACGCAACTACAACCTGGCCCAGAACTGGTGGCTGGACGAGCGCCGGGACATCATCGCTTCCACCAACGCCGCCCTGGATTACCTGCAAAACATCTACGAGATGAACGGCGACTGGCACCTGGCCCTGGCTTCCTACAACTGGGGCGAGAACGCCGTGGCCAAGGCTGTGGCACGCAATCTAGCCAAGGGGCTACCCACCGACTACCAGAGCATCGGCATGCCGGGTGAAACTCGGTACTACGTGCCCAAGCTCCAGGCCCTGAAAAACATCATCGCCGACCCGGCCCTGTTTGGCTTCGCCCTGGACCCCATCCCCAACAAGCCCTATTTCGAGAAGGTGGACATGCCTGCCAGTATGGACGTGGCCACTGCGGCAAAACTGGCCGAGATTCCCCTCGACGAGTTCATGGCCCTCAACCCGGCCTACAACCGCCCCTTGATGCCCGATAACGGCAACACCGCGCTGGTGCTGCCCGCCGACCGCATTTCCGTATTCCAGACCAACCTCGTGCGCCACGAACGCCAGGACAAACCGCTTTCCCTCTGGAAAACCACCGTGCTAAAGCCGAAGGAAAAACTGGATGCCGTCGCCGCGCGCTATGGCATTTCCACGGCACGACTCAAGCAATTCAACAGCATCGGCCCCCGTACCAAGGTCAAGCCCGGTCTGACCCTGTTGGTGCCGGCCAGTCCTGCGGCTGCCCAGGAAATCGCCGCCAACATGCCTCAGCCCCCGGCGGAAGAACCACCAGCAGCGCGGAGCAGCGGTCACGCCTCTGCCAAGAGCCGGCACGCTGGCCGTGGCGCATCCAAGCATGACATCGGCAAGGCCCATGGCAAGGGCAGGGCCGCGCCAGCCAGAGTGAAGGGAAGCGGAGGCACCAAGCCGACCAAACCGCAGGGCAAGGCTGCGGCGTCCAAGGGCAAAGGCAAGAAGCACTGACGCCAACGTGTCGCCAAGGCGACGAGCGCTAACAACGGAAAAGGGGCTGCCACGAGCAGCCCCTTTTCATTTGCCGATCAGGACTTGAACAGGTAGCACTTCACCGTCCGCGTCTCCGACAGGGAAACGGCTTCGGGATAGCTCACGCGGCACTGCGCCATGGCATGGGGGCAGCGGGGATGGAAGTGACAGCCTTGAGGCGGATTCGCCGGCGACGGCATGTCGCCGCCCAAAGCCGGCTTTTCTTCCGCATCCGGCACCGTATCGAGGCGCGGCACGGCAGCGATCAGCGCCTGGGTATAGGGATGCTTCGGGTCACGCAGAATTTCATCCACGGTGCCCTGCTCCACGATGCGGCCCAGATACATCACCGCCACCTCATGGGCGATGTAATCCACCACCGCTATGTTGTGGGTGATGAAGAGGTAAGCCAGCCCAAGCTGCCCTTGCAAATCTTTCAGCAGATTGAGAATCTGGGCCTGCACCGACACGTCCAGAGCACTCGTCGGCTCGTCACAAATCAGCAATTGCGGACTCACCGCCAGGGCGCGTGCGATGGCGATGCGCTGCCGCTGGCCGCCGGAAAATTCGTGGGGGAAGCGGTCGATCATCTCGGGCGCCAGGCCGACCTGTTGCAGCAGTTGGGCCACCTGCGCCTTGCGCTCGCCGGGCAGCTTCAGGGCATCCATGCCCTCGGCAATGATGGCGCCCACCCGCATGCGCGGATTGAGGGAAGCGAAGGGGTCTTGAAACACCATCTGCATCCCGGCGCGGGCTTCTCGCAGCGCTTTGGCAGCCAACCCGGTGAGTTCGCGCCCACGGAACTGGACCTTGCCGCCCGTCGGTGGAATCAGATTGAGCAGCGCCTTTCCGGTCGTCGTCTTGCCACAGCCCGATTCGCCCACTAGGGCCAAAGTGCGGCCTTGGGGTAGCCGGAGCGAAAGCCCATCCACCGCTTTCACGTGGCCCACGGTACGCTGAAAGATGCCGCGCCGGATGGGGAAATGGACTTGCAGTTGATCCACCTCCAGCAGCGACTGCGGTTGGGAGATGGTCGCGTCTTCGTGTTCTGCTTCGGCGCGACCGAGTAATTCTGCGGGCGCTTCCAAATGGCAGCGCATCTGCTGGCCTTCGCCCATGTCGCGCCAGGGCGGCTCCTGGCCGCGACAAACGTCCATGACCGCCGGGCAACGGTCAGCAAAACGGCAGCCGACAAAGCTTGTATCCAAGGGCGGCACCCGGCCCGGAATCGTGGCGAGGCGGCCCTTTCTTCTTTGCGCTTCGGGCAAAGCAGCGAAGAGCATTTGCGAATAGGGATGTGACGGGCTTCGGAAGAACTGCTCTCGCGGCGCCGTTTCCACCAACTGGCCGGCATACATGACGCCCACGTGGTCCGCCATTTTCGACACCACGCCCAAGTCGTGGCTGATGAGCACCATTGCCATGCCCCGCGCCTGCTGCAAACGCTTGAGCAGATCAAGCACCTGGGCCTGAATGGTCACGTCCAGAGCCGTAGTGGGCTCGTCGGCGATCAGCAGACGCGGCTCGCCGGCCAAGGCCATGGCGATCATGGCCCGCTGCTTCATGCCGCCGGACAACTGGAACGGATACTCGCCCCAACGCCGCTCGGGGTCGGGGATGCCTACGGCTTGCAGCAGTTCAACTGCAACAGCCTTCGCGACTGCGCCCCTGAGGCCGCGATGGAGCGCCAAGGATTCACCGATCTGATAACCGACAGTGAGCACCGGATTGAGGCTGGTGCCCGGCTCCTGGAAGATCATGGCCACCTGACGGCCGCGCTGGGCGCGCATTTGGGATTCGGGTAGCGCCAACAGCTCCGTGTCGCCAAGCTTCACCGAGCCGCCCACAATGCGGGCTACGTCGGGCAACAGCCGCAGGATGGACAAGGCCGTCATAGACTTGCCGCAGCCGGACTCGCCCAACAGCGCGAAGGTTTCGCCCGCCCTTACCTGAAAGGAAACCCCAGCCACGGGCTGGGCTGCACCAAGGCGGACGGCTAGATTTTCGACGGTGAGCAGACTCATGGACGGTTCAGGATTTCGGATCGAAGGCATCGCGCAAGGCGTCGGCAAACAGGTTGGCTGCAAGCACCAGGGCGAACATGAAAACGAAGGCTGCAGCCAAGGACCACCAAACCATGGGCTCCCGCGCCAGTTCCATGCGAGCGGCGTTGATCATGGTGCCGAAGCTGATGGTGGAGGGATCGACACCGATACCCACGTAGGACAGCACGGCCTCAGCCAACACCAAGCCGGAAAAATCCATGACCAGCGAGATGACGACGATGTGCATCAGGTTAGGCAGGATGTGTCGCAGCATTACCGCCAGCCGAGACACGCCGAAAGCCTGGGCCGCCTGCACGAATTCCAGCTCGCGGAGCTTCAGCGTCTCGCCTCGCAGCAACCTTGCCAGGCCAGTCCAACTGGTCATGCCGAGAATCAGACACAGGGCCAGCAGGCGCGCATCGGAACGCTCCGCTGCCGTGGAGAACCAATCGGGATGAGTGTCGATCACCACTTGCATCATCAGCACTGCGGCAGCAATCAGCAGCACGCCAGGAATGGAATTGAGGGTGGTGTAGATGTGCTGAATTCCGTCGTCGATCCAACCGCCCGCGTAGCCGGCGAGGATGCCCAGCAGCACCGCCATGGGCAGCAGCACCAAGGTCGTGAGAGTGCCGATCAGCAGCCCCGTACGAACGCTCTTCAAGGTGAGATAGAGAACGTCCTGCCCCACCTTGTCGGTGCCGAAGACGTGGTAGCCCGAGGCCAGCGCTGTCAGAACGCCTGCCGTCAGGCACAGCACCAGCAAGGTCCAGATTGCGGCGTTCCATGCCAGCGCCCCTCGCGTTGAACGCCGAATGCCCCAAGCCGACACAGCCCACACCGCCACACCGCCAAGCACGCCGAGGGCGATTCGTAGCGCCAAATCACGTCCCTGCCCTGCTTCGTCACTACCCAAATGGACGCCGCCGTATTTGAGACGCGGATAGTCACGCTCGCCTTCGTTGCCCGGAATGGGCTCCTTGGAAAAAAGCCGCGTGGCAAGCGGTGCGGAATAGGTTTTCTCGGTCTGGGTCTTGAGCGGCATCAGCCCCGCGTCAAGGAGGGACAGCACTTCCACCCCATAACTCACCGCCTGCCCCTGCTTTGCAGAGAGTGCAGCCCGGTAGTGAATGGAATCAACGACGCCGACCAACACAAATGCAGCCAACACCGTTGCGGAGGCCATGCCCACACGACTTCGGCCCACCTTGCGCCACTGTGCGCGCAGCGGTTCGCTACGACTGCTCCACCAAGCACCGGCGAACACCAGCGATAGCAGCACGAAGAGCAAGGCATCCGACCAGAGCAGGACAGGTTTGACGGCCATCATTGCAAGCGCACCCGCGGATCAACCCAGGTGTAGGAAATATCAGTGAGCAGCAACCCCAGGATGTAGAGCAACGCACCGATGAAGACCATGGCCCGAACCACGCCGAAGTCCTGGGCGTTGATCGCCTCGATGGTGTAACTGCCGAGGCCGGGGATGCCAAAGAAGGACTCCACCAGCAAGCTGCCCATAAACAGAGTAGGAATCACCACCACCACGCCGGTGAGGATAGGAATCAGCGCGTTGCGCAGTACGTGACCGAACAGCACCACACGCTCGGAAAGCCCCTTGGCGCGGGCGGTACGCACGTAGTCACGGCCTATCTCTTCCAGGAATAAGGTGCGATACCAGCGGGCACCGGAACCTAAGCCGCCGATAACGCTGATGATGACGGGCAGCAGGACGAAGCGCGCCGCGTCAAGGCCTTCGCCGTAGCCAGAAATGGGCACCCAATGCCAAACCTTGCTCACCAACCATTGACCACCAATGATGTAGAAGAGCCCGGAGATGGACATCATGGCGACGCACAACACCGTACCCGCCATGTCGAGCCAAGTAGCCCGCAGAAAGACCAGCAACAACGCAAAGGCAATGGCGGCCCACAAACCGAGGATGAAGACGGGGATCGCCACGGCCAGGGACGGCCCCATGCGATTGCGGATTTCAGCGGAGATATCGCGGCCGTCGTCCGCCCGCCCAAAGTCTAGGGCGAACATGCGGACTGACTTGCTATAGAAGATGGTGTCGGTCGCCGCCGCCGTTCCCGATGCTGCACCGTTCCAGAACAGGGGCTTGTCGTAGCCCCGCTCCGCTTTCCATTTGGCGATGGCCTCGGGCGTCACGCGCTTGACGCCGAGTTGCATGCGCGCCATGTCGTCCGGCGTGTTAACGACGAAAAACAGGGCGAAGGTGATGAGATTGACGCCGATGAGGATCGGCACTGCGTAAAGCAGCCGGCGAACGATGTACGCGAACATGGGCTAAAGAATACCTTGCCTGCCCCCCGACCGCACACGCCGAAAACCGGCTGCTGAACCGCTTAATAAGCGGTACCGCCTTCCCACATGTCGGGATGGAAGCGAATGACGCGATTACGGCCCTGCTCCTTGGCCTTGTACAAGGCCACGTCGGCGTACTTGACGGTCTGCCAGAAGGTGTCGCAATCACCGGGGAAGTCCGCGATACCGATGGAGATGGTTTTTTGCAGGGTGCCACCGGCGATCTGCACCTTCATCGCTTCAACACCGGAGCGGATTTTCTCGGCGATGGGCAGTGCGGTACTGGCGCTGGTGTTCTGGAGAAGAATCATGAACTCCTCCCCGCCGTAGCGAATCACCAAGTCGGAAGCCCGCACGGACTGCACCAGCACCCGAGACAGGGACTTGAGAACTGCGTCGCCCGCATCGTGACCATGGTTGTCGTTCACCATTTTGAAGTAGTCCAGGTCCAGCATCATGATGGCCAAGTGACCATCGCGCCGCTGGGCCGTGGCAATGAGATGCTCCGCCGTTTCCTCAAGGAAGCGTCGATTGTGCAGCCCGGTCATGGGGTCACGCAGATTGGATTCGCGCAGGGTTTCCGTCAGTCGTTTGGCCTCCAGCACAGGAGCGGCCTCTTCCAGATAGACGTTGATGTAGGCCATCTGATCGTGGATGCAGTCCGCGCTTTCTGGCTTCACCAGAACCTGCATGATGCTGCCCACGCCGCCCGAGGACATGATGGGGAAGCAGATGTGCCGGCGGCCTTGGGCGTCTTCCGGCGAATGGAAGGCGTAGCAGATGTCTGGGGAAGCCACGCCATCCACTAGATGGCCGGTACGCCGGACACGGCAAGATTCACTGCGGGTTTCGATAATCGGATCGCACCAACGGCAGGGGGCTTCCGAAATGCCATCGACGATCACGGGACGCAAGCGATTGCGCTGATCGATCTCGTACATGGAGTATTCGTCGATTTCAAACCGAGCTTCCAGGGCAGTCGCCAGGCGACGATAGACCTCATGTTTGGTCTCATCCTCTTCAATAGCCTGCTTGAACTGAGCCGCTTGAGTCAGAGCATCAACCATATCGATGGTGTTTTGCAACTGGTTGCCGCCTTGGGCTGGCTGGTGTTTGGTCAGCTGCGAAACATTGCGGCCAATGCGTGTCAGGCCTTCATCCAGGAAGCCTAGCAGCCGATTCATGTCACCAGCGATCTGGCCGATTTCGTCGCTGGTCCGTACTTGAACGTGACCTGTGAAGTCGCCGCTGATGGCCTTCTGCACGGCGTGTTCAACGTTCTGAGCAGTATCGGAAATGGGGCGAATCAGGCGCCGCAGGATGAAGAACGTTATCAGCGTGAATAGCGCAACCGCCCCGACCATCCACACCACGGTAAGAATGGCTTTGCGCTTCAAGTGCTCGATGGACATGGAGATGGTGACCGCCCCCAACACGTCTCCATCGCGAACCTGGTGGCATTGCAAGCAGTTCGGATTGCCCATTTTGTGAGCCACGAAGGGGATCGTGCCGCGAATGATCACGCCGGAATCGCTATCGACGATCTGGAATTCCTGCTTACCTTGGGCTAGCACCCGTGATTCGATTTCGTCGGCGGGCTTTTCCTGATCCAGCCCTTTACCGAACTGCTGCTCGACCAGCGGGCCGCGAACCACGTGGGCCGACTTGAGCCCCTGCACTTCCATCAACCGGGAGAGAAAGTTTTCCCGCTTGCTGATAACGCCGTTAATCATGGATTCGGTCAAATGAACGCGCACGATTTCCGCTGCAGTCCTAATGTGTTCTTCCGCAGAGGAGACCGAATATTGACGGAAAGACCACAACCCGATGGCGACCAGAGCAAGCACCAATGCCACCGACAATGCGCCGAAGAACAAAGTTACCTTTGCGCGCAAATTCATACGCCTACACTCCCTTGATTACGCTCCGTTGGCTGTGGATTTTGTGTTTTTTGAGATCGCTCTCTATGGAGCGTTCGGGAGAACTTATTGTCATTAGCTCAACGGTGCAGCTCGATCCCGTTGATGTATATGTTTTAAGGATAACAAGACCAGGACGATTACCAGTAACCCAAGGAAAACCAAGGGAAACTCATGAGGCCGATTCCACTGATGGCGCAAGCGATCCCGCAACTGAGCATCGATGCGCTGATATTTGAGGGTGTTGTGCCCCACCTTGATGGGCTTGCGGTTGCTGAGCCATTGATGGGCCAGGGTGTAGTCCAAGGGATGAAAACCCCATATCCAGGGAGCATCTCGGCGTGCGATTTCCACCATGCGATCGATGATGGCCTGCCGTTCAGGGCCGTTATCCATGGTTTTCATACGCTCGAAAAGCCGGTCGTACTCTGGGTTTTCGTAATTAGCCGCGTTCTCGCCCTGATGCTTGAGCTTGCCTTGGGGGCCATAGAGCAGGAAAAGAAAGTTCTCGGGATCTGGGTAATCGGCGTTCCAGCCGAAGTAGAAAAGCTGCGCCGTTCCCTTCAATAATTTTTCCTGGAAGCGGTTGTAGTCGGTGCTCCGCACCACAAGCTGGACGTTGATCTTGGCTAGTTGCTTCTGCAACCAGTCCACGCGGGATTTGGCACCGACGCCGTTCAGGGTGGTGTCCAGATTGACGATGAGCGGCTCCCCGGTTTTGGCGTCGCGACCATTGGGATAACCCGCCTCATCCAGTAACCGCTGCGCTTCCTCGATGTTGCGCCGCTGGGGCCGACCATCCTGCCAGCGATAAACCACCGGATTGACCCCGCCCTGCCCTTCGCGATAACCGAAGATACCCGGCGGAAGCGGACCTTGGGCGGAAATACCGCGACCATTGGCGAAGATGGAAATGAACTCTTCCTCATCCAGCGCAATGGAAATGGCCTGACGAATCTTGCGCGCCCGCTCTGCATGGCGCGGATCGGCGCCGCCGCCCACCAGAGAGTCCTGCCAATTGAACCCCATGTACATACTGGATGTGGCGACGGAGGTGCTGAGGCGAATGCCCTGGGCCTGCATCTCGGGCGTCAGCGAGGTTTCGCCACCTGAGCCCACTCGCACTGCCTGATCGAAGGAATCGGAAGCGATGCCCGAGGTGTCGTAATAGCCCTGGAGGAACTTGTTCCAATAAGGAATCTGCTCCTTCTCCCGCGTGAAAACCGCCTTGTCGATGAAGGGCATGGTCTTGCCGCAATCAGCCAGCAGACCTGCATCCTTGTCACCCGACTCGCCCTCACAAGGGTACGGCTCCCCTCGGAAATTCGGGTTCCTCGTCAGCACCATGCGACGGTTTGGATCATTCTCGGTCAGCATGTAAGGGCCGGTACCTACCGGATACCAGTCCAGGGAAAGGTTGCGCTGCTCCATGCCGGGCCTGTTGTAGAAGCGATCCACTTCCCAGGGAATAGGCGCAAAGAAAGGCATGGTCAGCCAATAGACAAACTGCGGGTACTTGCCTTTGAGACGAATGCGATAGCTCCGGGAGTCAATCACCTGGACGCCGGGAAAATTGAATTGACGTAGATCCAGCCACTCGCTGGGATGTGCCTTGTCGTAGTCGCTCAACTGCTTGGCGAAGCCACCTAGGCCGTCGATGTAATCGGCCATCAACCCGAGGATAGGCGAATGGAGGCGCGGATGGGCGAGGCGTTTGATCTCGTACACATAGTCCTCAGCCCGCAACTCGCGGCTGTCGCTTTTAGGGAAGTCGGCCATGGTGCGAATGCCGTCCAAACTCGCCACGGGAGCAGCAAAAGCCGGATGGGGCTGATAGCGAATACCGGCCTTGATACGGATTACGTAGTCCGTATAGGCGATCTTCGCCGGGTCGGCATCGTGAGACAGTAGATGCCCTGCAGTATCCACGTAACGAGGCTCGGGCACGGCCTCGGCCGTGGCGGAAACCACCTGATAGGGGCGCTTCAAATAGTGATATTGAAGCGGCGGCTCGTAGATCTGGCCTGTAAAGACGATCTCATCTTCGGAATAGGACTGGACCGGATCAAGATGTTTAGGCCGCTCGGTGAAAGCCGAGAAAAAAATATTTCTGTCATGCTCTGCCGCCGGATAGGGATCGTTCCAATTAGCGGAGCATCCAGTCAGGAGGGCGACAGCAAAGATCATCACGCGCTTCATGCGACGAGTTTAAATGATCGTCCGCTATAATCCGCCGGTCTTTTCATTGGGGTACCGCAATGGGCTTTCTCGCCGGAAAAAAGATTCTTATCACAGGTCTGCTTTCCAACCGTTCCATCGCCTATGGCATCGCCAAGGCTTGCCACCGTGAAGGTGCGCAACTGGCTTTCACTTATCAGAACGAACGCTTTCAGGAGCGTCTTGCAAAGTTTGCCGCCGAGTTCGACAGCGACCTGATCTTCCCCTGCGACGTGGCAGAAGACGAGCAGATCACAAAACTCTTCGCCGACCTGGGCGCCCGCTGGGACAGTCTGGACGGCCTTGTGCACTCGATCGCTTACGCACCTGCCGAAGCCATCGAAGGCGACTTCCTGGACGGGATTACGCGCGATGCATTCCGCATCGCCCACGATGTATCGTCATACAGCTTTCCCGCTCTGGTCAAGGGCGCCCGCTCCCTGCTGCTGAAGGGTGCGAATCCATCTGTCCTGGCGCTGACCTACCTGGGCGCCGAGCGCACCATGCCGAACTACAACACCATGGGTCTCGCCAAGGCCAGTCTGGAAGCGGCCACCCGCTACCTGGCATTCTGCCTGGGACCACAAGGCGTGCGTGCAAACGCAGTGTCCGCCGGCCCCATCAAGACCCTGGCGGCCTCCGGCATCGGCAGTTTCGGCAAGCTCCTGGCCTACAACGCACATCATGCACCTCTGCGCCGCAACGTGACCATCGAAGAAGTGGGTAACGCCGCTGCGTTCCTGCTGTCCGATCTGGCTAGCGGCATCACTGGGGAAATCATGTACGTGGACGGTGGCCTCAACACCACCGCCCTGGGCAATCAAGACCCCCTGCCCGGCCAATAAAGCAAAAGGGACTCGATCGAGTCCCTTTGTTCGCTTCGATATTGGAGCCCTCTGACATCTTAGGGGCTCCAATATTCGTTTACGACCCGCCTTAGCTCTTGTCGCGGAAGCTGATGCGCGCTTTAGTCAAATCGTAGGGCGACATTTCCACCTTCACTTTATCGCCTTCGATGATGCGAATACGGTGCTTACGCATCTTGCCCGACACGTAGGCAGTCACTTCCACGCCGTTATCAAGCGTTACCCGGAAACGAGTATCGGGGAGCACTTGCGCCACAACACCCTGCATTTCAATGATCTCTTCCTTGGCCATGAATTCCTTTCTCGCGCCACCACATGTGACGGGCAAAAAAACGAAAAGCCCGGCGAACCGGGCTTTTTTATACGATTCGACTCAGCTTATTCAGCGGAGCGAATGTTTGCAGCTTGCTGACCCTTAGGGCCAGTGGTGATGTCGAAAGTCACCTTTTCATTCTCACGCAGAGTCTTGAAGCCGGAGCCTTGGATTGCGGAGAAGTGAGCGAAGATGTCTTCGCCGCCATCAGCGGGAGTAATGAAGCCGAAGCCCTTAGCGTCGTTGAACCACTTAACGGTACCGTTTGCCATGATTTGTAAAGTCCTAAAAATTTAAAACAGCGCGACACCTAAAAAAAGCATCGCTGGAAAAACGAGAATCAAGACTGAACAGCAGACAAACCAGGGCACCGCTTGATGGGGCACAGCATAAGACGCCGGACACAACCTGAAAAACTCGTTTGTACAGTATGAGGGTCGGAAAAGGATTAAGCAAACACTATTTGAGGTTTTTTCGCTGTCCATGCGGACTATGGTTCTATCTCTAGGACGTAATCCACGCGGGAAGTCGCAAGAAAAGGCCTCGCTATAATCAAATCACTTGCGTGTTATTTCGGCGCCCAACACTCCTCTCCGGCCCCTGATTTTCCATGATTCCATGGCTACCACGGGAGCTTGCGTTCCCTCCGGTTTCCTCTGCCCTCACCGCCGAAGATGGCGCCAACGGCCTACTTGCCGCAGGAGGCGATCTTTCGCCGCAGCGCCTGCTGGCTGCCTATCGGCGCGGAATCTTTCCCTGGTACAGCCCTGGCGATCCCATCCTCTGGTGGAGCCCGGACCCGCGCATGGTGCTGCTGCCCTCGCACATAAAAATATCCAAGTCCCTTGCCCGCACCTTGCGCAACGGGAACTACGAAGTGCGCCTCGACTCTGCCTTTGCCCAAGTGATCCGCGCCTGTTCCGAAACGCCGCGCCATGGTCAGCGAGGTACCTGGATTGTTCCTGAAATGCAGGCCGCGTACCTTCAACTACACCAACTAGGCTACGCCCACAGCGTCGAAACATGGATCGACGGCAAGCTCGCGGGCGGACTCTATGGGCTGGCGCTTGGCCGCACTTTCTTCGGCGAGTCCATGTTTTCTCACGTCACCGACGCATCCAAGATTGCCCTTGCACATCTCTGTAAATACTTGCAAGAGCAGGATTTCGAGATCATCGATTGCCAAATGGAGACAGCTCACTTAGCTTCGCTAGGAGCTCACCCAATATCTCGGAAGGAATTCGTCGCACGGCTACCTGTCCTTACACAACACATGACTGCTGCTCCGTGGCCGACCGATGGTATTTTGGATGTCTATCGAAAAACGAGATGCGCCGACGAGTGTCAGGCACCCACAGCAGCCCATTTGCCCCACGTACAGAGATGACCCACCTCAAGGATCTGCCACCTTTTCCCTTGTTGCAGTTCTATGCAACGGCGCCCTATGGCTGCTCTTACCTGCCCGGCCGAGTGGCGCGGTCCCAGGTGGCAACCCCCACGCATCTGATCGACACGGCCACCTACAGCGATTTGGTTCGTAACGGCTTTCGCCGTAGCGGCGTATTTACCTATCGCCCTCACTGCGATTCCTGCCACGAATGCCAACCAGCGCGCATCCGAGTGCGGGATTTCCAACCCAACCGTACCCAGCGGCGCGTACTCAAACTCCATGAAAACATCGTCGCAGGCGAGCGTTACCTGGGCTTCCGCGAAGAGCACTACCAGCTCTATCAGCGCTACCAGGCAGCCCGCCATCAAGGCGGTGGCATGGACCAGGACAGCCGTGACCAATACGCCCACTTCTTACTGCAAAGCCACGTAGATAGCCGCCTGGTGGAGTTTCGCGAAAATGGCGTGCTGCGCGGCGTGAGCATCATCGACCTGCTATCGGATGGCTTCTCGTCGGTCTATACCTTCTACGAACCCGACGTGCCCAACACCAGCTACGGCACCTGGGCCATCCTTTGGCAAGTGGCCCAATGCCAGTACCTGGGCCTGCCCTACGTCTATCTGGGCTACTGGATACGCGACAGCCGCAAGATGGCTTACAAGTCCAACTTCCATCCCCTGGAAGTCCTTCGCCACGGCAACTGGATAGAACTGAATCCGAACGAAACCACGCAGTCCGAGCCTTCGTAGAAGGCCCGCAGGCCGACACCACCCTCGCCCGGCGAGGGCGCTTGGCCTGCCCTGAGCCAGTCGAAGGAGGGGGATGTGCCAACACTCAGGCAGTATGGAATCATGGGCTGGACTAAAATCCAGCCCATGATTCCATACTGCCTACTCCGCCCCCTCCTCTTCTCCCTCGACGCCGAAACCGCCCATGAGCTGACTCTGGCGAGCATGAAGCGCCTGGGCAACCTCATGCCCCCCACCGCCCTCAAAGGGCCTGGCGTCGACGTCATGGGCATCCACTTCCCCAACCGGGTCGGCCTTGCTGCCGGCCTGGACAAGAACGGCGAAGCCATCCGCGCCTGGGATCGTCTGGGTTTCGGCTTCGTCGAAGTCGGCACCGTCACCCCCCGTCCCCAGCCTGGCAATCCCAAGCCGCGCCTGTTCCGCCTGCCCGAGAAGCAGGCCATCATCAACCGCATGGGCTTCAACAACCACGGTGTCGACGCTCTGCTCGCCAACGTGAAAGCCGCCAAGGATGCCGGTTTCAAGGGCGTGCTCGGCATCAACATCGGCAAGAACTTCGACACGCCCATCGAAAAAGCCGCCGACGATTACCTGATCTGCCTGGACAAGGTCTACTCCGCCGCCAGTTACGTGACGGTGAACATCTCTAGCCCCAACACAAAGAACCTTCGCCAGCTCCAAGGCGAATCCGAGCTGGACGCCCTGCTCGGCGCCCTCAAGGCACGCCAGACCGAACTAGCCCAGCAACATGGCCGCTACGTGCCCATGACCCTCAAGATCGCACCGGACCTGGACGACGCCCAGATCATCAACATCGCCGATGCCCTGCGCCGCCACCGCATTGATGGAGTCATCGCCACCAATACCACCCTCTCGCGAGAAGGCGTGGAAGGCCAGCCTCACGCTGATGAAGCCGGCGGTCTCTCGGGCGCCCCGGTATTCGAGAAATCCACCGCCGTGGTCCGCGCCCTGGCAAAGGCCCTGGCTGGCGAACTCCCCATCATCGCCGCCGGCGGCATCACCGACGGCACCAAAGCCAAAGCCAAGATCGATGCCGGTGCCAGTTTGGTCCAGATTTATTCAGGCCTCATCTTCCGAGGCCCGGAATTGGTTAAGGAATGCGTAGCAGCCACTAGCTGACCCCGTCTGTCATCCATTACGTAAGAAGCCCTGCATTCCCATGCGGGGCTTTTTTTTTGCCCCCCCCTACAAAAATCAGAAAAATCCTATTGCGAGCGTAAGACGAGAATGACACTCTGCCGCCCCGGTCAATTTGGCAACCACCCGAATAACGATGACAAGCCGCTCTGCTACAACGCGACTACTGGCTACCCTGGCATTCACCCTCATATCCCTGAGCGCCGTCAAAGCTGCGGTTAACGACCCGATGCCCACCGACTTTGTCGCCCTGCCCGAAGGACGCAGCACCCTGGCGACCTATTGGTACGACCGACATCAGGATGGCACATGGGTCAAGGGCCAGCGCCGAGGCGATCTCACTGGGGACAGCCAAGTCGCGGCCCTGCGCTATTCCCGCTATTACCAATTCAGCGGCATCAAGATTGCCCCTGTTGCCGTTCTAGGCTTCACCGAAGCGGACGTTTCTGGCACGCTGCCAGCAGGGATTCACCGCCATCGCTCCGGTTTCGGCGACATCCGCCTTGGTGCCACAGCCTGGATGATCGACGATCCCGCCCACCGGCACTATCTGGGCATCAACGTAACCACCCTCTGGCCCAGCGGCCGCTACGAAAACCGTGAGTTGGTCAATCCCGGTGAAAACCGCCGTCGCCAAGTGTTCATGCTGGGATGGATCAAGGGGCTGGGAGACAGCTGGACCGTAGAAGCCACGCCGGAACTGGCCTGGTACAGCGATACGGACCGCAGCTATCCCGGCAACGTGCAGCTAAAGCAAAGCCGTACCGCGTCTTTCACCAGCTACCTCCGATATCGCTTCAACCCTACCCTTGAAGGCTTCGTTGGCTACCAAGCGAACGAAGGCGGAGAAACGACCTTGAACGGTATTGCTCAGAACAATCCAATACACGGCCGACGTCATTTCGTAGGCGGAAACTGGACCGTAGACGCGGACAACCGCATCAACCTCCGCTATGGCGCGGACGACTCCGTGTACTCCGGCCTCAAAACCACCCAAGAACTCACCGCCCGCTGGCTACGCCTGTTCTAACGGAGCACCTCTTCGTACGCAGGACAAAGTCATTCAGCAAGGGGAACGTCGCCACGCTCCCACCAAGGCTCATCACCTTCACCGATGAGCCTTATCCACAGGGCCGATAAGGATTTTGCCCTTGTCCCAAGGCCCGTCAGCAGCGATAATTACGCCCCTTTGCGGGCATCCCCGCGGCCTCTGTCGTAATTTCGCCCTGGTTTCCCTCTCATGACCAGCTATCTGTTCCTGCTACTCGGCGCGGTCCTCGTGAACAACGTGGTCCTCGTGCGCATCCTCGGCCTGTGCCCCTTCATGGGCGTTTCCAAGAAACTGGAAACCGCCATCGGCATGGGCGCCGCCACCACCTTCGTACTCACCCTCGGCAGCGGCACCAGCTATGTGCTGGACCATTACCTGCTGATGCCCTTCGAGCTGGAGTACCTGCGTACTCTTTCTTTCATCGTCACCATCGCCGCCATCGTGCAGCTCACCGAGCTGGTAATCCAAAAGACCAGCCCCGTGTTGCACCAGGTGCTGGGAATCTACCTGCCCCTGATCACCACCAACTGCGCGGTGCTGGGCGTGCCCCTGCTGAACATCAACCTCAAGCACAACTTCATGGAGTCCCTGTTGTTCGGCTTCGGCAGCTCCGTGGGCTTCACCCTGGCCCTGGTCCTGTTCGCTGGCATCCGCGAGCGACTGGACGGTGCAGACGTGCCCAAGTACTTCAAGGGCACCGCCATCGCATTCGTCACGGGCGGCCTTATGAGCCTTGCCTTCATGGGCTTCGCCGGTCTGGATAAGTTCAAATGATCTCTGCGATTCTGGTCATGGCCCTTGGGGCCATCGTGCTCGGTGCGGCCCTGGGCTACGCCTCCGTGAAATTCCGCGTCGAAGGCGATCCGCTGGTGGACAAGATCGACGCCATCCTTCCCCAGACCCAATGCGGCCAGTGCGGCTTCCCCGGCTGCAAGCCTTACGCCACGGCCATCGCGGCGGGCGAGGCCGAGATCAACCAATGCCCTCCCGGCGGCGAAGAAGGCATCCGCAAGCTGGCCGACCTGCTGGGCCGGGAAGTGAAATCTCTCTCCGCCGAACACGGCGTGGAAAAGCCCAAGTCCGTGGCGCTCATTGACGAGAACACCTGCATCGGCTGCACCCTGTGCATCCAGGCCTGCCCAGTGGATGCCATCGTCGGTGCCGCCAAACAGTTGCACACGGTCGTCCATTCCCTCTGCACCGGCTGCGAACTCTGCCTGCCGCCCTGCCCGGTCAATTGCATTTCCATGGAGCCGATTGGCGAAACCGTCGAAACCTGGAAGTGGAAGTACCCGACCTTTGCCTTGAAGGTGACCGCATGAAGACCGCCACCCTCACCCTCAGTCCCTCTCCCGTCAAGGGAGAGGGAAGCATCGTGTTCGCCTGCGGCGAAGTTATGGAGCTGGCCTAACCCATGCTGCGTCAGTTGTTCAAGTTCCACGGCGGCGTCAAGCCTGCCACCCACAAGTCCGAGTCCGTCACCCAGCCCATCGGCCAAGTGCCCCTGGCGGCGGAACTGGTCATTCCTCTTCATCAAAGCATCGGCGGCACGCCGCGTCCCACGGTGCAGGCCGGCGACCGCGTGCTCAAGGGGCAACTCATCGGCGAAGCCGACGGCAACGTGTCCTCCGCGGTCCATGCCTCCACCTCCGGCGTGGTAAAGGCTGTGGAAATGCGCTTGATGCCCCACACCTCGGGCCTTTCCGCCCTGTGCGTGGTGATCGAGCCCGATGGCCGCGACGAATGGATCACCACCGGCCCCGTGGCCTGGCGCGAGATGCCGCCCACCGCCGTGCGCGACTACCTCCGCGATGCAGGCGTGGTGGGCCTGGGCGGCGCGGTCTTCCCCACCTATCTGAAGGTAAATGCCGGCAAGGCGGGCAAGCTCAAGACCCTCATCATCAACGGCGCCGAGTGCGAGCCCTTCATCACCTGCGATGACATGCAGATGCGTGAACGGGCACCCGGCGTGCTGGCTGGCGTAACCATCCTCAAAACCCTGCTGCAAGCGGAAGAAGCGCTGGTAGGCATCGAGAACAACAAGCCCGAAGCCATCGCCTCCATGAAGGCGGCGTTGGCAGCCCTGGGCGACCAAGGCCATGGCATCGCCATCGTGCCCATCCCCACCCGCTACCCCGCCGGTGGCGCCAAGCAACTGATCCGCGTCCTTACCGGCATCGAAGTACCCCACGGCAAGCGTTCCACCGATTACGGCGTCCAGTGCTTCAACAGCGGCACCGCCTACGCCGTTCATGAAGCCCTGGATCTGGGCCGGCCCCTGGTGTCCCGCATCGTCACCGTCGCCGGCAACGTGGCCGCGCCGCGCAATTTCGAGGTGCCCTTCGGCACCCCCATGAGCCACGTGATGGCCCTGGCCCAGCCCAAGCCCGACACGGATCGCATCGTCATGGGCGGCCCCATGATGGGCTTCACCATGCCCAACGCCGACGTGCCCGTGGTCAAGGCCTGCAACTGCATCCTCGTGGGCTCCCCCGACCTGTTCCCGGCGCCCCCGCCCGAGATGCCCTGCATCCGCTGCGGCGAATGCGCCAAGGCCTGCCCCTCCGATCTCCAGCCCTTCGAGCTTTACTGGTTTTCCAAGGCCAAGATTTTCGGCAAGGCCCAGGAATACCACCTGTTCGACTGCATCGAGTGCGGCTGCTGCTCCTTCGTCTGCCCCTCGCGCATTCCCCTGGTGGATTACTTCCGCTTCGGCAAGTCCGAAATCTGGGCACGGGAACGGGAGAAGGACGCCGCCGACGCCGCGCGTGAACGCCACGAATTCCGCCAGTTCCGCGAAGAGCGGGAGAAGGAAGAAAAGGCCGCCCGCCTCGCCGCCAAGGCTGCGGAAACCAAAGCCAAGCTGGCTGCCGAAGCCGCCGCCGCTGCTGCTGCCGCGCCAGCGAGTGAAGGCACCGAGCCCGCTGCCGTAGCTGTAGAGGACGATCCCAAGAAAGCCCTGATCGCCGCCGCCATGGCGCGCGCCCAAGCCCAGAAGGCCGAAGTCGCCCCTGCCAACACCGATCACCTCACCCCGGACCAGCAAGCCCAGGTGGCCGAGGCGGACGCCCGCCGCGCCCAGGCCGGTATTACCGACGGGGACAACAAGTAATCATGCTCAACAACTCGCCCTACCTGCTCAAACCCGCCAGCGTGCAAAGCGTGATGCTGCGCGTCATGGCGGCGCTGCTGCCCGCCATTGCGGCCTACGTCTACTTCTTCGGCGCCGCCATCCTGGTGCAACTGGCCCTCGCCTCCGTCGCTGCCCTAGCCGGCGAAGCCTTCATGCTGAACATCCGCCGCAAGCCGATGGCCCTGTTCCTCACCGATGGTTCCGCCCTGGTCACGGCCTGGCTGATCGCCCTCACCTTCCCGCCCATCGGCCCCTGGTGGCTGGTGATGGTGGCAACCCTGCTCGCCATCGTGATCGTCAAGCAGCTCTACGGCGGCCTCGGTCAGAACCCCTTCAACCCCGCCATGGCGGCCTTCGCCCTGATGATCGTCTGCTATCCGCAGTTGATGTCCCAGTGGCCCGGCGCAGGCTTCACCGACTTCGGCGCCCAGTTGGCCCTGATCTTCGGCGAGCGCCATCTGGACGCCGTCACGATGGCAACGCCCCTGGATGCCCTGCGCACTGCGCTGCATTCGGCTGAAGCCAAGGCCACCGTGTCCGGCGTTATCTCTAGCGGCGGCAGCTTCGGCCACCTGGGTGGAAGGGGCTGGGAATTCATCGCTGCCGGCTATCTGCTCGGCGGCCTCTTCCTGCTGCAACAGCGCCTCATCACCTGGCACATGCCCGTGGCCTTCCTTGGCGCGCTGGGTCTGGCTGCCGCCGTTGCTCACGGCCTGAATCCCGACCAATACGCCGGCACCCTGTTCCACGTCTTCTCCGGCGGGGCCTTGCTCGGCGCCTTCTTCATCGTCACCGATCCGGTATCCGGTGCCACCACCCCTCGCGGCAAGCTGATCTTCGCCGCTGGCGTCGGCCTGCTGACCTGGATCATCCGCACCTTTGGCGCCTATCCGGACGGCATTGCCTTTGCCGTGCTGTTGATGAACATCTGCGCACCGCTGATCGACATGGCCACCCAGCCGCCGGTCTTCGGTCATAAGAACGACGGGAAACTGATCAAATGAGCCACGAACAGGGCTGCGCCCCTTCCCTCACGCCCAAGGACATCCCGCCCGTGGGCGAGACTTCCATCCTCCGCATTTCCACGCGGACGGCGATCATCCTGCTCTGGTACTGCGTGGCCTTCACCGCCCTGATGGCCGCCACCTTCTTCGCCACCAAGCCGGCCATCGAGGCCAGTGCCCAGGCCGAGAAGCTGAAAATGATCGACGCCGTGCTGCCCCGGGATAGCTACGACAACGAACTGCTGAAGGACACCATTCCCCTCAAGCCCACCGAGGCCTTGGGACTGGACGACACCACGACCCTCTACCGCGCCCGCAAGGCCGGCGAGCCCGTGGCCATCGTCTTTGAGGCCGTGGCGCCCGACGGCTACTCCGGCAAGATCCGCCTGATCCTCGCCGTGAAGGCCAACGGCGAACTCTCCGCCGTGCGCGTCATTGAGCACAAGGAAACCCCGGGCCTGGGCGACTACATCGATCCCAAGAAGGACCGCAACAAGTCCCGCCCCTGGATCAGCCAGTTCAACGACCTGAGCTTTGAAAAGCTGCCCGCAGCGGAATTCAAAGTGAAGAAGGACGGCGGCCGCATCGACAACATGGCCGGCGCCACCATCTCGCCCCGCGCCGTGACCAACGCCACCCACCGCGCCCTGGAATGGGCCGTAGCCCGCCGCGAAAAACTCTTCGCCCAGCCCACCGGCCAGGCCCTGGAGGAATAAGCCATGAGCACCTACCGCGAAATTACCTACAACGGTCTCTGGAAGCAGAACAGCATCCTGGCCCAGGTGCTGGGCATGTGCCCCACCCTGGCCGTGACCACCAACTTCACCAACGCTTTCAGCCTGGGCTTGGCGACCGCTTTCGTCATGGGCATGTCCAACGGCGCCGTGTCCCTGCTGCGCGCCTTCATTCCCTACGAAATTCGCATCCCTGTGTTCATCCTCATCATCGCCGCCCTGGTGACGGTGGTGGATATGGCCATGAACGCCTGGACCCACGAGCTCTATCTGATCCTGGGCATCTTCATTCCCCTGATCGTCACCAACTGCATCGTGCTGGCGCGGGTGGAAGCCTTCGCTGCCAAGAACACGGCGCTCAAATCCACTTGGGACGGTTTCATCATGGGCTTCGGCCTCGCCCTGGTGTTGGGCGTGCTGGGTCTGGCGCGGGAGTTCATCGGTCAGGGCACGCTGTTCTCCGGCATCGAAGTGGTGATTCCCAGCCTGCACGCCATCCAGGTGCTGCCTGAGAGCTATGGCTTCCTGATCGGCATCCTTCCGCCTGGCGCTTTCGTCTTGCTCGGCTTCATGATCGCCATCCGCAACTGGCTGGACGCCCGCGCTGCCGCACGCAAGGCACGTGAGGCCCAACCGCCCGTTGCTGCGCCTGCTGCGGCCTAATACTGGCTCCTGTGACGACGAACGACATCCAAAGTTGCTCCTCCGTTCGCCCTGAGTATCGAAGGGCGAGTTCTGGCATGGCGGCCCGTTCATGGTTCGATACCTCACCACGAACGGGAATTTCTGCCGTGCCGAAACTGTCTGCACTCAAATATCATGAACGCAGCTAAGCGAGCCCAGTTCTACGCCCGGCTCGCTGCCGCGGAACCCGAGCCCAAGACCGAGCTCGAATACCGGACGCCCTACCAGCTGCTGGTGGCCGTGGTGCTTTCCGCCCAGGCCACCGACAAGGGCGTCAACCGGGCCACCCGCCCGCTGTTCAAGGACCACCCGACGCCAAAGGCCATTGCCGCTCTGGGCGAGGAAAAGCTGGCGAACTATATCCAGACCATCGGCCTCTACAAGACCAAGGCCAAGAACGTGATCGCCCTTACCCGGATGCTGCTGGAACAACACAGCGGTCAGGTGCCCCACGACCGGGAAGCCCTGGAAGCCCTCCCCGGCGTGGGGCGCAAGACGGCGAACGTAGTGCTCAACATCGTTTTTGGCGAAGCGACCATTGCTGTGGATACCCACATCTTCCGCATCTCCAACCGCACCGGCCTAGCGCCGGGCAAGGACGTACGCGCGGTGGAAGACAAGCTGAACAAGGTCACGCCCGACGAATATCGGCTCCACGCCCACCATTGGCTTATCCTGCATGGCCGCTACGTCTGCAAGGCACGCACGCCCGAGTGCTACCGCTGCGTGGTAGCCGATCTGTGCGATTACCGTTCCAAGACTCCGGCGCCCCGCTGACACAATGACCCCCATCGCTGCCACAGGTTTTGCCGCTGCCGATCAGGCCAGTCCCGAGCTTGCGGCAGAAGCCGTGCGTGAAGCCCTAGCATCGGCGGGTTGGGATTACGCCCACAGCGTGATCCTGTTTCTCTCCAGCCATTTCTGCCGCACGGCCCAGCCGGCGATCACCGCCGCTTCCCGCGCCGCTCGTTGTCTCCAGGTGGCCGGCTGTACGGCCCCCGGCGTATTCACCGAAACCAGTTGGGCCTTGCATCAGCCCGCCGCCGCAGCCTTGGTGCTGGCCGGCCCCGTGAGCCTCGGCCCGCCTCTGGCCAGCGAACCTTCCCTGACTTTTTCCCTGCCCGAGCACACCACGCCCGACTGGCTGCTGCCCTATCCGCCCCGCTACGGCACCCTGGCCAGCGGCCTGGATGACCGCAACGGCGGCCAGGTCTGGTGCCAAGGCAAGCTGCGTCCCGGTCGCGTGGAGGCCAGCTTTCATGGCGCCTCAGTGCGCACCGCCGTATCCCGCGGTCTGCGCTTTCTCTCGCCCACCCTGTACGTCACCGAGCAGGACGGTTTCGAGGTCTTCCACCTGTCCAACACGCCAGCCCTCAACACCCTGCTGACAGAACTGCCGCCCGAATTGGCCGACCTGGAAACCCTGCCCTTGCAACGCCTCTGCGCCCTGGTGCTGGAACCGGGCGTGCCATCGACCCAGGCAGTGAGCGAAGGCCGCTACACCCTGCTGCCCCTACTGGGCGTGAACAGCCACGAACGCTCCGTCACCCTGGCTGCGCCCCTGCCTGCCGACTCGGCCCTGATCTGGGCTTGGCGTGAGCCCGAAGCAGCCGAGGCCGACACGGCGGAAGCCCTGAAACAAATCACCACCGGCAACGTGCCGGAACCGGATTTCGCCCTGATGTTCGCCTGCCTCGGACGCGGCCCCTACTTCTACCAAGGCCACGACCGGGATCTGGCCCAGGTGTCCGCCCGCTACCCCTCCCTGCCGGTGATTGGCGTCTATGGTGGCGGCGAGATTGCGCCCCTCGGCGACGGCAACGTTCTGCTCAGTTATTCCACCGTCTTTTCCCTGGTAAGTGCCCGTGTTTAGCCCAACTCGCGATCAAGCCCGCCGTTTCCTCATGGAAGCTTGGCGTAAGCGCCGGGAATCCGTTCCCGCCACGCCGCTGGAAACCATGGCTGCCGACATCGTCACCGAGCATCCTGAATATCACGGCCTGCTCGGTACCGGCGACGAGGCCCTGACCCAAGACTGGACGCCGGATTCCGGCGACACCAACCCATTCCTGCACCTATCGCTCCACTTGGCTATCGCCGAGCAATTGCAGATTGACCAGCCGCCCGGCATACGAGGCGCCTTCGAGCGCCTTTGCATTCGTCACGGGAATCGCCACGAGGCACTGCACGATATCCTCGATTGTCTCGGCGAAGTCATCTGGAAAGCCCAGCGCGACAAAGCCCCCCTCGACGGCGTCGCCTATTTGGAATGCATACAACGCAAGGCAGGACAGTAGTATCCTTGCGAAAAAATTGGGCTGCCCCGGCAACCCTTCCCTAAAGCAAGTCCATACCAGCAGAGATCATCCATGCGCTTTGAAGGCAGCGACAGCTACGTCGCCACTCCCGACCTGAAACTAGCCGTCAACGCCGCCATTGCCCTGCAACGGCCGCTGCTCATCAAGGGTGAGCCGGGTACGGGTAAGACGCTCCTGGCGGAAGAAGTGGCCCAGGCTCTAGGTCTGCCGCTGCTCCAGTGGCACATCAAGTCCACCACCAAGGCCCAACAGGGGCTCTATGAATACGACGCCGTTTCCCGCCTGCGGGATTCCCAGTTGGGCGATGCCCGCGTCCATGACATCGCCAACTACATCGTCAAAGGGCCGCTTTGGCAAGCTTTCGAGTCCGACCACCCCACGGTGGTGCTGATCGACGAAATCGACAAAGCCGACATCGAGTTCCCCAACGACCTGCTTCGTGAGCTGGATCGCATGGAGTTCTACTGCTACGAGACCCAGACCCTGGTCCGCGCCAAGCAGCGCCCCATCGTCTTCATCACTTCCAATAACGAAAAAGAGCTGCCAGACGCCTTCCTGCGCCGCTGCTTCTTCCATTACATCCGCTTCCCGGACAAGGACACCATGGCCCGCATCGTGGACGTCCACTTCCCAAAACTGAAACAGGATCTGCTGAGGGAAGCCCTGGAAGTCTTCTTTGAGCTGCGCGAAATCCCCGGTCTCAAAAAGAAGCCCTCCACCTCCGAACTGGTGGATTGGCTCAAGCTCCTAGTGGCTGAAGACATCCCCCCCGAAGTCCTACGCAGCAAGGACACCCGCAGCGCCATCCCGCCCCTGCATGGCGCCCTGCTCAAGAACGAGCAGGACATCCACCTCTTTGAACGCCTCGCGTTCATCTCCCGACAGGGACGCTAAAGCGTGCGATCCCTCCGTACCCTCGCCTACACCGTTGCCTGTGCATTTGCCTGCGTGGCCGGTCTTTTCATCGGTAGCCAGGGCACGGCCATGGCCGCCGACTCGGTGGTGCTGCAACTCAAATGGAAGCACCAATTCCAATTTGCCGGCTACTACGTGGCCCGGGAAAAAGGCTTCTACCGGGACGCAGGCCTGGACGTAAAAATCTTGGAAGCAGATACCGATCACGAACCCGTAGCGGATGTAATCGCTGGCCGCGCCGAGTTCGGTATTGCCGGTTCCGAACTTGCCATGCTGCGAGCCCAGGGCAAGCCAGTGGTAGTGGTTGCGGCCATCATCCAGCATTCGCCTTTGGTGCTCCTCACCCAGGAAAACATCGACTCCATCCAGGACTTGGCCGGCAAGAAGGTCATGCTGTTGCCGCAAGAGACAGAAGCCTTCGCCTATCTAAAACGCGAAGGCATTACGCCGGACAAGATCACCATCATCCCCCATAACTTCCAGTTGGCAGATCTGGTCCAGGGGCATGTGGATGCGATGTCGGCCTACTCCACCGACGAACCCTTCGCCCTACGTCAATCCAAGTTTGCCTTCCATCAATTCACGCCTCGATCCTCCGGCATCGATTTCTACGGCGACAGCATTTTCACCAGCGATGCCTACCTCAAGCAGCATCCTGCACAGGTTGCGGCTTTCCGTGAGGCGAGCATTCAAGGTTGGCGCTACGCGCTAGACCATCCAGAAGAAACCGCCGACCTGATCCTCCAGCGTTATACCCACCGCCACACCCGCGACCATCTGCTGTCCGAGGCGGCGGAGATTCATCGACTCATGTATCCCGAGTTGATCGACATTGGCCACTCGGCGCCCGGACGCTGGCACCATATCGCCGACGTCTATGCCGAAGTAGGCTTGCTGCCACAAGCAAGCGATATCAACGGCCTCCTCTACGATCCTCGCGCCATTCCAAGCGATGCCTGGATAAAGCGCAGCCTGACCGTCACCCTGGCGGTCTTTCTGATCCTGGTTGTAGTGGCATGGCGCTTCCAGCGCGTGGGCCACCGCCTCACCATGACGCTAAGCGAGCGAGACGCGGCGCTGCGTAATCTCCAGGACAGTAAGCAACGCCTGCGAACCGTGTTCAACGGCGTGCCCGTGGCCGTCATCGTCTGGAGCGGCGACTACCTGGTCAGCGAATGGAACCTGGAGGCAGAACGCACCTTCGGCTGGTCCAGTGAGGAAATCTGCGACCAGAGTTTCCTCAAGCATCTGATCCCCCCCGAGGAACAACAGAATTTCAAGAATGCCACCACTGCGGCCTTTGCCTCAGGCGCAGCCGGACGCAGCACCCTGGAGTGCCTGACCCGCGACAACCATCGCATCCTGTGCTCCTGGTCCCACAGTCCGCTGATCAGCGAGAACGGCGAACCCGTCGCCATGGTTTCCGCCATCACCGACATCACACTCCAGGTCGGGACTGCCTCGGCCCTGCGTGAGAGCGAGCAACGCTACCGCACCCTGGTGGAAATCGCCCCCTTCCCGGTCGTGGTCACCCGCATTTCCGACAACACGGTGGTGCTGGCCAACAAGCGCGGCGCGGATCGTTTCGGCGTTGATCTGGACAGTGCCATCGGCATGTCCGCCCCCGACTACTGGGTCAATCCCGAGGAGCGGACCAAGCTGGTACGTATTCTGGAAGAACGAGGCGTCGTCTTCGACTACGAAGCCGAACTGAAGACCGCCAAGGGAGAGCGTTTCTGGGCTTACCTTTCCGCCATCCTCATTCCCAAGCTCGGCGGCGAATCCCAGGTCTTCGTCTCCTTCAACGACATCACCGCGCGCAAGCAGGCTGAACTGGACCTGCGCAAGGTAAACATGGACCTGCAACTGCGCCTGCTGGAAATTTTGGAGCTGCGCGAGCGTCTGGAAAACCAGGCCATCCGGGATTCCCTCACCGGCCTCTACAACCGTCATCACCTGGACGACACCTTCGAGCGCGAACTGGCCCGTGCCCGCCGGGAAGGCATGCCCCTGGCCGTTGTGCTTCTGGACGTGGACCACTTCAAGCAGCTCAACGACACCTACGGCCATCGAGCCGGCGACACAGTGCTCAAAGCCATGGCCGCCCTACTCTCCAGCGACGTACGTGCCGAAGACTTCATCTGCCGCTACGGTGGCGAAGAGTTCCTGGTGATTCTTCCCGGCATGGGTTTGGACATTGCGGCGGAACGGGCCGAACGCTGGCGCGTTGCCATCGCCGAGATGCGCGTCCCCGTCCGCTCCACCACATTGCAGATCACCGGCTCCTTCGGCATTGCCTCCTACCCCGACCAGGGCCTCGACGCCGACCGCTTGATTCAGGCCGCGGACACCGCGCTCTATCGCGCCAAGCACAACGGCCGCAATCGCGTGGAACTGGCTCAATCGCCCGAATCCGCCTGACGCAGAAGCGAGCCTTGCCGTGCTCATCGACTTCTTCTATCACCTGAAGGCCCGCAAGGTGCCTGCCTCCACACGGGAATACCTATCCCTGCTGGAGGCCATGCGAGCCGGCCTCGCCGGCCACAGCATCGACGACTTCTACTACCTGGCCCGCACCTGCCTGGTGAAAAACGAAACCGGCTACGACCGTTTCGACCAAGCCTTCGGCGAATATTTCAAAGGCGTCATCGCTGTGCCCGGCCTGGATGCGGACATTCCCGACGAATGGCTGCAACTGCTTGCACAAAAACACCTGAGCGACGAACAAAGAGCCCAACTTGAAAAGCTCGGCTGGGACAAGCTCATGGAGCAATTCCAGAAACGTCTGGAAGAGCAGAAGGAACGCCACCAGGGCGGCAACAAGTGGATAGGCACAGGCGGCACCAGCCCCTACGGCAACGGCGGCTATCACCCGGAAGGCGTCCGCATCGGCGGCGAGTCCGCAGGCCATCGCACGGCAGTCAAGGTGTGGCAGAAAAGGGAGTTCAAGAATCTGGACGACTCCCTTGAATTGGGTACCCGCAACATCAAGGTCGCCCTACGCCGCCTGCGGAAGTTTGCGCGAGAAGGCGCCGCCGAAGAACTGGACCTGGAAGGCACCATCAAGGGCACCGCCAGCAACGCCGGCTGGCTCGATTTGAAGATGCGCCCCGAGCGCCACAACAAGGTCAAGGTGCTGCTCTTCCTCGACGTAGGTGGCTCCATGGACGACCACGTGCATACCTGCGAAGAACTCTTCTCCGCCGCCCGCAGCGAGTTCAAGCATCTCGAATACTTCTACTTCCACAACTGCATCTATGAAGGCGTATGGAAGGAGAACCATCGCCGCCACAGCGACACCATCTCGCTGCACGATGTCATGCACAAGTATGGCAGCGACTACAAGCTGATCATCGTCGGCGACGCCACCATGGCGCCCAGCGAAATTACTCGACCCGGCGGCGGCGTGGAGCACTACAACGAAGAGCCAGGCGCCGCCTGGCTTCAGCGCCTACTCGAGGCCTACCCCTCTGCCGTCTGGCTCAACCCGGATCCGGAGCCGTATTGGCAATACCGTCAATCCATACAAATCCTCCGGCAGATCATGGGAGAGCGGATGTACCCGCTCACCATCGCGGGGCTGGAACAGGCCATGCGAAATCTGAGCTGATCCTAAAGACTGTTGGGGGAATGTCATGTCGGAGCCCCTTGTCGCCCCATGACGAGGAACTGTGGCAAATTGTGCCTTCACCCCCACATCAAAAAAGGCCCAAAGAGGGACTTATGCGCATGAAGCAAGCCTCTGACTTTTTTCTGTTTATAGCGATTGCTTTCTCGGCAAGTTTGGCGGCTGCGCAGGACCACCTGACCCTACAACTCAAGTGGCACCATCAATTTCAATTTGCCGGCTATTACGCAGCGAAAGAGTTGGGGTACTACGCCAAAGCCGGCCTTGATGTAAACGTTGTCCCGGTACAGAAGGACATCAATCCGATCGAGAACGTCATCAACGGCCATGCCCAATACGGGGTGAGCAGTAGCGACCTATTGTTGGTACGCAATTCAGGAGCCCCGGTTGTCGCCCTTGCCGTCATCCTCCAGCACTCGCCTTACGTCCTGATCAGTGCAGAAAGAAGCGGCATACAGAGCATCCAGGACGTTATCGGTAAGCGGGTAATGTTCGACCCCTACGCAACGGAGATAATGGCCTTTCTCAAAAAAGCAGACATCCCGCTTAGCAAGATCATCCAAGTCAATAAGAACGACTACGTTCCGCAGGACCTGATGGACGGCATCGCCGACGCCTACGCGGGCTACAGCACCAACGATCCGTACTACTTCGAGAAACAGGGAATCAAGTACTCGCTCTTTTCCCCCAGATCGGTGGGCATCGATTTTTACGGTGACAACCTCTTCACCACGGAATCCGAGATCAAAAAAAATCCACAGCGGGTAAATGCTCTTCTGCGCGCCAGTCTGGAGGGATGGAACTACGCCCTTAACAATCCAGAACAGACCATTGATCTGATGGTTCGCAAGGGCTACGCCCAAAGCGGAGAAAGAGAAAAGCTTCTGTTTGAGGCAAAGAAGCTCATCCAGTTAATTCACCCCGAACTGATCCCTATCGGCTACATGAATCGGGAGCGGTGGAGACACATCGCCGATACCTACGCAGAATTAGGAATGCTCCCCAAGAACTTTCCTCTTTCCAACTTTCTGTATGAAGAAGAGAAAGGCTTCCCAACCTCCGCCAAACTCGCCCTGAGCGTGCTGCTACTGATTTCCCTGGCCGCTACAGCGGTCGCTGTTAAAAACTATGCGGCGCGGCGCATGTTGTTCACGAGACTATTCCAATCAAATAGCCGATTTGAAAAAGTGGTGAGTAGTGTTTCCGGCGCGGTCTTCCAGTTCAGATTGCAGCCCGATGGAAAGGCCTGCTTTCCGTACTACACCAAAGTATTGAAAGACCTGTTCCCCATTGCCCTTGACGGCGAGCTCGTGCCCCTCCCGTTGATCTTCAATACCGTCCACGAGGACGATAGAACAAAGTTTTTAGAATCCCTGGAACAGTCGAAAAACAGTCTGTCGGCATGGCAAGTGGAGTGCCGGGTGAACTCGCTATCTAGTCAGGCAGTGTGGATATACGTCAACGCCATCCCAGAGCTTGAAAAAAATGGAGCCATTACGTGGCATGGCGTCATCACAGACATTACGGACAAGAAGGTTGCCGAGTCCTCACTGATCCAGAACATTGCCGACCTCAAGGCCGTTGAACGTCACCTGACGGACTCTCGACTCAAGCTTCGAGAAATGACGGCAAAGCGGGAGGTCGCCAAGGAAGAAGAACGCCGAAGAATCGCGCGCGAGATTCATGACGATCTTGGGCAATTGATGAGCGTCCTTCGTCTCAATATCAACATGCTCGACTATCGATTTGGCCAGGGCCTTCCTGAGTTGCACGAGCAAGTCAAAAAGTCCGTCACCATCGTTGATCGCGCCATCCAGGTGATTCGGGAATTAGCAACTCGACTGCGCCCCTCGGTGCTGGACACCGGGATAGGCACATCCCTGGAATGGTTGATCAAGGAATTCTCAGAGAGCACAGGACTTGAATGCAAGCTCAATTTTCCTGACGCGAAGATTAAGCTTGATGAAGAAACGTCCATCGTGATTTTCCGCATCGTGCAGGAGTCACTCACCAATGCTTTGCGGCACGCCGATGCTAGCTTGGTCGAAATTTCGGTTCAATGCGATCCGCACTTGCTCAAGGTGAAAATTGAAGACAACGGCAGAGGGTTTGACTTGGCCGGCGATCGTCGGAAAAACGCCTACGGAATGCTGGGCATGCAGGAAAGAGCCCTGACGCTCGGTGGCAATCTGGACATTCAAAGCTCGCCGGGAAAAGGCACCCGCGTGTGCCTCAGTGTCCCGGTCTTTGACGACACCCCCATCCCCGGCGCAGAACTGTCCTAAGCACTTTTACATGCTCTGAATCGCCTCGAAGCTGGCGTCCTTGAGCACGCCGTCCCTATCGAACACCAGCTGAAAGATCACATTGCTGTGTCCGCCATACCAGGTGCGGGAGATGGGCAGCTTGCCGAAAATGCACGGCCCGCCTTTGGGCTGCAATTGGGTTGCGACTCGGGATTCCTTAACCAAGGCTTCGCACTCCTGAGCCGTTCGCGTGGAATAAGTAGCGACACGCGCCTGCATCATCGACTCCGCCTGAGCCAGCCTGACACCTGGCTGGAAATCAGCCTGCAAGCGCGCCATCAACATCTGCTCAGCCTCGTTTGAGGAGCAGGCAGAGAGGAGCACGGCAAATAGAAATTGAAAGAGTAGGCGCATGGGCTTTATGGAATATTAGAACCGAAAGGGCGTTGAGGACGACTACGCCCCATGGGACGTAGCAAGGGAAATGGTGAAAGTCGTGAGCCCGGACACTGACGTAACGCCGATCTCGCCACCATGGGCATTGACGATGGACTTCACGATGGCGAGACCAAGACCGGAACCTTCGCTGCTGCCGTGACGCGAAAGATCGGCCCGGTAGAAGCGGTCGAACAGGCGCGGCAGGTGTTCGGCAGGAATGGGCTCGCCGGTATTGGCGACTGAAATGCGCAGGCCCTCGCCAGCGCCCTCCACCGTCAGAGTCACCTTGCCCCCAGTTGGCGTGTGACGGATGGCATTGGAGATCAGATTACCCAGGACACGCCGCATCATCAGTCGATCCCCCTGCATGGTGCCCGTGCCGCTCCTAACCAGCTCCACGCTGCCCTCATCCGCCAAGGGTGCGAAGAATTCCAGCAGTTGTTCGCCTTCGGCCGCTAGATCGATGGTTTCCTGCTGGGGCACGATGAGGCCGTTCTCCGCCTTGGCGATGAACAGCATGTCGGCAATCATCCGCGCTAGGCGTTCGTACTCCTCCAGATTCGAGTAGAGGATTTCCCGGTACGCATCCGCGCTTCGCGCCTTGGACAGGGCCACCTCGGTCTGCATCATCAGGTTGCTCACGGGCGTGCGCAGTTCATGGGCAATGTCCGAGGAGAAATCGCTCAAACGACGAAAGGAATCTTCCAAACGCGCCAGCATGTCGTTGAAGGCCTTGACCACCTCCGAGAGTTCTGAGGGCACGGTCTCCAAGGGCAGGCGACGGTGAAGCTGCTCGGCAGAAATTTCCCGCGCCACGGCGGCAATAGCCCGTACCGGCGCGAGACCACTACGCGCCACGGCCCAGCCCAGGGCAACGGTGAGCAGAATCCCCAACCCCACGGCGATGATGAGGGTGCGCGTGAAGGCGGCCATGAACATGTCGTGATGCAGGCGCTCCAGGCCGATCAGCGCCGTATAGGGCGCCTGCCCTGCGATACCGCTGGGCACCCGTGCGGCCATGCCACGGAAGGCCGCGCCTTCCTGCTCCCAGGCCAGAGGCTTGATGCTCCGATCGCTAGGGAGTGACTGAGGTGCAGGCCACAGGTCGTTCGGCAGCGACTTTCCATGGGCATAGAAGACGCTGTCATCGGCAGCGCGCAGCGCAACGGAAATGCCAGGCTGCCCCACCAGCGCATCGTCGAGACGGCGAGGCAAGGCGGCCAGATCGCCGCCGTTCTTCAGCTCAGAAAAACTGTGGCGCAGCAGGGTCACTTTGCCTTGCAACTCAGCGTAATCGAGCACCTCGAAATGCTGCTCCACCAGATACCCGATGAGCGAACCGACAGCGATCAGCACGATGCTGGAAGCAACGGCGAAGAGCGCCGTCAGCCGCAGGGTGATAGAGCGACGCATCAGGTACAGCCTCCGACAAACCCCACTCCCGGCGCTTCCAGCACGTACCCCATGCCGCGCACGGTGCGAATCAGCTTGGGCTCGAAGTCGTCATCCACCTTGGCGCGCAGACGACGCACCGCCACCTCGATCACGTTGGTGTCGCTATCGAAATTCATGTCCCACACTTGCGAGGCAATCAGTGAGCGCGGCAACACCTCACCCTGGCGCCTAAGCAGCAGTTCCAGCAGACCGAACTCCTTGGCCGTGAGATCGATGCGACGCCCGGCGCGGGTGACGCGACGACGTATCAGATCTAGCTCCAGATCCGCAGCACACAGCACCTCCGACTCCTTGACCTTGCCCCGTCGCAGCAGGGTGCGCACGCGGGCCAGCAGTTCGGCAAAGGCAAAGGGCTTCACCAAATAGTCGTCAGCGCCCAGCTCCAGGCCGCGCACCCTATCCTCCACCTGATCCTTGGCAGTGAGAAACAGCACCGGAAAATCCTTGCCTGCCCGGCGGATGCCTTGCAGCACCTGCCAACCATCCAGGCCGGGAAGCATCACGTCCAGCACTGCCAGATCGTAGGCCTCGGTCAGGGCATGGTGCAGGCCATCGAAACCATCTCGGACGAGGTCGGTGACGAAGCCGGCCTCCGTGAGTCCCTGCTTTAAGTAGTCGCCAGTTTTCGGTTCGTCTTCTACGATGAGAATTTTCATGGGCGTCATTTTCCCGGTTTGCGGCCCACGGGGAGCAAAGATTACGAAGATGTAATCACGCTGTTGGCTGCAAGACTTCTTAATTGTGCAAGAAAGGAAAAGGAAGCAGCATGGAAATACGCGAGCAACGGGAACGGGAAAATAGCGATGAACCAAGCCATCCAGGGGCCGAGCGCACCGTCGCCCTGGATCCGGTATGCGGCATGAAGGTGGTACCAGGGGCAGCCAGTCCCGTGCTGATTCACCGAGGTCTCATCTACCGATTTTGCTCAGTCCAGTGTCTGGAGCGCTTTCAGGCGACGCCAGCGCTATACACCGGGGCCAGGCGTACAGAGGAAATCCAGCCCATGCCCAAACGGCGTCGGCTGCGCATCGCGGACTGCAACGGCAACGCCCTGCGCCAAGTGGAGCAGCACATCCGCAGCATGAAGGGCATCAAGTCCATCGTCATCGAGCGCGACAAGCTCACCATTGCCTATGACTTGCGGATCGTCACCCTGAGCCAGATCGAAGGAGTCCTAGCCGCATCAGGGCTGACGCTACGGGCAGGACTCCACGGCTGGCGCCGCGCCTTGTGGCGCTTCGCCGAAAGCAATGAAAGCGAGAATGCAGCCCACACGGGGACCGGCGCCTGCTGTAGCCGACCGCCGCCACGCATGCGCTAAGAACACACTGACTAAGTTATTGCCGTTCGGATTGAGCCCGTCGAAGCCCCTGTGCCACAAGGCTTTCACTTCGATAGACCTATCCTGAGCTCGCCGAACGGCTCAGTGCTAACGGACTTACTCAGTGCATCCCTGATTACTCGCATTTGAGAAGCCCTGTCGCTCCGGCGACTTGTTTTCGTACTGACGATCCTTTCCACATCGGTGCTCCTTCGCACCAAAGGTCGCTTGCAGCGGCAGCAACAACGCATGCCGCCCAGCCTATTGAAATAGTCGTATAGGCGCACTCCCTGAGCTTCCTCCACAAAAGCTTGAAACTTTTTCTCCTGGGGATGTCTGTTGACGTGGGTCAGCAAATACCGGGGCAACCCGACGGAATCCTGTGGCATTCCGAAATCTTTTCCTACTTTTGATTGAGCCCCTCAAAGGGGGGGGCGGGGAACAAAGTCGATCTGAGGGAGCCATGCCAAAAACAATCATGATCGTGGACGACTCCACCTCCTTACGGCAGGTGTTGGCCATCACCCAGAAGGGTGCGGATTGCGACGTGGTCGAGGCCTACGACGGAAAGGATGTGCTCGCCAAGCGGAATGGCCGCAAGCTGCATCTCATCGTCACCAACGTGAAGATAGCGAACAGGGACGGTCTCACTTTCCTCAAGGCAGCCAAGCAACCGCCCGCCTACAAATTCACCCCCGTGATCATGCTCACCACTGAGGCCGGTGAGGGCAAGAAGGCCGAAGACCAAGCCGCCGGTGCCAAGGCGTGAGTGGTAAAGCCCTTCCAGCCTGCCCAGATGCTCACTGCCGTATCCAAGCTGGTCTGCCCTAGGAGGCTCCCATGCAAAAGCAAATTACCGTCAGCGGCGAGTTCGCCATCTTCAACGCCATTGCCCTTCGCGAACAATTTCTCTCGGCGCCGAACGAGATGGATAGTTTGGAAGTGAACGCGGGCCAAGTCACCGAGATCGACAGTACGGGAGTGCAGTTGATGCTGGCCGTTCTATACACGCCTACGTCATCGCAATCGCGACCGTACATCCGTCGAATGCCCTCCCCCTCGACTTTAAAAATGAGGAACTCCAAATGACTGTCGCACAAAGGCTTTATCTACTCATCGGCGCCGCCGTATTAGGGCTGCTCACTGTGGCCGGCGTCGGGATATATCAACTTGACCGTACCTACACGGCGGCCAACTACGCCGCCATCAACACCGTTCCCAGCTACCAGCAACTTCGCGTCATTGATGCTGCCATGACGGGCTTGCGAATCTCCGTGTGGGTGCACATGAGCTCCCCCGATGCCACAAGCATGAAGGATGCGGAACAAAACATCCTCGATTCCAAGAAGAAGCTCGATGCTGCCATCGACAGATACCTCAAAGATGCTTGCGTTGGAGTTTCGTGTCTATCGGATGACCATGAGAAGGCGCTCATGGACAACTTGAGGGCTGCCATCGACGCTTACAACATCACCATCAACCGCATCATCGAGCTTTCTACCAACGGCAAGAAAGCGGAAGCATTGGCATACGCGAAAACCGATGCAGCCAGCGCCGCAGCGAAAGTCGCTCAGGCGGTCGATACGGAATATGAATACAACGCCACGCTCGCCAAGAAGGGAACCGAAGACTCCGCCGCAGCAAAGGGCACCGCAATGACGATGTCCATCGTGATCACGATACTGACCATACTGACGCTCGTCGCGCTGGGGTACACCATCCTGCGCAACCTGATGCGTCAACTGGGCGGAGAACCCGCCAGGGCAACCGAGATTGCAAACAAGATCGCCATCGGTGACCTTACGACGAAGATCGATCTGGCCGCTGGCGATACGTCGAGCCTGATGGCTGCCATGCAGCACGTGACGACCGCGCTGAAATCGCTCATGGCCGACATCGAAGCACTCGCGATCGCATCCGCCGAAGGACGCCTGGACCAACGCGGCGATGCCAACAAGCATCAGGGCGACTATGGCAAGCTCATGCAGGGCATCAACAAGACCCTTGATGCAATCCTAATCCCCATTGGCGAAGGCAACCGCGTGTTGCGCCTGATCCGCGGCGGCAATCTGCGCGAACGGGTGGAGATCGAATGCAAGGGCGACCACGAGAAAATGAAGCAGGCCGTGAATGGCGTTCATGGTTGGCTCACTGACCTAGTGGCCTATGTGACCAAGATTTCCAACGGCGACCTGACCGCCACCATGGACAAGGCTTCCGACCAAGACCAGATCCACGAATATCTGGTCATGCTCAAGAAGAACATCCAAGCGCTGGTGGACGATGCAAACCTGCTGTCCAAGGCCGCAGTGGAAGGCAAGCTCGCTACACGCGCCGACGCCACTAAGCATCAAGGGGATTACCGCAAGATCGTCGAAGGGGTGAATGGCACCCTCGATGCCGTGATCGGCCCCCTCAACGTGGCTGCCGGTTACGTGGACCGCATCTCCAAGGGCGACCTCCCACCCAAGATCACCGACAACTACAACGGCGATTTCAACGCCATCAAGAACAACCTCAATCAAGCCATCGACGCTATCAGCAGCATGGTGGCCGAAGCCGCCAACCTGGAAAAGGCAGCCATCGAAGGCCGGCTCGCCACCCGTGCCGACGCCAGCAAGTACCAGGGCGACTACCGCAAGGTGGTGGTTGGAGTGAACAATTGCCTCGATGCGGTGATCGGTCCGCTCAACGTGGCCGCCGGTTACGTGGATCGCATTTCCAAGGGCGACATCCCGCCCAAGATCACCGACACCTACAACGGCGACTTCAACACCATCAAGAACAACCTCAACACGTGTATCGACGCCATCAATGCCTTGATCGCCGATGCGGGCATGCTGTCCGAGGCTGCTGTTGCACTCAAGCTGGACACCCGTGCCGACGCCACCAAGCACCAGGGCGATTACCGAAAGATCGTTGAAGGCGTGAATGCCACGCTCGATGCGGTGATTACCCCGCTCAACGCC
>DASUJA010000139.1:0-8220 GCA_036279515.1 Rhodocyclaceae bacterium | reverse complement strand
TTCGGCTTGCGTTGAAGCCGAATCCTATGCCGACCCGAAGGGCGAAGTGCGCCTGGGCGGTACCTGCTTGAACGTGGGTTGTATCCCCTCCAAGGCGCTGCTGCGCTCTTCCGAACTCTATGACGAAGCCGCTCACGGTTTTGTCATGCACGGCATCTCCGCTGACAACGTGAAGATGGACGTGGCGACAATGATTCGCCGCAAGGACAACATCGTCACCCAGCTGACCCAAGGCATCAAGGGCCTGTTCAAGAAGAACAAGGTCACCCAGCTGTCCGGTCACGGCAAGTTCGTGGGCCGCGAAGAAGACCTCTGGCTGCTGGACGTGGCAGGCGAAACCATCAAGGCCAAGAACGTGATCGTGGCCACCGGCTCCAAGCCCCGTCATCTGCCCGGCATCGAAGTGGACAACAAGATCGTCTGCGACAACGTGGGCGCACTGTCCTTCGACTCCGTGCCCAAGCGTCTGGGGGTCATCGGCGCCGGCGTGATCGGTCTGGAACTGGGTTCCGTCTGGAAGCGTCTGGGTACCGAAGTCACCATTCTCGAAGCCGTGCCTGATTTCCTCGCTACCGCCGACCAGGCTGTGGCCAAGGAAGCCTGGAAGGTATTCACCCAGAAGCAAGGTCTCGACATCCATCTGGGCGTCAAGATCGGTGCCGTTACCGTCACCAAGAAGGGCGTGTCCGTTGCCTACGAATCCGGCGACGAAGCCAAGGTGCTGGAATGCGATCGCCTGATCGTCTCCGTGGGCCGTATCCCCAACACCGATAGCCTCGGTGCCGAGAACGTGGGCCTCAAGCTCGATGATCGTGGTCGTATCGAAGTTAACGATCACTGCGAAACCAACCTGCCCAACGTTTGGGCGGTGGGCGACGTGGTGCGTGGCCCCATGCTTGCACACAAGGGCATGGAAGAAGGTGTGATGGTTGCCGAGCGCATGGCAGGTCAAGCCGGCCACGTGAACTACGACGCCATCCCTTCCGTCATGTACACCCACCCCGAAATCGCGTGGGTCGGCAAGACCGAGCAGCAGCTCAAGAACGAAGGCGTGGAATACCGCTCCGGTCAGATCCCCTTCATGGCCAACGGCCGTGCGCTGGGTCAAGGCGACACGACCGGCTTCGTCAAGATGCTGGCCGATGCCAAGACCGACCGGGTGCTGGGCGTGCATGTGATCGGCGCCAACGCTTCCGAGCTGATCGCCGAAGCCGTCGTTGCAATGGAGTTCGGTGCTTCCTCTGAAGACATCGCCCGTATCTGCCACGCTCACCCGACTCTGTCCGAAGTGATGCACGAAGCAGCACTGGCAGTGGATAAGCGTCCGCTCCACTTCTAACGATAAGTAGAAAAAAGCGAGGCACGGATTTCCCCCGTGCCTCGTTTGCTTTTGGGGACCCCATGCACGAGACACTCGCCGTCATCTGCCGTGAAAGAGGCATCAAGCCCGATACGGCACAACAAGCCGCCGCTGACCGGCTTCATCGGCTCTATGAAGAGCTGCTGGCTTTTCGTCAGGCGCGGAGCAATCGTTTCAAAAAACTGATCTCCCGCGCCGAGCCGCCGCGGGGCGTGTATTTCTGGGGCGGTGTGGGGCGCGGCAAGAGCTTCCTGATGGATGCCTTCTACGATTCCGTGCCCTACCGGCGCAAACGTCGCGTGCACTTCCACGCCTTCATGCACGAGGTACATGAAGCCTTGAAGCGTCACAAGAGCGACAACGATCCCCTGATGCAAGTGGCTGCCGATATCGCCCGCGATACCCGTCTGCTCTGCTTCGACGAATTCCACGTTTCCGACATCGCCGACGCCATGATCCTTGGCCGCCTGTTCGGCAGCCTGTTCGAGCGTGGCGTGGTGGTGGTGACCACTTCCAACTATCCGCCTGACCGGCTCTATCCCAACGGCCTCCAGCGGCAGCTTTTCCTGCCCACCATCGAACTGCTCAAGAAGAACCTCGACGTGTTGGAAGTGGATACCGGCGTGGACTATCGTCTGCGTACTTTGGAACGTATCGAGACCTTCCTCGTGCCGGATGATGCTGCCGCCCACAACAAGATGAAGTCCGACTTCGCAGAGATTGCCGGCACCGACGGCAAGACCGGCACCATCCGTATTCAGGAGCGCGACATACAAGTGGTGCGCCAAGCCCCAGGCGTGGTCTGGTTCGACTTCGCCACCCTCTGCGGCGGCGCCCGGTCCCAGAACGACTACTTGGAGCTGGCCCTGGAGCATCACACCCTGATGCTCTCCCACATTCCCCGTCTGGCCCGGGACAAGTCTTCGGAGGCTCGCCGCTTCACCTGGCTGGTGGATGTGCTCTACGACCATCGCGTCAAGCTCATCGCTAGCGCGGAAGTGGAGGCCGACATGATCTATACGGAGGGTACTCAGGCCGAAGAGTTCACGCGTACCGTGAGCCGCTTGACCGAGATGAGAAGCCGCGAATACCTGGCCGAGCCCCACCGTTCGGCGGAGTAGCAAAGTTCAATAATTTTTTTGGCGGCGGGCCCCTTGCCAAGCGCCATAAACCCTCGGTTAGAATGAACTCGTCGATGTAAGGCCCAGCCCGAGAACGTCGCTTCGCGGCGTTTGCCCCTCAAGGGGCCAAGAAAAGTCGGGACGGCTCTTCATTTTCTTGAGAGGGGAACGGCATGCTCTACCCTGGTCAATACGCCCCCGCGTTTCAGCTTCCCGACGCTGATCTGGAGTGGTTCGATTTTGGCTCCTTGCGCGGACGGCAGCATGCGGTTTTGTTCTTCTATCCCAAGGATGGCACTCCGCTCTGTACCCTGGAGGCCATCGACTTCAGCGATCACGAGGATGATTTCAAACGCCTGGGATGCGAAGTGTTCGGCGTTTCCCGCGACGACTTTTTGAGTCATGCCGATTTCCGCGACAAGCACGGTCTCTCGATACGTCTTCTCTCCGATGAGGAGGGTACCGTCTGCCAGGATTACGGCGTGTGCAAGACGCTGGAAAAAGATGGGCAGCGAAAGCTTTGCGTCATGCGCTCCACCTTCGTTATCGACCGCGACGGCATCATCCGCCACGCCTTCTACGACGTGAGTCCCAAGGGCCACGCCGCTACTGTTTTTCAACTGGTCAAGGAACTCAATGGTTCCGGAAAGCAATCATGCAAATCGCAAAGAATACCGTCGTCACACTGAGCTACAGCGTCACCGATGCCCAAGGTGCGTTGGTGGACGAAGGTAAGGAGCCGCTGATTTATCTGCACGGCGGCTACGACGGCATCTTCCCCCTGCTGGAAGAGCGTCTGCAAGGCAAGAACGTGGGCGAGAAGCTCGAAGTGCGCCTTGAGCCCGACGATGCCTTTGGCGACTACGATGCCGAGCTGGTGATGATCGAGCCGCGCAACCTGTTCCCCGACAACATCGAAGTGGGCATGCAGTTCGAGCGCGGCACCGACGACGGTGACGACGACGAGCTCTACACCATCACCGACATCGCCGACGACAAGGTCGTTGTGGATGGCAACCATCCCTTGGCCGGCATGGCCCTGAACTTTGTTTGCACCATTGCCGACGTGCGTCCGGCCACGGCGGAAGAGTTGGCCCACGGTCATGTGCATGGCGCTCATGGCCATCAGCACTGATCGTTGCGCTGAGTAGTTTGCAGAAAGCAGAAGGCCGGCAAACGCCGGCCTTCTGCTTTTGATAAGTTCTACGCCAGAGCTTACTGAGTGCCGATAGAAGGCTTCCACGGGCGGGTCTCGAAACGGAACACCTTCGGGTCCGAGTCGTCGACGATTGCGCGTATCCAGCCAAGGAAGGGGGCGCCGTAGGTTTCCACGCGAGTGAAGTTGTCGATCACCTTGTGAGTCTTACGATCACGTAGGGGCTGATTGATCTGCATGTTGTGGGTGTCGCCATGGACCAGCACCACCTGCCCATGGAAAGCTGCGGTCTCGGTTCGTAGCTGATCCAGAAAGTCCTTGAAACCCGGTTTGGTGGCGCCTTCGTTGTCGGCTTCGATGATGGGATTGGCCTGAATGTCGATCAGCACGCCACGCAGTTTCTTTTCCTTCGCGTGACGGAAGGCATCAGCCAGCCAAGTGTGGTTGGCCTTGTTGCGAGCCTCGTACTCCTGGGTCTTCTTCACGTTGTTGTCGTCGCCGGGAATGTTGAGAGCGACGAACTGCACACCGGCCATTTCCCAACGCACGTTCTCGGGATAGCCGTCCTGGCGTTCCAGCTCGATGCGCTGCTTGCCCAGGCTATGGTTGTCGGTGAAGAAAGTCTTGCGCAGAAAATTGAGCCGCTCCACCTGATCGAAGCCGCCGCAGGCAGGGCGTTGGCAGTCGGTCCATTCGTTGTCGCCGGGCACGTAGACCAGAGGCACTGGCGAGCTCTGGAAGGCGCCGAGGATGTCTTGATACATGGCGTCGTCGCAACGGCTGTGGCCGTTCTTGATGTCGCCGTCGTGGATGGCGAAGGACAGGTTGGCTTCGCCCATGTCGTTCAGGATCAAGGGCAGTTGGCTGCGCTCGTAGTCGGAGTAGGGCGTGTCGCCGAAGAGGCCGAATTGAAGGATGGGCTTGGCGTGGGCAACGTTGGCAACAAGCAAGGTCGCTACTACGAAGCACGTCATTCCCGCGAAGGCGGGAATCCATTGGCGTCCGAAAAACCTGGATTCCCGCCTACGCGGGAATGACGTCTTTTCACTTTTGCATTTCATTGCAACATTCCTTTCAATGCGTAGAGCCGGTCCAGGGCTTCACGCGGAGTGAGTGCATCCGGGTCCAGATCGGCCAGAGCCTCCAATGCAGGATGCGGTTCGGCTTCGGCTGTGACTTCGGGCAGCGGCGCTGCAAACAAGTCCGGCTGATTGCCTGCTGCGGCCTGAGCGTTTTCCAATTGCACCAAGCGTCGCTTGGCATCGCGCACCACTGCGCCCGGAATGCCAGCCAGAGCGGCGACCTGGATCCCGTAGCTTTGAGACGCCGGTCCTTCTTCCACCGCGTGCATGAAGACGATGCGCTGGCCATGCTCCACGGCGTCGAGGTGAACGTTGGCGCAATCGGGATAGTCCTGAGCCAGCCGGGTCAGCTCAAAGTAGTGGGTGGAGAACAGGGTGAGGGCCTTGTTCTTCTCGATCAGATGGCGAGCGATGGCGAAGGCCAGGGCCAAGCCGTCAAAGGTCGACGTCCCGCGGCCGATTTCGTCCATCAGCACCAGGGAGTTGGCTGTGGCGCCGTTGAGGATGGCGGCGGCTTCGGTCATTTCCACCATGAAGGTGGATCGTCCGGAAGCCAGATCGTCCGAGGCGCCGATACGGGTGTAGATGGCGTCCAGGGGCCCCAGGGCGCAACGCTGGGCGGGTACGAAACTGCCGCAGTGGGCGAGCAGGGCGATCAAGGCGGTCTGCCGCATGTAGGTGGATTTACCGCCCATGTTCGGGCCGGTGATTAGCAACAGGCGTCGCGTGCCGGTGAGCCATGTGCCGTTGGCGATGAAGTTCTCACCGGCTTGGCGTACTTGCGCTTCCACCACCGGGTGGCGTCCGCCCTCGATGTTCATGCCCGCCTCGCTGCGGAACTCCGGCTGGCAATAGTCGTAGAGCCTCGCAGTGAGAGCGAAGGCCGTCAGGCCGTCCAGTTGCGCGAGCGCGCGGGCGATGGATTGCAATTGCAGAATCCATTGGGCCAGGGTGTCGAGCAATTGCTCGTAGAGCTGCTTTTCCAAAGCCAGGGCGCGGTCGTTGGCGGACAGGGCTTTGTCCTCGAAGGCCTTTAGCTCCGGCGTGATGTAACGCTCGGCGTTTTTCAGGGTCTGGCGGCGGCGGTAGTCGTCGGGAATCTTGGCGACGTGGGCGTGGGTGACTTCGATGTAGAAGCCATGAACCTTGTTGTATTCCACCTTGAGCGTGGAGATGCCGGTGCGCTCCTTCTCGCGGGCCTCCAGGTCTAGCAGGAACTGGCCGCAGTTGGCCTGAATGCCGCGAAGTTCGTCCAGGTCCGCGTGGTAGCCGGGAGCAATAACGCCCCCGTCGCGAATGACGGTGGAAGGCTCCTCCGCCACGGCTTGGCGAAGCAGGGCAAGGCAGTCTTCCGGCGTGGCGAGATCCTTTTCCAGTTCCACCAGTAGCGGTGCCGACGTGCCGCGCAGCGCGTTGCGCAGCTCAGTCAAACGGTGCAAAGAATCGCGCAAGGAAGAGAGATCGCGAGGCCGCGCATTCTTCAACGCGATGCGAGCGGTGATCCGCTCCACGTCGGCAAAGCCGCGCAGGGCATCGCGCACCGGGTCGAGTCGGTCCAACAGTGCTGCCACGGCATCATGGCGGGCGGCGGCCTGCGTGCGGTTCGCCAGGGGGTGATGCAAACAGTGGCGCAGCCAGCGAGAGCCCATGCTGGTGGCACAGGTGTCGAGCAGGGAGAGCAGCGTGGGCGCCGGCTCGCCGCGCAGGGTTTCGGTCAGCTCCAGATTGCGGCGAGTGGCGGCATCCAGGCGCAGGTAGGCGCTCTCATGCTCCACCGTGAGGCCCGTGACGTGGGCCAGGCTCTGCATCTGCGTGGCGCGGGCGTACTGGAACAGGGCGCCGGCAGCGGCCAGGGCCGGTCCCGGCCCATCGACGCCGAAGCCCGCCAGATCGCGGGTGCCGAAGTGCTCGCAGAGCTGGCGCGCGGCGGACTCGGTATCGAAGTGCCAATCGGGCAGGCGCTTGAGGCTGGCCTTGAAGTCGGGCACCAGGGCACTGCCGTCGGCGAACAATATTTCCGCCGGACGCAGACGCTCGAATTGGCCGGGCAGGGCGGCGGTATCGGTTTCCAGCAAGCGGAAATCGCCATTGGCGAGATTGAGCCAAGCCAGACCCGCACGCTGCTTGTCGGCCACTAGGGCCAGCAACAAGCTATCGGTCTTGTCGTTGAGCAGGGCCGCATCGGTGAGCGTACCGGGCGTGACGATGCGCGCCACTGCCCGCTCCACCGGCCCCTTGCTGGTGGCCGGATCGCCGATCTGTTCGCAGATCGCCACCGACTCGCCCAGCTTCACCAGCTTAGCGAGGTACTGCTCCACCGCGTGGAAAGGCACCCCTGCCATCTTGATCGGCGTACCGTTGGACTGCCCGCGGGTGGTCAGGGTGATGTCCAGCAGTCGGGAGGCTTTTTCCGCGTCGTCGAAGAACAGCTCGTAGAAATCGCCCATCCGATAAAACAGCAACATGTCCTGGTGCTGGGCCTTGAGGCGCAGGTACTGCACCATCATCGGCGTGTGGCCGGGGAAGTCTGTTGTCTCGGGTTTCTGGGCCATGGGCGGAGCGACAGCGGGCGGTAAACGAAGAAGGGCGCCGCTAGGGCGCCCTCGGGAATGGGGAAATTTAAGCCTTGAGCTTGGCGTTCAGGTGCGGATAGACCACTTGCAGCAACTGGGCGAAGACCTTGGGGTTGCCGCCGATGATGTTGCCGGTTTCCATGTAGTTGGGTTCGCCGGTCAGATCGCCGCAGAGACCGCCGGCTTCGGTGATGAGCAGAGAACCCGCAGCCATATCCCAGGGGGAGAGGCCCAACTCAAAGAAGCCATCCATGCGACCGCATGCCACGTAGGCCAGGTCCAGGGAGGCGGCGCCGGGGCGGCGCATGCCAGCCGTCTTCTGAGCCATGTCGCGGAACATGCCCAGGTAGGCGTCGATGTGGTCGAACACGCGATAGGGGAAGCCGGTGCCGATCAGGGCGTCCTGCAACTTGGCGCGGGTGGAAACGCGAATGCGCTTTTCATTGAGGAAGGCGCCGCCGCCTTTGCTGGCGGTGAACAGTTCGTTGCGGTTGGGGTCATACACCACGGCGTGTTGCATCACGCCCTTTTGGGCGATGCCGATGGAGATGGCGTACTGGGGGAATCCGTGGATGAAGTTGGTGGTGCCATCCAGGGGATCGATGATCCACTGGAACTCTTCCTCTCCCGTGCTGCCACAGGAGTGGCCGGACTCCTCTGCTAATATCCCGTGCCCCGGATAGGCATTGCGAATCACATCGATGATGGCTGCTTCGGCAGCTTGATCCACCTCGGTAACGAAGTCGCTGTGCTGCTTGACTGTGACCTTGACCTGGCCGATATCCAGGCTGGCGCGGTTGATGATGGAACCCGCGCGGCGGGCAGCCTTGACTGCAATGTTCAGTATGGGATGCATGGAATCCGGGGTGGTGCAAAAAAATTAGCCGCGAATTCTAACAGGCCCCATCCCTTCTTCTCCGCTTCTTCT
>DASUJA010000138.1:0-3135 GCA_036279515.1 Rhodocyclaceae bacterium | reverse complement strand
GGCTTCGTCGTTACCGGAGACGTTGGGCGCAAAGCCGCCTTCGTCGCCCACGGTGGTGGGGTAGCCCTTCTTGTCCACCAGCTTCTTCAGGTGATGGAACACTTCGGCGCCGCAGCGCAGGGCTTCGCGGAAGCTCTTGGCGCCCACGGGCATGATCATGAATTCCTGGATGTCCAGGTTGTTGTTGGCATGAGCGCCGCCGTTGATGACGTTCATCATCGGCACGGGCATGGTCATGGGGCCAGAACCGCCGAAGTAGCGGTACAGGGGCAGGCCGGCTTCTTCAGCAGCAGCCTTTGCAACAGCCATGGACACGGCCAGCATGGCGTTGGCGCCCAGGCGGGACTTGTTCTCGGTGCCGTCCAGGTCGATCAGAGTCTTGTCGATGAAGGCTTGCTCTTCGGCGTCGAGGCCGATGATGGCTTCGGAGATTTCGGTGTTCACGTTCTCCACGGCTTGCAGCACGCCCTTGCCCAGGTAACGGGCACCGTCGCCGTCACGCAGTTCAATGGCTTCGCGAGAACCCGTGGAAGCACCGGAGGGAACGGCAGCACGACCCATGATGCCGGACTCCAGCAGCACATCGGCTTCTACAGTGGGGTTGCCGCGCGAATCCAGAATTTCACGGGCGATGACGTCAACAATTGCGCTCATGAGGTGACCTCAGAATGGAAAAGTAAAAAGTTAAAGATTGCCCGGTTGTTTCACCAGGTCGTCAATGGATTTTAGGGTGGCGAGCAGCGCCTTGATCTGCCCCAGGGGCCATGCGTTGGGACCATCGGACCAAGCCATGGAAGGATCGGGATGCGTCTCCATGAACAGGCCTGCAATACCCACAGCCACTGCGGCGCGCGCCAACACGGGCACGAATTCCCGCTGACCGCCGGAGCTGGCGCCCTGCCCGCCCGGCAACTGCACCGAGTGGGTGGCATCGAACACCACGGGACAGTCGGTCTCGCGCATGATCGCCAGGGAGCGCATGTCGGAAACCAGATTGTTGTAGCCGAAAGAGGCGCCACGTTCGCAGACCATGATGTTGTCCGCACCGCCATTCACTTCGCGGGCCTTGGCCACCACGTGCTTCATGTCGCCGGGCGCGAGGAACTGCCCCTTCTTGATGTTCACCGGCTTGCCGGATGCGGCGCAGGCCTGGATGAAATCGGTCTGACGACAAAGGAAAGCCGGGGTTTGCAGCACGTCCACCACAGACGCCACAGCAGGCACTTCCGCTTCCGTATGCACGTCGGTGAGCACGGGCACGCCGATCTGCTTTCTGACCTCGGCCAGAATTTCCAGACCGGCATCCATGCCCGGCCCACGGGGCGAGGTGCTGGAGCTACGGTTAGCCTTATCGTAGGACGACTTGTAGATGAAGGGGATGCCCAGTTCGGCACAGATTTCCTTCAACTGGCCCGCAGTGTCGAAGGCCAATTGCTTGGACTCGATCACGCAGGGACCAGCGATCAGGAAAAAGGGCTTGTCCAGCCCGACGTCAAAACCGCAGAGCTTCACGCCTTCTTGCTCCGTTGGCCCAGAGCGGCCTTCACGTAGGCGATGAACAGAGGATGCCCGGTGCGCGGGTTGCTGGTGAATTCAGGGTGGAATTGGCAGCCCACGAACCAGGGATGGTCGGGCAGTTCCACCATTTCACACAGATCGGTGCCCGGCGCACGGCCAGCCACGCGCAGGCCCTTTTCTTCCAACTCGGCCAACAGGGTGTTGTTCACTTCGTAGCGGTGACGATGGCGCTCTGTGATTTCGGCAGCGCCGTAAACTTCGCGGGCCAGCGTGCCTTCCTTCAGCTTGCAGACTTGGCCACCCAGACGCATGGTGCCGCCCAGATCGGAGTTCTCGTCGCGCTTTTCGGTCTTGCCGCTGCGGTCTTTCCATTCGGTGATCAGGCCGATCACGGGGAAAGGTGTGTCCTTCACGAACTCGGTGGAGTGAGCGTTTTCCATACCGGCCACGTCACGGGCGAATTCCACGACGGCCAACTGCATGCCAAGACAGATGCCCAGATAAGGCACCTTGTTCTCGCGGGCATAGCGGATCGCGGCAATCTTGCCTTCGGTACCGCGACGACCAAAACCGCCGGGAACCAGGATCGCGTCCATGCTCTTGAGGATGGGGGCAGCGCCCTTCGCCTCGATGTCTTCGGAGTCGATGTAGTGGATGTTCACCTTGCTGTGCGTATGCAGACCAGCATGGTTGATGGCTTCGATCAGAGACTTGTAGGACTCGGTCAGATCCACGTACTTGCCGACGAAGGCGATATCCACCGTCGCTTCGGGATGTTCCAGAGCGTGAACCAGCTTCTTCCAGATGGAGAGATCGGCAGCGCGCGCCAGGATGTCCAGCTTGTGGCAGACGATCTGGTCCAGCATCTGATCGTGCAGCATGCCGGGAATCTTGTAGATGCTGTCTGCATCCACCACGGAGATCACGGCCTCGGGCAACACGTTGGTGAACAGCGCGATCTTCTTCTTCTCGTCCTCAGGCACGGGACGGTCGGCACGACACAGCAGCACGTCGGGCTGAATACCGATTTCGCGCAGTTCCTTCACGGAGTGCTGCGTCGGCTTGGTCTTCAGTTCACCGGCGGTGGGGATATAGGGCAACAGCGTCAGGTGCATGTAGCAGGCGTTGTTGCGGCCTTCTTCAATGCCCATTTGACGGATGGCTTCCAGGAAAGGCAGCGACTCGATGTCGCCCACCGTACCGCCCACCTCGATGATGGCCACGTCGGCGCCTTGGGCACCGCGCTTGATGTTGAGCTTGATCTCGTCGGTAATGTGGGGAATCACCTGGACCGTCTTGCCCAGGTATTCGCCGCGGCGTTCCTTCTTGATAACGGACTCGTAGACCTGACCCGTCGTGAAGTTGTTGGCCTTGGACATCTTGGCGCTGGTAAAGCGCTCGTAGTGGCCCAAATCCAGGTCGGTCTCGGCGCCGTCCTCGGTGACGAACACCTCCCCGTGCTGGAAGGGGCTCATGGTGCCCGGGTCGACGTTGATGTAGGGGTCGAGCTTGAGATGGGTAACTTTGATGCCGCGGGATTCGAGAATCGCACCCAGCGACGCGGCGGCGATGCCTTTGCCCAGACTGGACACGACACCACCCGTGACGAATACAAAT
>DASUJA010000137.1:0-2400 GCA_036279515.1 Rhodocyclaceae bacterium | reverse complement strand
TCTGGCCTCGTCCCTTTCCTCCGTGGAAATCTTCGTTGCCTTGTACTACGGCGGCGTGCTGCGCTACGACGCAGCAACGCCTCTGGCCGAGCAGCGGGATCGACTCATTATCAGCAAGGGCCACGGCTCCATCTGCATGTATCCGATCCTCGCCGACTTGGGTTTTTTCCCCAAAGAAGAGTTGGAGCGAGTTTGCCAAGCGGGTAGTTTCCTCGGCGGCATTCCCGATCCGGTGATTCCCGGTTACGAAACCGTCAACGGCTCCCTCGGACATGGACTGGGCGTAGCGACGGGCATTGCCCTCGGCCTGAAGCGCAAGGGCAGCAACCGATCCGTTTTCGTCGTTACCGGCGACGGTGAGCTCCATGAAGGCGCCAACTGGGAAGCCACCATGTTCGCCGCCCATCACGGCCTAGACAACCTCAATCTGATCGTGGACAACAATCACATCAGCATGCTGGATTACACCGACCAAATCGTCACTCACGGCGATCTGGCGCAACGCTTCGCCGCCTTCGGCTGGCATGCGGAGGAAGTGGACGGTCACGATGCAGACAAGGTCCGCGCATGCTTGGCCGACATGAAGGCTAGCCAAACAGGCAAGCCGAAAGTGCTGATTGCGCACACCAAGAAAGGCCGTGGCGTGCCCAAGCTTGAGGGCGAACCCCTGAGCCACATCATCAATCCCAAGCCCGAACTGTTGGATCAACTACTCGCTCAAGCACCTGGAGAAGCGCCATGACCCAGCCCGCCAAGGCCATGCGCGACGCCTTCCTCACGCGCCTACTGGAAGCGATGAAACAGGATTACCGACTGTTCTTCGTCACAGCGGACTTTGGCTCTCCGGTAATTGATCGCATCCGCGCCGAACATCCTGATCGCTTCGTCAACGTCGGCATCGCCGAACAGAATCTGATCAACGTTTCCGCCGGCTTGGCCCTAGAGGGCTATACGGTGTTCGCCTACGCCATCGCGCCCTTCATCACCATGCGTTGCTATGAACAGATTCGCGTGAGTTTGGCACTGCTCTCGGAAGTGCGGCCCATGAACGTGAACTTGATCGGCGTCGGCGCGGGATACAGCTACGTGGTGTCCGGCCCGACTCACCAGTGCTACGAAGACCTGACGATCATGCGCGGCTTGCCCAACCTGGGCCTGCTCTCGCCAAGCGATCACGTGACGACCGCCGCCCTGTTCGATGTTTGCCTAGCGCGCAAGCAACCCAAGTATCTGCGCCTGGATGCCCAGGTGCTGCCCGTGATCCATGCGGAAGGTGCACCGGACCTGAATCGGGGATTTGCCTCCCTGCGCGAGGAGGGCCAAACCTGCCTGATCGCCACGGGCTACCCGGTGCACACGGCCTTGCAGGTCGCCGACCGCATGGCAGCCACGGGCCGCAAACTTTCGGTCATCGATTTGTTCGACATTGCAGGTTTCGACCGCGCAGCCTTCCTGAAAACCCTTGTGCCCTATCAAGCCATCGTGACATTGGAAGAGGGCTTCAAGGGCCGTGGCGGCGTGGACGCCATGATGTTCGACCTTCTGGCACGCGAGCCTCACCGCCCCTTGCTCAATCTGGGCGTTGCCCCCGGCTATCGTTTCGAGTTGGGCAGCCGCGCCCAGCTTCACGAACAAGTCGGCATCGGCCCCGAAGCCGTGCAGCGCGGCATCTCCGCCTTCCTTGACCGCAACGGTCTTTAACCACTCACAGGAATTCCCATGAAGTTCCCCCTCATGCGCAACAACATCCTCCGCGAAGATCTGGATGCCGTCATTGAGCATCTGCGACAGGATGACCCAATGCTGACCAATGGGGCGAACGTGCGTGCGTTTGAGGAGGAATGGTCCGGCTGGCTGGGCGTGAAGCACAGCGTCTTTGTGAACTCCGGCGCCTCGGCCAATTTGCTGACCATGGCGATTCTTCGCCTGCGCCATCCTGAAGGCGGCGAGGTGATCGTGCCGCCGCTGACCTGGATTTCCGACATCGCCAGCGTTTTGCAAAACGGCTTCACGCCAGTGTTCGTGGATATTGACCGTCGCAGCTTGGCCATGGATTCCACCAAAATCCTCGATGCCATCACGCCCCGCACGCGCGCTGTTTTCCTGACCCACGTCCAAGGTTTTGACGGTCTTACCGACGAACTGCTGGCAGCCCTTAAAGAACGCAACATCCCGCTCATCGAGGACGTGTGCGAATCCCATGGTGCCAGCCATCACGACAAGAAGCTGGGCAGCTACGGCTGGATCTCCAATTTCTCCTTCTACTACGCTCACCACCTGAGCACCATCGAAGGCGGCATGGTGTGCACCGACGACGACGAGGTGTACCAGCAAGTGCGCATGCTGCGCTCCCACGGCATGGTGCGCGAGAGCAATGATCCGACGGTGAAGCAGCGCTAC
>DASUJA010000136.1:0-4096 GCA_036279515.1 Rhodocyclaceae bacterium | reverse complement strand
GCAAAGGATTCCCGCTAGTTGGTCCGGTTTCGGGGTGTAGCTCAGCCTGGTAGAGTACTGCGTTCGGGACGCAGGAGTCGGAGGTTCGAATCCTCTCACCCCGACCAAATCCTTGACCTGTTGGATTCATAACAGGCGCATACGCCGGTTCCGTCAGGAGTCCGGCGTTTTTGTTTGTTCGTCGTTTTTCGTGTGTGTGTCCCCTCAGCGGAGGCCCCATGCTCAAGTGGTTGTTCTGGTTAACCATCGCGCTGGTGTTCTGGGGCATTAGCCGATCCCGCGCCCAATTACGTTCTCGCTCCGAGTCGACTTCCGCACGCTCGTCGGGCGGTCCCATTCGTATGATTCCCTGCGACTTCTGTCGAGTGCATGCACCCGAAAACGAGGTGCTGTTTCGGGATGGCAGGGCTTTTTGCTGCGAGCAGCACTACCGCCAATGGAAGCAGTCAGCACAATGACGACGCCCTGGCGTCAACTCGCCGCGTCGGGCGTGCCATCGGAGTCCTACTGGCGCTCCCTCCATTACTTCCATATCTACCGGATGCTGGTGGCGCTGCTCTTTGGCATCGCACTGGTGCTGCCGTCGTCCTTGATGCCCTTCAGCATCCAGACCGCGCCCATTGCCGAGTGGTTGGTGCGGGCTTATTTGTTGGCGGCGGTGGGATTTTTTGTCTTGCTGCGTTGGCGCCCCCATTTCAATCTGCTGCTGACCATCGAAGTCACCGTCGACGTGGCGGTGTTGACGGCTCTGATGCACTTGTCCGGGGGCAACCGCAGCGGTATCAGCTACATGTTGTTGGTGGTGCTGGCCGGGGCGGGATTGGTGGGGCAGGGGCGGCTCACCATGTTCTATGCGTCCTTGGCATCGGTTGCTGTGCTGCTTGAGCAGGGCTCGCGGCTTTTGGATGGCAGTGCCGATCTCAGCGATTTCACCTATACGGGCATCATCTGCGCGGGCTATTTCGGCACGGCGGCCACGGCCCATCTGCTTTCCCGTCGGGCTGTCGCGAGTGAATTGCTGGCGGAAGAGCGCGGCAATGAGTTGGCTGTGCAACTCCGAATCAACGAGCAAGTCATCCGCGACATGCAGGATGGTGTGTTGGTGGTGGATGGAGAAGGTCGCGTGCGCCAACACAATCGTCAGGCCGAGGCCCTATGCCATGTGGCCGGACGTGAGCCGATTGAGTTGGATGATTTTTGCCACGATCTGGCTCGGCGCTATCCCGAGTGGCGTACTTGGGGGCGGGAGGTAGAAACCGTAGTGACGCTGCCGGGGGGCAACCGCCCCTTGCATGTGCGCTATGTGCCTGCGGGTGTTGGCGAGGATTCCCTCATCTATTTGGCTGATACCGCGCGTCTTCAGGCCCAGGCCCAGCAGCTCAAGTTGGCGGCCCTGGGGCGGCTGACCGCCAACATGGCCCATGAAATTCGCAATCCGCTTGCTGCCATCAGTCACGCGGGTGAGTTGCTGCAGGACGAGCAAGATCCGGCGCTCCAAGCCCGCTTGCTACGCATCATCAGCGAGAACACTCAGCGCTTGAATCGTCTGGTGACCGACGTGCTGGAGTTGGGGCGGCGCGACAAGACTCAGATTGAAACCATCCGTCTGCAACCGTTTCTCGAATCCTTCGTCGAAGAGCTAGCAGTGGCTGATGCCTCGGCGGCGAAGGTGTTGTCGGTGGAGTGTCCGCCTGCGGCGACGCTGCTCTTTGATCGGGGGCATCTCAATCGTTTGCTTGGGAATCTGGTAGGCAATGCGGTTCGTTATTGCAGTGGAGTGCCCGGCAGCGTGCATATTCGCGTTGAGATGCCAGCAGGCGCCAACACCGTGGAGTTGCATGTGGAAGACGATGGGCCCGGCATTGAGGCATCGGCCAGGATCCGAGTGTTCGAGCCTTTCTTCACCACCCGTTCCACCGGCACTGGCCTGGGCCTTTATATTGCACGTGAGTTGTGCGAGGCCAATGGAGCCATCCTGGTTCTGCTGGACGGCGAGGGTGGTGCCCACTTCAGGATGGCAGGTCGTAAGGGACCGGAACAGAACGGAGGCTAGGTGGTTAAACGGGATAGTCACAAGCGGGTGCTGATCGTCGATGACGAAGCGGACATCCGTGAATTGTTGGATCTCACCATGGCGCGCATGGGCTTGGTGGCTGATTGCGCCGCCAATTTGGCAGAGGCCCGAGGCCTCCTGGAGCAAGGCTGTTACGACCTGTGCCTTACCGACATGCGCTTGCCCGATGGTGAGGGTTTGTCCTTGGTGCACCACATCGGCGAGACCTATCCTGAATTGCCGGTGGCCGTCATCACAGCCCATGGAAGCACCGAGAACGCCGTGGCCGCCCTCAAGGCTGGTGCCTTTGATTACCTTTCCAAGCCGGTTTCCCTTGAGCAATTGCGGACGCTGGTGAAAACGGCGGTGGGCTTGCCCAAGATGGAAGGCGATCGGCAGCTTGATGTGGATACGCCGCTCGCCTTGCTCGGTGAATCTTCGGCCATGGAGGAGGTGCGCGGCCTCATTGACCGAGTGGCTCGCAGTCAGGCGCCGGTGCATATCCAAGGTGAGTCGGGCAGCGGCAAGGAGTTGGCGGCGCGCATGATTCATCGTCTCGGCGCTCGGCGTGACGGCCCGTTCGTGCCGGTTAATTGCGGCGCCATTCCTGAAAACCTCATGGAGAGCGAATTCTTCGGTTATCGGAAAGGCGCTTTCACGGGCGCGGAGCAAGAGCGGGATGGCTTCTTCCAGGCTGCTCATGGCGGCACCCTGTTCCTCGATGAGGTGGCCGATTTGCCTGCTGCCATGCAGGTCAAGCTGCTTCGCGTGATCCAGGAAAAGAAGTTGCGCAAGGTCGGCAGTCCCACCGAGGATGCGGTGGATGTGCGCATCCTCAGCGCCACTCACCAGAACCTGCGGGCGTTGGTGGAACAAGGGCGCTTCCGCCAGGACTTGTACTTCCGTCTCAACGTGATTGAGCTGCGCATGCCGAGCCTGCGAGAGTGTGGCAACGATGTTCTGTTGCTGGCCGAGCGGATTCTGAAACGCATGGCTCAGGATGCGGGGGTTCCCGTGCCACCGCTCTCCAGGGAGGCGAAGGACGCGCTACGGAGCTATTCGTTCCCCGGCAACGTGCGTGAGTTGGAAAACATCCTGGAGCGGGCCATGGCCTTGCGGTGCGGTGACGACATCACCCCTGCCGACTTGTGTCTTTCACCCGTGGCCTTGTGTCTGGGCGGGGAGAATGGCGATGGCCCAGTGATGGACACGTCTTTGCAGGAATATCTGGATCACGTGGAAAAGCAGGCCATCCTCGATGCTCTGAACAAGACCCGTTTCAACCGTACCGCCGCTGCCAAGCTGCTCGGTGTGACCTTCCGTTCGCTGCGCTATCGCATGGAGCGCCTGGGACTCAATGACTAATATCGTGGCGGCTTGCGATTGGAGCGAAGTAGAAGACGGACGCATCGTCCAGGCCCGCTACCTCGAATCTCCCAATCACGACGCGCGCCCCGAAGGGACGGCAATTGATCTGCTGGTGATCCACTTCATCAGCTTGCCCGCTGGCCAGTTTGGCGGCGAGGCCATCACCCGCTTGTTTACCAATACGCTGGATGAGGCGGAACACCCAGGTTTCATCGGCCTTTCCGCCTTGCGAGTTTCATCCCACTTCCTGATTCGTCGCGACGGTAGCCTGATCCAGTACGTGCCCTGTGATCGACGCGCGTGGCACGCGGGAGTTTCATCCTGGCGCGGACGAAGTCGATGTAACGATTTCTCCATCGGCATTGAGTTGGAGGGTTGCGAGTATCTGCCCTTCGAGTCGTCTCAGTACCAAACCCTCAATGCGCTGCTGCCGGTTTTGAAAGCACGCTATCCCATCGTCGACGTGGTTGGTCATGAACACATCGCACCGGGGCGAAAGATTGATCCAGGCCCGTGCTTCGATTGGTCTGCCATCGCCTGAATTGTGATGAGTATTCGCAAGTTCTCATCGCTGTAGAGTCAGGTGTGGTGCAGGATTTAGTGGTTTCTCTCCAGTAGTACAAGCGCGTTGGTGATGATGGGTTTTCTGCTTTGTGGCATTCACCCACCTGCACT
>DASUJA010000135.1:0-3674 GCA_036279515.1 Rhodocyclaceae bacterium | reverse complement strand
GACTTCCACGGCTGGTACAACAGCGACCGCGTGCTGGTGGATGACGAAACCACCAAGAACGCCCGTCTGGCCCTGGCCCTGGCAACCCGCCAGACCCTGCGCAACGGTTTGAACCTTTTGGGCGTTTCCGCCCCGGAAAGCATGTGATGAGTCGAGAAGCGAAAAGCCGTCCCGTCAAAAACTCCGCCGCCCGCAAGAGCGGCGGCAGCACCGTGCTGGGCGTTTTCATCGGCCTGGTGTTCGGTGTCCTGATCGCCTTCGGTCTGGTCTGGTATCTGAACAAGGCGCCCATGCCCTTCCAGGAAAAGTCCCGCCCTGCCCCTGATAAGGCGGCGCCCGCAGCAGCAGCCAACAACGGCGGCACGCCGAGTGCCCTGCCCGGCAAGCCCGGCGACAAGCCCGTGGAGAAGCCTCGCTTCGAGTTCTACAACATCCTTCCGGGCAACGAAGCCGCACCTGCGGGCAAAGCTGGAGACAAGCCCGCCGACGCCAAACCTGCGGCGGATAAGCCTGCCGAGAAGGCCGCCTCAAACGAACAGATCTACCTCCAGGTTGGCGCCTTCCAAAAGCCTGCCGATGCCGACAACCTCAAGGCAAAGCTGGCCCTGATGGGTGTGGAAGCCAGCGTGCAACAGGTCACCACCGCCGACAAGGGCGTCCTGCACCGGGTTCGCACCGGCCCCTACGGCAGCCCTGAGGATATGAACAAGGTACGCAACCAATTGGCTCAGGGCGGCATTCAGGCCACCGTGGTCAAGGTTGGTAACAATTAGATCGACAGTAGCTCGGCATAAGCACGGAAACTCACACGGCCGCTCTCCGTCGAGCGGCGACTTTTCCCAACGGAGCCTCCTCATGCGTCTTCTGAAAACTCTCTTATTCAGCGTCAGCCTGGCCATTGTCGGCGCTGCTGCCCTTCCCGCCTTCGCCGCCGATCCGGTGGAAGGCAAGGACTATGCGGTCATCAACCCACCGCAGCCCACTGACACTGCGGGCAAGATCGAAGTCACCGAATTCTTCTGGTACGGCTGCCCCCACTGCTTCCACTTTGAGCCCACCTTCAATCAGTGGATGAAGAAGCAAGCCAAGGACGTGGCCGTGCGCTTCGTCCCCGCACCGCTGAATCCCACCTGGGTGCCGGGCGCTAAGCTCTACTTCGCTTTGGATGCCATGAATCTGGAAGGCAAGCTGCGTAACGACATCTTTGCCGCCATCCACAACGAGCGCCAATTCAACCCCGCCGACGACCGCGCCTTTGCGCCCTGGCTGGCCAAGAAGGGCGTGGATACTGCCAAGTTCAACGACGCCTACAACTCATTCGCCATCCAGAGCAAGCTACAGCGCGCCGGCCAGCAGGCTCAGCGTGCCGGCATCGACGGCACGCCCGGCGTCACCATCAATGGCCGCTATCGCATTCTGGAACCGGCCGGCATGTCGCCCGAGCACTTCATGGAAGTGGCCGATGCGCTGATCGCAAAGGCACGCAAGGAATCGAAGAAATAGGCGCCGCCAAAACTCAGCCCATGACCACCGAAGTCACTACGGTCACCACAAAAAAAACCCGCAGGCAGCCCTTGCGGGTTTTTTTAACGGGCGCGTCCTCCGGCATCGGCGCCGCGCTTGCTCGCCACTACGCCGCCCAAGGCGCGGAGCTTGGCCTCGCCGCGCGACGCAGCGATTTGCTGAATCAATTGGCGGAAGAACTCGCGCGTACCTGCGGCGTCCGTTGCCACTGCTATCCGTTGGACGTGACTGACGCGCCCGCCCTCACAGCGGCAGCCGCCGACTTCATGGCCCAGGCCGGCGTGCCCGACATCGTGATCGCCAATGCCGGCATTTCGGCCGGAACGCTCACCGAGGAAACAGAAGACATCCCTGCCTTCGCCCGTGTCTTCAACGTCAATGTAATGGGCATGGTGCACACCTTCTCGCCCTTCGCCGCGCCCATGCATCGGGCCGGACGCGGGCGGCTGGTGGGCATTGCCTCCGTCGCCGGCATTCGCGGCCTGCCCGGTGCCGGCGCCTACTCCGCCTCTAAAGCGGCAGTCCTCGGCTACCTGGAAAGCCTACGGGTGGAATTGCGCGGCAGCGGCGTAAAAGTCGTGACCGTCGCGCCGGGCTACATCGAAACGCCCATGACGGCGGTGAACGACTACGCCATGCCCTTCATGCTGCCGGTGGACGTTGCAGTGAAACGCATGGCCCGCGTCATCGACGCCGGCAAGTCCTTCGCCGTGGTGCCGTGGCAGATGGGCGTTGTGGCGCGGATCATGAGGCTGCTACCGAATCGGCTCTACGACTTTCTGGCATCGAAGGCGGGGCGCAAGCCGCGAGGGTTGTCGCTGTAGGGGTTGCGCGTGCACGTATGTGCGCGCGTATTCATTGGTATTGGGACTGACCGGAAACCCGGATGGGATCTGAGTCTTCGGGCGATGGTTTGGGCTATGAATGCGCCATACCGATATGAGTCGACACCGTTCGTCCTGAGCGTAGGCGCAAAAGCGCCGAAGTCGAAGGATGAAAATTGGCTCTACCTACGTCCACTCATCCTTCGACTTCGGCTACGCCTGCGCTCAGGACGAACGGATATTGCCTTGCGAAGCTACGGCTTCACCACGCTATCACGCCGCAGCAATCAACTCCGCCAGCAGATGATCCGGCTTCACGATCTGGAATATCCCGCGCAGCTTCTCCCTGCGGGCGCAGCGCAGGACCAGTTTGTCTGACGTGACCAACCAATGGGCGCCGGCATCCCGCGCCAGTTCCAGGAACTTTTGATCGTCCCGGTCTTTGCAGCGGGGCAGTTCCGCATCAAGAGGTTCGCCATCCCAACAAATCGCTTGCGTCTCGTAAGCCGCATAGGACGCAGCTTGGCGAGCCTCGTCGAACTTAAATTGGGGATAGGTCAGCACGCGCTGCAACTCGGCAAGGCAATCGAGCCGCGTCAAAGCGAGCCAGCGACCCGCATCCACTTCGGCCCGTAGCGGCGCGAAGCGGCTATCAGTGAAGGCCCAGAGGGAGAGGATGGCGTTGGTATCAAAAACAACGCGCTGCGGAAACTCGTCCCGCGGCGCGTTGGTGACGCCGGTAATGCTGGAAACGTCCAACCTGCTTACTTCTTCGGCGCGTCCAGACGGAACTTGGCGAAGGAGCCGGGAGCATCTTCCAGCACCTTGAGCTTGCCCTTGGCGGGATCGCGGGCCGGGACTTTTTCGTCACCGTTCAGCTTTTCCACCCACTGCTGCCAGTCGGTCCACCAGGAGCCTTCGTTCTGCTTGGCTTCGGCCAACCAGGCTTCGGGCGCATCGGGCATTTTCTTGGCCGTGCCGGTCCAGTAGCCATACTTGTTGGCAACAGGCGGATTGACGATGCCGGCGATGTGGCCGGAGCCACCCAACACGAAGCGCACGGGACCGGAGAACAGCTTGGTGCCGGCGTAGGTGGATTTCCACGGCGCGATATGGTCTTCGATGGTGGAGATGAAGTAGACCGGGGTCTTCACCAGGGACAGATCGATGGGCACGCCGGCCAGAGTGAGGCCGCCGGGTTCGCGCAGCTTGTTGTGCAGGTACATGTTGCGCAGGTAGAAGCTGTGCATGGCGTAGGGCATGCGGGTGGAATCGGAGTTCCAGAACAGCAGATCGAAGGGGAAGGGTTCCTTGCCCATCAGGTAG
>DASUJA010000134.1:0-15699 GCA_036279515.1 Rhodocyclaceae bacterium | reverse complement strand
GAACAGCGGGCCAGCACTTCGGCGGAGAGATAGCCATAACCGGCGCCCAGATCGGCGCCGCGGCCTTTCAAATCCTTGGGCAGATGCTGGGCGAGCAGGGCAGATGCGCTGTCGATGCGGTCCCAGGCAAACAGGCCGGGGCGGCTCCAGAAGCGGCCTTCGGCGATGGGGCGGGGTGCATCCAGGGCGGCCCATTCGGCGATGAGCGACTCGTTGTTGTCGCCCCCGGCCACGGCCCAGAAGACGCGGCATTTGTTCTTAGATTCGCTTCGTACGCTGCCAGCCAACTGTTCCAGGTCGGACTCCGCCGAGCGGGCGCCTTCGGTGTTGGCGGCGGCGGCGATCACGATGCCGCCGGGCGTGGCCCGTTGCAGGGCGCGGGCGAGCAGGGCTTTGGATTCCTCTCGCTGACGGGGCGTGAGCACCAGCACCAGGGAAAACGCGCCTTCGCTTTCTTCGCCTGTCACCGTAAAGCCCGCGGCTTCCAGCGCATCGGCGTGGGGCTTGAAACTCTGTTCGCAGAGCAGCCTGTCCTTCGGTGCGCCGTGCAAGGCTGCGCCGGCTCGGGCGCGCAGGAACAGCACCGGCCCCTCGGGCCACGTGAGGTCGCCGAGTTCAAAGGGCAGCAGCAGGGTATCGAGGGCGGGGGCAGCCTGGGCCATCAACGGAGGAAGTGCAGAAATCGCGGAGGCGCGACTTTACCGCCAATCCTTCTTTTGCAGGCCTCTATGCCCCATGACGTCATCCCGGCGAAAGCCGGGATCCAGGAAGGGCAGCAAAAACCTGGATTCCCGCCTTCGCGGGAATGACGAGTGTTACGGCAATGGCTTCGTTCGAGCTGAGTTGAAATTTTCGGGGCTTGCAGTGGAGCGGACCAAGTCGGCAAAACGCTGGGCCAGGGGCGTGGGGCGCAGGGGGAGCACCAGGGCCGTGGTCGATACCGCGTCCTCGTCCTTGAGCGGGCGGTAGACCACGCCGGTTTCGCTGATGGCGGTCATTCGTTCGGGGACGACGGCAATGCCAAAGCCAGCGGCGACCAGATTGAGCATGGAGGTCTTGCGAGAGATCACCGGGGCGAGCTTGGGAACGAAGCCCCGTTGCAGGCACAGGTTGGCAACGCACCGGGCCAGTCCGCCCCTTTCCCGATGAACGGCGGAGACGAAGGCTTCCTCGGCCAAGTCGGCGAGGGCCAAGCGTTTGCGCTGGGCCAAGGGATGCGCTGCCGGCAGGGCGACCCACAAGGCTTCCGCCGGCAGTTCAATGAAATTCACCGCCGGGTCTCGGCGCAGCACGGGCAAGCGCACGATGCCGATGTCGGCTTTGTGGCCGGCGATCGCCGTCACCTGGATCTCAGACGAAACGCGGTCCAGATCGATGCGGGCGTTCGGCGCTTCTTCCACGAAGCGTTTTATGGCCGGCATCAGGCTCACGGTAGGGACCGAACTGGAATGCAGCAGCCGCAGGACGCCGCCCTCGCCCCGAGCCAGGCGGCTGCTTTCTTCCGCCGCCGAGACGAGCAGTTTTTCCACGGTGCCGACCCGATCCCGAAAGAGGGCACCGGCGGCGGTGAGCCGCACGCCGCGGGCTTCACGCTCGAACAGGGTGAAGCCCAATTCCTGCTCCAACTGGGCGATCTGCCGGCTTAAGGCAGGCTGGGCCACGAACAAGGCACTGGCTGCCTGGGTGAAGCTCCCCAGATCGGCAACCGTGAGGAAGTAGCGAATCTGTCGAAGGCTAGACATGCTTTTTAGGAATGGGTGGCGGCGAAATTTGATATTGGTCTTATACCCGACGGCTCCTCAGAATGAAACGGCCTTCCTAATTTTGAGCGAGCGACATGGCCGACCTGCTTTCATCCCTTTCCATCACAGCAACGCCGGGCTTGCTGGCGGTGGCCTTCGCCGCCCTGGTGCTGGCTTACCTGGTATTCACCTTGGCGGGCTTCGGCTCGGGGTTGATCGCCAGCGCGCCTCTGGCTTTGGTTCTGCCCGTTGCTCGCGTAGTGCCGCTGCTGGCCTTGCTCGATTGCGGTAGTTCGCTACGGCGCGGCTGGCGCGCACGGGATCAGGTGGTGTGGGCCGAGTTGCGACAGCTGGTGCCCGGCATGGCGACGGGTCAGGTACTGGGTGTCCTGATGCTGTCGCGGATTCCCCCAGGCGTGATGGCTGTGTTGATGGGGACTTTCGTTGCGATTCAAGGCTGCCGAGGATTGATGCAGAAAAGGTCGCCATCGCCTTCAGCACTGCGAGGCGGTTTCCGTCCCGATGGCGCCTTTCTGCGTGGCGTGTTCGGCGGTGTGCTGGGCGGCCTTTTCGGAAGCGGCGGCTTTGTCTATGCGACCTATCTGGAGCGTCGGCTGGAACAGCGGGAAGCTTTTCGTGCGACCCAATCGGTGTGCGTCGCGCTTTCAACCGCGTGGCGGCTGTTTTTATGTGGGACGCTCGGATTCGTGGATGGTGCGTTGCTGGCAATGGCGCTGGCCTGTCTGCCGGCCATGATTCTGGGAACCTTCATAGGCCACCATGTGGACCTGCATTTGAGCCGCGAGCGGTTGTTTTTGTTGCTCCACGGTTTGCTGGTGGCGAGCGGCGTCGGCCTGATCCTGCGGTACGTTTGAGTACAAGCAATAAGCGGCGATCAGCGCGGCCTACCGCCAATCCTCCAATTGCAGCCCCCCCACGCGCTGGAGTTCGGCGATGTTCGATGTCACCAGCACCAAGCCCCGCGCCAGGGCCGTGCCGGCGATGAGCAGGTCGTAGGCGCCCAGGGGCTTCACTAGCCCGGCGCGGATGCCGGCAGCGGCCAGGGCGTCGGCTTCTTCAAAGGGCACGGTGACGATGGCCTCGAACAGGGCATCCAGCACCGGCGCCAGCTTGCGCTCCCGCTCCGAATGGCGGGAGAGGCCGAAGGCCACTTCCATGCGGGTCAGGGACGATACGCCGATCTGTTTGGCAGGCGTGGCCTTTAGCTTCGCCATCACGCTGGGCTGGCCCTTGACGAAGTCGCTGATGGTGCAGGTATCGAGTAGATATTTCATGAGAGCGGATCGGCGGCGGGATGGATCAGTTTGTCGCGGCTGGCCTCGAAAAGCGGCATGTCGGCGGTGCCCTTGAACTCCATGATCGCCTCGGGCCAGCGGGGCGTTTCCTGATGGCGTTCCAGCCACTCAATCAAGGCGCGTCGTACCAGGGCGGTACGGGTCTCGCCCCACTCTTCCGCGAGACGGGTGAGCAATTGGCCGGTGGCTTCGTCGATGGAGAAGTTGATGTTCATGGATGAAATCAAGGAGGGGGGAACTGGTCAGACGAAATCGCCGCCCGCCGGTTCCTTTCGTCCATGTTCCTCCTGGTCCATGAACGACCAAAAGGCTGTGCTTTGCGGGCGGATCAGCTGCGGATCAATGGCGAACATCATGCGGTTGCGCTACCACGACGCGATCGCGTCCTGTTTCCTTGGCGTCGTATAGCGCCTGATCTGCACGGCGAAGAACTTCTTCTATCTGCGTTTCGCCGTGAGGGCGCGTAGCGACGCCAATGGAGGCGGTGATGTGAAAGGGCGGTTGTCCGGCGATGGGAATTTCGGTGGCCTTCAAGTCTTGGCGCAAGCGTTCAGCGACTTCCTGCGCCTTCTCGCATCCGGTTTCCGGCAGTAGTACGGCAAACTCCTCGCCGCCCAGGCGGCCTATTAAATCCGCTTCCCGCAGCGCACCGCGGCAGACGTGTGCCAGCGTTTGTAGCGCCAGGTCGCCGACGGGGTGGCCGTAGCGGTCATTGACGGTTTTGAAGTGGTCGATGTCGAGCATCAGTACCGACAGCGCGCCGCCATAGCGGATTACCCGCGCCAATTCCGCTCTGGCCTGTTCCATGAAATGCCTGCGGTTGGCGCAGCCCGTCAATGCGTCCGTGTGGGCTTCTTCGGCCAGACGCAGCTCTATGGCTTTGCGTTCCGTGATGTCCTGAATCACCCCCAGCACTTCCTGCACGGGCCGGGAGGCCGTTACGTCGTGAACGGTGCCGATCAGTTTGGGGTGCGTTCCATTACCGAGCGGTACCAGTTCGCCCACGCTGTGCACGACGCGTACGCTGCCGTCGGGACGGATGATCCTGTATTCCAGATCAAAGCCACCGGAGGCGTGGCCCGAATCGATGCGTTCTGCCAACGCTGCGCGGTCCTCGGGATGAACGGTGGTGAAGAATGCCTCCCTGTTCGGCGCCGTGGCGGCAGGCTCCAATCCGAGAATCCGATAGATCTCGTCGGACCACTGCATATGGTTCGACTCCTGGTCCCATTCCCAGTGACCTACGTGGGCGATGGCCTGGGCCATCTTCAGGCTGTGTTCGCTTCGGCGCAGCGCCACTTCCGTTGTCTTGATTCGGGCATAGGTGCGGGAATTTTCGATGGCCAGGGCGCAGACTCCCGCGACGGACAAGGCAAGGGCCAAGTAACGCTCACGGAATTCGGGGAAGGCGAAACGATCCGCCACCAGGACACCCAAGGTTCGGCCATTCCTGTGCAAACGTAGCAAGAAGCCGTTTCCCGTAGCGGTCCACGCCCATTCGCCTTGCAGGTCCGTGACTTGGTGGCATAGGGAAGGCGGAAGCGTTTCCAGGCCAAGGGCTCCCTCTTCGTCGTAGCGCACGTAATGGAAGGTTTCGGGGGCGAACAACATGCGAAATGTGTTCTCTATGGCGACGACGGTTTCCGTCTCATCCTTTAGCAAGGGCAGACGCCCGAGGAAATCCATGGCCGCCAGTTGATCCATATGCTGCCAACTTTGACGCTGGGCTTGTTCCAGCTTCCATTCGGCCACTAGGCGAGCAAGCAGCAGTCTCGTGTAGTCGATGCCGACTGCGATACGGCTGGCTGGCAAACTAAGGGCCGTCGCCATGTCCTCCAGCTTTCTTGGCGCATCGGCGGTGACACCTGTATCCAGGAGCACGAGTTCTCGTGCGAAATTGCGAAAAAAATCCGGCCCGGTATCTTCATTGAAACCCAATTTGCCAACGTGGGCACGCCAGTCTTCGAGCCACGTTGGTGTCATCAGGTACGCGCCTCTTGCTAGCGCCTCCGACACGAGGGTGGCGCCCGCGACCAAATGAAAACATTCATCCAAAGATATTTGGCGGACAGGCATCGTGTCTTCGGGCGGAGGCGACATGCCCTGAAGACAACAGCGGCCGAGAATGACGACTTGCGTGCAATCTGCGCCCAGTAGCGGGCGCAGTTCGTCCCAGCTTAGGGGCGGGTGGCCGCAGCGTGCCGGGAAGTCGGCCACGACAACGTCCGGCCAGCCTTCGGCGGCAACTGTTGCGCGCAGTTCTGCCTGGAAGTTGTGACAGCAAAGCAAGTAGAGGCAGCCACTCATGTCTCACCGATCCAATCGAGGGGGTATTGGCCCCAATGATCGGCAGCTTCACGAATAGCGAGCAGCACCGTGTCGGGTACTTGCCAGGGAATTTCCCCGTGGTTGTCGGAAAGAATGAAGCCGCCGCCACGACCGGCGGCGGCAATCGCCTGTTTTACCTCGCGCTCCACGTCCTCGAATGACCACTGCCGCATGGCAATGCCGTTCAGGTTGCCGATCAGCGTCATCCGATCACCGACCGCAATTTTCCAGTCCGCCAAATCTTCCAACGTGCTGATCCCGATCGCAACCGCACGGGTGGCGACGATGTCTTCGGCAATCGGTAAGCCACGCCCAGAGGCAAGATGGATGGCGGTTGAGCCTTCAATCCGACTCAGGGTTTCTTGGGCGATCCGGAAGCCTGTCTTCAAGTAAAGGTCGCGCGGAATGATCGTCGTCGATGACATAGGGTCGGCATAGCCAATCGCCGTGGCTCCGGCTTTCAGCTGGGCATTCGCCCATTCAATGCAGAAGGCCTGATTGACGGCCATGAGTCGCTCGAAGCGCGGCGGGTCGTTGTAGAGAAGCTCTATGTAGCGTCCGAATCCCATCTGCATGATCGGCAGGGAGAACGGTGAAGTGACCGATCCGACGATGGGAATGGAGTCGCCCACCCGTTCTTTCAGTTGGCGAATCGTCTCCAGTCCGCGTAGCAGGCCGGGCGTGTCTCCTAGGCGCGGCAATGGCAGGTGGTCGATGTCATCGCTTTGATGTATGACGGGACCGCTGCAATTGGGTGGGCCGTCATCAAAGAAAGCCGTCTCAGCGCCAAAGGCTTCCGCTTCGAGTGCCGCATATAGCGAAGGCGTTACACAGTCGCTTCGGAACTTCGCCTGCAAGCGCATCTGCCCCTCGACAATATTTTCGGCACGGGAAAAGTACTCCCGGATGCTCAAACCCAAGGCCTTGGCCCCGTGCAGCGTGGTGAGAAGAAACAGGGGAACCCGGTCGGGCTCTTGATGTGCCATGGCACGCTGAACCCTTGTCATCGGCGTGGTCATGACATCTCTTTCATCCAGCGACTGACGATGGCGACGGCATCAGCCGCGTTGCGGCCCATTGCATCGGCACCGACTTCCCGCCATAGATCAGGGTCAAAAAAGAACGGGGCACCCCCCACCGCAATGCGTAACTTGTAGCCCTGGGAATCGAGCGCTGCACGGACGTCTTTGACCTTCAATGCGGACGGCAGCATGAGCACGGAAATCAGCAGGATTTCCAATTTGTCTTTGACGATGCGGGCGACGAGTTCATCTACCTCCATGCGACCGTAATCCAGAATTTCAAAACCGCTGGCGCGCATGGTGGCCAGCACGATGCGCTTACCTAAAAGATGGTAGTCGTTGAGCACCACAATGGCGTGGCGCGGCTGGCTCCTGCGCTCCGCTGCCATGGGCGGCAGGACGCGTTCCACCAACTCTTCACAAATGCGACTCCCCATGTAGATTTGGGAGAGGGCAAGCTTGCCCGCGCTCCAGGCCTCGCCCATCGTCGCCAGGGCAGGCACGACAGCTCCCTCGACTACTTCGAGCGTCGAATGGCGACGGACTGCTTCGTCAAAGATAGCTTCGGCACGGGAGCGATCCACCATTTCCAAGGCTTCGCGCAACCGGGCCGTCAAGTCATCCATTGGAGTGCTTGCCTTTGACGACGTGTCTGCTACGGGAATCATGGGCGCCAAAATCTCACTGCCTGCAAGGCAACAATTTCACTCTAGCAGGCGAATTCGTAATGGCGAGGGGGGGGAGGGCTGCGCCGGTGATGGGGGGGCTGCCCAAGGTGGACGACTGCTGCTCGATGAGCAGGCAAACAAAAGTCACCCGAAGGTGCCTATGGAAGCCGGGCTTACACGCCCTTCATCGACAGGAAGTCGTCGATTAGCCTGACCAGCAATTCCTCTTCTTCGTCCTCGCTCAGGTGCTGCTGTATTGGCAGGTACAGCAGGGCTTCGTCACCTGCCCCAAGTCGGCGGACCCGGTGCGTCAGGCACAGAACCTGAATGTTTTCGGCTTCGACCTGTCGGCGGAGGACATGGCTGCGCTGGACCGTCTGGGGCGTCCCAATCCCAACATGCTGGACGCGGACGTGTTCGGGCACCCGTCGACGCGGTGTTGTCAGCGGGACGAAGCGGACGAATTGATCTGGGTGATCGACGCCAATACCGACTGCAAAATTTCCTCGGAAAGTTCCGCGTCGTCGATGGCCCGCGCCAGCACGAGCGCTCCAATCATGCTGGCGTAGGTCGTCACCGCCTGCTTGCGCTTGGCGCGCTTGGATGCCCCCGGCACCAGCCGCGTCAGCACGTCGATGGTTGAGCGAACGCCCTGGGTAAAAGCGTTGCGTACCGGCGAGCCATGGCGCGCGGCTTCGGCACCCAAGGCGGCCATCACGCATCCTTCGCCGGTTTGATCCCTGTGAGCAGGGGACAGATAGGCGGACGCGATGGCCGCCAAAGCGTTTGCCCCGTCACGCTCCGCCACCTCATGCAAGGCGGCCAGCGAGCCTTCCACTGCGCGGGAGCAGGCCTGCGCCATCAAATCCTCTTTCGATTCAAAGTGGCCATAGAAGCCGCCGTGGGTCAGGCCGGCGGCTTTCATCAAGTCCGCCACCCCAATGCCGTCAAAGCCTCGCTCGCGAAACAGCTTTGCCGCTACCTCGATAACCCGTTCCCGGTTCTGCGCCGCTTCAGCTCTGCTGACTCTCATTGTCGCTACCTCGCTCAGTTTTCACTCTGCTTGCCATCGCGTTGACATTATAGATTATGGACGTAATATAAGAATCAACGATGACGGTCGTCATTTAACGGAACGGCGGATTGGAGATTGAGTATGAGCAAGCACAAGAAAGGGAGCACCGAATCATGAAAGGCAGGATCGCACTCGTTACCGGCGCCTCGTCGGGCATCGGCGAAGCCGCGGCAGAGCGACTAGTCCAGGCGGGCTACCGGGTTTACGGCACCAGCAGACGGGCAAGCCCGGCGGGCCAACGATCATTTGAAATGCTGTCCCTGGACGTGACCCGTGACGAATCAGTGGATGCCGCAGTGGACGAAGTGTTGCGCTTGCATGGCCGCATCGACCTTCTGGTGAACAACGCCGGCTTCAGCGTCGCCCCCGCCGGCGCGGAAGAGAGTTCCATCGAGCTGGCCCAGTCGATTTTTGAGACCAATTTCTTCGGCCTGGTGAGAATGACCCGCGCCGTGGTGCCCCACATGCGCAGCCAAGGGCATGGCCGCATCGTCAACATCAGCTCGGTGCTGGGCTTCCTGCCGATGCCCTACATGGCGCTCTACGCCGCAACCAAGCACGCGGTAGAAGGCTATTCGGAATCCCTCGACCATGAGCTGCGCACGAGAGGCATTCGAGTCTCGCTGATCCAGCCGGCCTACACGAACACCCAGTTTGATGCCAATTCACTGGAAGCCGATGCCAAGCTGGACGAATATCACGAGACCCGCTTGAGCTTGGCCCAGATGATGAAGAAAGTGGTCGCAGCCGGAGACAAGCCGGCCGTGGTTGCCGATGTGGTGCTTAAAGCGGCCAGCGCAGCGAAACCGAAACTGCGCTACACCGCTGGTGGGGTCGCGGGTCGTCTGCGCCTGCTACGCCGATTCGCGCCGGCTGCCGTGTTGGATGCCGGCATTCGTAAAGACATGGGTCTGGACGCATGACCTGGAAAACCACCTCGCTACTGGAAAGAAGAAAATGAAAGCACTTGTCTTAACGCGCTATGGCAAATCCGATCAGCTCGCGTTCGCCGACATTCCTCGCCCTGGGATTCAGCCGGACGAAATACTCGTTCAGGTCCGTGCGGTGGGCCTGAATCCCATCGACTACATGATTCCCAAAGGAGGCTTCAAGCCCATCATCCATCTCCAGCTACCGGCCACCATGGGCAGCGATTTAGCGGGCGTGGTGGTGGAAGTCGGTAGCCGCGTGACGCGCTTCAAGCCGGGCGATGCCATCTTCGCCAGCATCTTCGATCAGCGCGGTGGATCTCTCGCCGAGTTTGCCGTCGTGCCTGAACGTCTTGCCGTACGCAACCCCGCCAATCTGGATTTCGTGCAAGCCGCCTCGATCCCCATGGTCGGGCTCACCTCCTGGCAAGCCCTCAAGGAGCGGGCCGGTCTCAAGGCCGGTCAAAAGGTGTTCATCCCCGCAGGCGCCGGTGGCATCGGCACGTTTGCCATCCAGCTTGCAAAACACCTGGGCGCAAAGGTGGCGACGACCACCAGTACGGGCAACGTCGACCTAGTGCGGAGCCTTGGCGCCGATGAAGTGATCGATTACAAGAAGCAGGAATTCGAGGACGTGTTGCGGGACTACGACGCGGTGCTCGGCACGGTCAAGGGCGATAGCATCGAAAAATCTCTGCGGATTTTGAAGTCCAAGGGCCGGGTGGTCTCCCTTATCGGACCACCGGATGCCGCGTTCGCCCGTGCCCGCGGTATGAACTTCCTGATGAAATTTGTGTTCGGCCTGCTCAGCCACAAAATCATTTGCCGCGCAAAGAAACGCGATGTGGAATATTCATTCCTGTTCGCCTGTCCCGACGGTCGCCAGCTTGCAGAAATCGGCGCGCTTCTCGAAGCGGGACACATCCGCCCGGTGATCGACAAAGTGTTTCCGTTCGATCAAGCAAAGGATGCTCTTGCCTATCTGGAACAAGGCCGAGCCAAGGGAAAGGTCGTGGTGCAGATGCCAACGATGTGACGGCGCAGCTTTACTGAACAAGGTGTGCCCTTCAAACACAACAGGCACCCGAAGGTGCCCATGGAAACCGGGCCTACACGCCCTTCATCGACAAGAACTCGTCGATGAGCCTGACCAGCAATTCCTCTTCGTCGTCTTCGCTCAGACCCAGCAGATCGGCCACGAGCTTTACCTTTCCGGGGTTGATTCGATTGCGCGGCACGGAGGGCGCTTGGACTGGCGCATGTCGTTCTTCTGAAGCTTTATCCAGCGCATCTTCGCGAGCAGGCATGGGGGCTTCGGTCATCGCCGGTGCGGCTTGCTGTTGAGTGGGAGTTGGTTCCGCAATAGGGGCCAACTCGTCGGCCTTCTTGCCGCGAGCCTCTTGCAAGACTTCATCCACCACCTTCTTTGAGACCGTCTCGCCTTCAGGCAATTGCTCTATCTGTTCAATGAAAGAGTCAGCCTTGGCCTCGTTTTTCTTGGACAGCTTTTCAAGCTGTATCGCCGCGCTGGTACTGGTGATCTTTCCCGAGTCCAGAAGCGCCGTGACCTTCTCCGACAAGTTGGCCGCTGCCGTGGCCTGGGCCAGCCAGGTGGGGCTGCGGCCAAAGTGCTGAGCCGCTTCCTCAGGCGTGGCGAAGCGCTCCGCGATAGCCTGGATGGCATTCGCCATCTCTCGCGGCTCAAGGGCAGCGCGGACGCCCAGACCGATGTTTTCAAAGACGCGGACTTCCAAGGCCTCGTCATCCGTACACGCCCGGATAACCGCCGGCACCTTGGCTTCCCCTGCCTGAATTGCGGCCAAGCGGCGGCGTTCGCCGGCAACGACTTCAAAGCGCCCACCGGCGCCAGGACGAACAATCAGCGGATGGATGACGCCCAGCTTCTGGACAGCGTTGGTGAGGCCTTTGAGGGCGTCCTCATTCACGTTCTGCCGCACATGCGTGGGGTCCGGGTCAATCAGGGATAGGTCGAGGATTTCAAATTGCGACTGACTGTCTTTGAAGGCCATGGGGTTCCGTGGGGTGCAACACAAAGGGGCGGCATGGTCTTCTATTTCGATTCGGATTTCAAGGAGACATGGCGCCGTCGGCTGAAAAAAAATGCGGCTAAGGAGGAGGGCGGGGCGACCTATGAGGCGATTGCCGGTGTGGTGAGGCAGACAGATGCTTGCTTCCGCAAGACGTGAAACTCCGAGGTATCCCCAACGGGATGCGCTCTATTGCGTGTCTTTGTCGATCTCAAGTGACCAACGAGGGGGGGGGCGATGTTTCAGTTGTGGACCTTGCGTCCGGTCGAGCGGTGCAGTCCATTACCACCGGGAACGCGCCCCGAAAAATAGCCATTCGATAACGCGCGTCTGGTTCTGGGTGTGATCACGCACGGATATCCCGTTCAATAGGGGATATGGTCAAAGCCGGTCTTCACGTTGTCGATGAACTTCAAGGAGAAATAGCGTGGACGAATATCGCCATCACGTAACGGGTATTTTTGCCAACCGAGAAGAAGCTGAAGGTGCCTTATCCAAGCTTGTCGAGCGTGGAGTGCCGCGAGGGCAGCTACAAGTTTTCGCAGCCAGTCCGGGTACGGCTGGTAGCGAAGTCAAAGGTGACAACACAGATGTCCTGACTAACGTACTTGTAGACAGTTCTATCGGCGCAGCCGTAGGGACGGGTATCGGAGCCCTCGCAGAGGTGGCATTGATCGCGGCGAATGTCACATTGTTCGTCGCGAGTCCGCTGATTGGCCCCTTGGCCATGTTGGGCTGGGGTGCCAGCCTCGGTGCCGTGGTCGGTGGAGCCATGGGTGCCCAAGCCAGTGTCGAGCACAAGGATGGCCGGCTTGCCGATCTGGTCCGTGATGCGATAAGCAGCGGGCAAGTCGTCTTGATTGCAGAAACCCGGACGGTGCAAGAAACGGCGACTGCAACGGAAGTGATCGGGGCCGCGGTGGGTGAAGACATCGCCAGTTCGGATTAAAAGGCGTCGCTCGTCCGATGCCCTGGACGACGTTGTGACTGAAATTTGCAAAGGGCAGCCTCCAATCCCTAACCGGAAGTTAGATCTGCTCAAAAGCGGACTATCAGCGGTGCAACTGGCGACGCTGGAATGGGGGAGACCACCATCGACTGCTTGAATCCCTCAGTTGTATCTGGACGGCATGGGCTGAGGTAATCCTTCAATCTAGGAGAGCGGCAATGCTTCCGGGATATTTTGGTATGTTCTTGCTACTTGTAGCGGTGATGTTCCTGTCGTCATCAGTCTGGATATTTCGCGAGTACGAACGAGGTGTAGTGTTTTTTCTCGGGCGATACCAAAAGGTGGCGGGTCCAGGCTTGGTTCTTATCATTCCCGCGATTCAGAACGTCGTACGTGTCGATCTGCGGACTGTCGTGCTCGAAGTGCCCACACAGGACGTAATCTCGCGCGATAACGTATCGGTGAAGGTGAGCGCGGTCATCTATTTCCGCATCATTGATGCGCAACACTCAGTGATCGAGGTTGAAGACCACCTCAACGCAACCAGTCAGCTTGCGCAAACCACCTTGCGTTCGGTGCTCGGGAAACACCAACTGGACGACATGCTTGCTGAGCGAGAAAAGCTCAATGCCGATGTGCAGCAGGCGCTCGATGTGCAGACCAACTCCTGGGGAATCAAGGTCTCCAACGTGGAGATCAAGCAGATCGATCTGACTGAAACGATGATCCGGGCTATTGCCCGTCAGGCCGAGGCGGAGCGTGAGCGCCGCGCCAAGGTCATTCACGCCGAGGGGGAGTTGCAGGCCTCCGAAAAACTGTTCCAGGCGGCGGCGATATTGGCCCAAGAGCCACAAGCGATACAGCTTCGCTATCTGGAAACACTCACGGTGATCGGCGCCGACAAAAACACAACCATCATCTTCCCGCTACCAATGGATCTGGTGTCTCATTTTCTTGAGAAGCAGAACCAGGGGGGGCACTAGCGCTGAGCAACGTCGGCAACCTGCATAGCACCAGTCATTCACATAGCACCAGTCATTCAACTGGAGCGGCACCACCGTCAGCTATGGTTTAGGTTTGTTCATGGTTTAGGTTTGTTCGACGTCTGCCCGACACGTGACGAGGGTGGATGACGCACAGGCGCCAGTGGGCAGACGTTGAATAGACCTCGAAGGAGGAAACCGCGGAATGCTGCTGCGCGGTTTGGGTGATGCACGGGCTATGGGGATTTGATGCCGAGCACCGGCGATGAGGTGGTCATGGGCTGGGGGTGCAGCCCGCCGACATGGCGGAATTCGGTACCTATGTCGTTCCCTCGAGCCACCAACGCACAAGGCCCGAGCTGCGAAACCGGCCACTGGGGTGATATGGGTGATATCTGGCAACAATCCGCTCTCGGCGCGGTGAATCCAAGAGCCGACGAAGGCATGCAGCGATGGAGCAACGTCATGAGTCTCATGGGGGTTCCCGAATCGGTTGCCGGCGCATGACGACCTCGACCACCTGCATGGCAGCGCCACAGCAACGGCAAACGAAGGTCGGGACAGGGACGGCGACGGTTTCATCGGTGACAGGTTCAGGCGGCGGCACGTCGAGCAAGTCACGCACTCTGGAGAGATTCCTACGCCGCTCGGCATTGGCGAGCAAGCCGTAGTGGCGAATGCGATGGAACCCGCCGGGCAACACGTGCAGGAGGAAGCGACGCATGAACTCATCGGCCGGGAGTGTCATCGTCTTGTGACGGGTGTGTCCTTTGGCGCGGTAATCCTTCCAGCGGAAGGTGACGCCGTTCTCGTCCATAGACACCAGACGCCGATTGGAGATGGCGACCCGGTGGGTGTAGCGCGACAGGTAAGCCAGGACTGCCTCGGGGCCGGTAAAGGGCCGCTTGGCATAGACCACCCACTCGCTGTTTCGCATTGGTGCGAGCCAGCGGGCGAAGGCCGAAGCCTCGACGAGACGCGTATCGTCATCGAAGAATTGAAGTTGGCCCGCACGATGCAACTTCTCCAGTTCCTCGATGAAACGGCGCCGAAACAACCGAGACAGCACGCGCACCGGCAAGAAGAACCCGCGCCGACACGCCACCCAGCGTTCGCCCTTCGGCGACAGTCCCCCGCCGGGCACGATGCCATGGACGTGGGGATGATGCGTCAGCGTCGAACCCCAGGTGTGCAACACCAGGGTGGCGCCGATCTGCGCGCCCAGGTGCCTGGGGTTGGCAGCGATGGTCATCAACGCTTCCGCCGCCACGTCGAACAACAGCCGGTAGATCGTCGCCTTGTTGGCATAGGCGATGCTGGCAATCGTGGCGGGCAGGGTAAAGACGACGTGGTAGTACTCGACCGGCAAGAGATCGGCCTGCCGGGCCTCCAGCCAGCGCTGTGCTGCCCGGGCCTGGCACTTCGGGCAATGCCGGTTGCGGCAAGAGTTGTAGCTGATTTCCTCGTGATCGCAGGCATTGCAGCGCAGTGCATGTCCTCCCAGCGCCGCCGTGCGGCACTGTTCGACGGCCGACATGACCTTGAGCTGGCCGAGACTCAGGTGTCCGGCCTGCTGCTTACGCCACGCCGGCCCATGGGTGCGGAAGATGTCCGCGACCTCCAGGGTAGGCCGTCCCATGACAGTCTCAAGCGGAGTTCAGTTTCTCCGGCGGACTGACGACCTCGCGCAGGATGTCGGTGGCGACCTGGACGTACAGCGCCGTCGTCTTGTGGCCGAGCAGCACCTGGATCAGGCGGATGTCGGCCTTCTGCTCCAGCAGGTGGGTGGCAAAGGCATGGCGCAGGGAATGCATCGAGATGCGCTTGTCGATGCCTGCTTCGTCGGCGGCAGCGTGGATGGCGCGATTGAGCTGTCGGGCACTGAGGTGTCGGACTGGATTCTGTCCGGGGAACAACCAGCCGCCGTCGAGCATCTTGCCTTGCGCTCGGGCGACGCGCCACCAGACGCGCAGGCGTTCCAGCAGTACTGGAGACAGCATCGCGTAGCGATCCTTCTGGCCCTTACCCTGTTCGACGCGCAGGGTCATGCGCTGGCTGTCGATGTCGCCGACCTTCAGGGCGACGACTGCATTGACACGTAGCCCGGTTGCGTACGCCAGGGACAAGGCAGTTTGGTGTTTCAAGTTGCCGGCTGCCGCGATCAGGCGCTTGACCTCGTTAGGACTCAGGATCACCGGCAGCTTGTGTGGCAGATGCACCGGCTGCATCTTGGCCACCAGTTCAGGACGGTCGAGGGTGACGTTGAAGAAGAACTTCAGCCCGCTGATCGCGGAGTTGAGCGACGCCGGCGAAATGCCGTTGTCGACCAGATGGAGCTGATAATTGCGCAGATCGTCGATACTGGCCGTATCCGGCGAGCGACCGAGATACTTGGTGAAGGTGCGTACGGCACGCACGTAGTCCAGCTGCGTCTTCTCGCCAAACTTGCGCATCCGCATGTCGTCCTGCATGCGCTGACGTAGCGGTGATACCGCCGGCTTCGGGGTCTCCATGGTGGGCTCCTGTCGGAATGAGAGGCGGATTGCCTCGTTTCCCACCATAGGAAACAGTGCCGTTGAGTCACCTCCGGTGCTTGAGCGGAGCTCCCCTACCGCGCGAGCGGTTTAGTCCTTGGCCGA
>DASUJA010000133.1:0-34392 GCA_036279515.1 Rhodocyclaceae bacterium | reverse complement strand
CGCATTCATGTGCCGGTCACTGATCTTTCGGGGCAACTGACCCTCAAGGAACTGGCCGCCCTTACTCATCGCGCCAAGCTCTTTGTTGGCGTGGATTCGGCGCCCATGCACATGGCCGCCGCCATGGGCACGCCCCTGGTGGCCCTGTTCGGGCCCTCCGGCGACAAGGAGTGGGGGCCCTGGATGACCCGCAGCCGGGTGGTCACCACCAATCACACCTGTCGCCCCTGCGGCCGCGACGGTTGCGGTGGCGGCAAGATCAGCGACTGCTTGGTGACCCTGCCCGTGGAGCGGGTGGTGGTGGCCTGTCACGAAGTGTTGATGGGCTGATGGTCGATGCATCTTCGTCCCCACGGGCGGGTCGCCCGGCCATGAAGCTCGCCATCGTCCGCCAGAAATACACGCCCTTCGGCGGGGCCGAGCGCTTCGTCGAGCGCGCCCTGTCCGCCCTGGCCGGTCGCGGCCTGGACGTAACCATCATCACCCGCAAGTGGAAAGGCGGCGCCCAGGATGGCCGCAAGGTGCGCCTCTGCAACCCCTTTCATCTGGGCCGGCTTTGGCGCGACTGGAGCTTCGCCCGTGGCGTGCAGGCCATCGTGGCTGGCGGCGAGTTCGATCTGGTGCAAAGCCATGAGCGTATTCCCGGTTGTCAGATCTACCGTGCTGGCGATGGCGTCCACGCAACATGGTTGGAACTGCGCGCCCGCAGCCAATCGCCCCTGGCTGCGCTGGTGACGCGGTTGCAGCCTTGGCACCGCTACACCCTCGCGGCGGAGTCGGAGATGTTCCGCCACTCCGCGCTACGGGTGGTGATCTGCAATTCCCGAATGGTGAAGGACGACATCGCTCGTCGTTTCGGTGTTGCGGAAGACAAGCTGCACGTCATTCATAACGGCGTGGATCTTGACTATTTCCATCCCGGCCTGCGCGATAAGCACCGCCAGCGGGTGCGCGCCGAACTGGGCATTGCCGAGGATGCGCCGGTGGTGCTGTTCGTTGGCTCCGGTTTCGAGCGCAAGGGCCTCTTCCCCCTGCTTCAGGCCATGGCTGCCTTGCCCGATGCTCATTTGGTGGTGGTGGGCAAGGATCGTCAGTTGAAACAGGCCAAAGCACAGGCCCAGCGCCTGGGCATCTCCCCGCGCACCCACTTCCTCGGAGGCCAGCCGGACGTATGCCCCTACTATGGGGCGGCTGACGTATTCGCCCTGCCTACCCTCTACGATCCCTTCCCCAACGCTGTTCTCGAAGCCCTGGCTTGCGGCCTACCTACCCTGACCTCGCCCACCAGCGGTGCGGCGGAGTTGGTGGCACAGGAATGCGGCGCCATCGTCGATGCCTTGGACCCGGCGGCCCAAGCCAAAGCGTTGTCGGATCTTCTGGCCCGTCGGGCCGAGGCATCTTCCGCAGCACGGGAAGCCGCAACCCGCTGCGCCCTGGACGACATGACCGAACAACTGATGGATTTGTACGGCCGGCTGGCTGAACTCCGAGCGCCGGTATAATCGCCGTTTTATTTTGCGCGGCAGGCTCGTCTGCCCGCGTTGCGGACCCGGAAATGACCATCAGCACCGCTAAAACCACTGTCGCCGTTATCGGCCTGGGCTACGTGGGCCTGCCTCTGGCAGTCGCCTTCGGCCGTCAATTCCGTACCATCGGATTTGACCTGTCCGAGTCCAAAGTCGAGGCTTACCGCCGGCACGTGGACCCGAGCGGCGAGGTGGCCAGCGAAGAACTCGCCGCCGCCTCAAAGCTGGAATGCACCACCGATCCGCGCCTGCTGGCCGATGCCGACTACCTGATCATCGCCGTGCCGACCCCGGTGAATGACGCCCACCAACCCGACTTCGGCCCCCTCATCGGCGCCTCGGAGTTCGTCGGCAAGCACATGAAGCGCGGCGCCACGGTGATTTACGAATCCACCGTCTACCCCGGCGCCACCGAGGAAATCTGCATTCCCGAACTGGAGCGCCATTCCGGCTTCAAGTGGCACCAGGATTTCAACGTCGGCTACTCCCCCGAGCGAATCAATCCCGGCGACCGGGAACACACCCTGACCCGTGTACTGAAAGTGGTGTCCGGCGATAGCGCCGAAACCCTGGAGCGTGTCGCTGCCCTGTACGGCAGCATTGTCACCGCCGGTGTTTATCGTGCATCCAGCATCAAGGTTGCCGAGGCCGCCAAGGTCATCGAAAACACCCAGCGAGACTTGAACATCGCCCTGATGAACGAGCTGTCGATCATCTTCAATCGACTCGGCATCGACACCACCGAGGTGCTGGAAGCCGCCGGCACCAAGTGGAACTTCCTCAAGTTCAAACCCGGCCTCGTCGGCGGCCATTGCATCGGCGTCGATCCCTACTACCTGACGCACAAAGCCGAAATGCTCGGCTATCACCCGCAAGTCATCCTGGCCGGCCGCCGCATCAACGACGGCATGGCCGCCTTCGTTGCTCAGGAAGTGGTGAAACAACTCATCCACAACGGCACCAACATCAAGGGTGCCAAGGTAGTGGTGCTGGGTCTGACCTTCAAGGAAGACTGCTCCGACCTGCGCAATTCCAAGGTGGCGGACCTAGTGAGTGAACTGGCGAGCTTCGGTACCGAGGTGGTTGTCCATGACCCGCTGGCCGATACAGCCGAAGCCGAACATGAATACGGTATCCGTTTGACCCAATGGGATGCCCTGCCCAAAGGCGCTGATGCTGTCGTGCTGGCCGTTGCCCACAAGGATTATCGTGACCGCACCGCCGATGCACTACTGGCCTGTCTGAAGCCGGGGGCTGTCGTCGCCGACATCAAGGCCATGCTGGCGCCTGCCGCAGTGCAGGCATCCGGCCACGCCTTGTGGCGGCTCTGATTTTCTCGTGCCGCGGCGATCAGTCCGCGGCAGACTCTTTCGTCTAGCGGACTTTCCTGTGCCCCAGTCATCCTCTACAGCGAGCCATTCCAGTCGTGATCTCTATTTGCGGCTGTTGACCTATGTACGGCCCTATTGGCGGGCGTTTGTGTTGGCCATCATTCTCATGGCGATTTCGTCGGCCATGGAGCCGGCCCTTCCGGCGCTGCTGAAGCCGTTGCTGGACGGTAGTTTCGGCGATCAAAGCCGTTTTGGTCCTTTCACGCTTCCCTTGCTCATCGTCGGCGCCATCATGTTGCGCGGAGGCCTTGGCTTCTGTGCTGACTACGCGATGGCTTGGGTCACCAATAAGATCGTGCTGGATCTGCGCAACGATATGTTCCGGCGCCTGGTGCAGTTGCCCACGCCTTACTTCGACAACCAGTCCTCCGGCATGATCATGTCTCGTATTGCCTACGACGTGACAGGGGTAACGTCGGCAGCGACTGGCGTTCTCACGACCATCGTCAAAGACACACTATCTGTGGTGGGCCTGCTGGCGTGGATGTTTTATCTGAACTGGACGTTGAGTCTAGTGGCTCTGTTGATGGTGCCCTGTATTGCCTTGGCCGTGCGCGGCTTTAGCAAGCGCCTGCGGGACACCAGTCGAGGTGTCCAGAAAGCCATGGGCGGCATCATGCATGTGCTTGAGGAAACCGTTGAGGCCCATAAGGTCGTCAAGATTTTCGGTGGTCAGGACTATGAGGCCCAGCGTTTCCTGGCGGCTAATGCGGAGCAGCGCGGGCAGTCCATGCGGCAGACGGTGGCCGCAGCCGCCTTGGGCCCCATTGTGCAAACCTTCGCCGCTATCGCGTTGGCTGTGATCATCTTCGTCGCGTTGCGCCAATCAGCTGCAGGTAGCGCTACGCTGGGAAGCTTTGCATCGTTCATCGTCGCCATGTTGATGCTGCTGGCGCCCATGAAGCGACTGACGGACGTCAATGCACCGTTCCAACGAGGCCTGGCCGCTGCTGAGAGCGTGTTTGGTTTGATCGATGAAACGCCTGAAGACGACCATGGTACCCAGGTGCTCGGTCGCGCTCGCGGCGACGTGGAGTTCAAGGGTGTTCGCCTTTGCTACCCCGGTTCTACGCGGGAAGCGTTGGCCGGCATCGACCTCAAGCTTGCCGCCGGGCAAACCGTGGCGCTGGTGGGATCGTCGGGTAGTGGCAAGACGTCTTTGGCCAATCTGCTGCCACGCTTCTATCACCCTACTGCCGGGGACATCCTGATCGATGGACAATCCATTGAACAACTGACTTTGGCAAGTTTGCGCGCCAGCATTGCCTTGGTGTCCCAGGACGTGGTGCTCTTCAACGATACCGTGGCCGCAAACATTGCCTACGGCGTGAGTGGAAAGGTGGATCGCGAAGCGCTGATGGCTGCGGCTCGCGCTGCCCACGCGCTGGAGTTTATTGAATCCATGCCGCAAGGTTTTGAAACCATGATCGGCGAGAACGGCGTCAAGCTCTCAGGCGGTCAGCGTCAGCGTCTAGCTATTGCTCGGGCGATTCTGAAGAACGCGCCGATTTTGATTTTGGATGAAGCCACTTCCGCCCTGGATACGGAATCCGAGCGTCATGTTCAAGCGGCGCTCAACGAGTTGATGAAGAATCGGACGACCCTGGTCGTGGCCCATCGCCTGTCGACCATCGAGCATGCGGATCGCATCGTGGTGTTGGGTCAAGGTCGCATCGTCGAGCAGGGCCGCCATAGCGAACTAATCGCCATGGATGGTGCCTATGCGAATTTCTATCGCATGCAGCGATCTGAAGAGGCTCGTTCCCTGGAGTTGAACCAGTGAGTCTGTGCATCGTCCATACCGAGTCATCCAAAGGATGGGGTGGGCAGGAGAATCGCACCCTCAACGAACTGCTGTGCATGCGCAAACTGGGCCATCGGGTCGCAGTGGTTTGTCAGCCGGAAGCCCGCCTGGGTGGTCGTGCGCGTGAGGCCGGCATCGAAGTGTTCGAGGTTCCCATGCGCGGGGTTCTGGATATCCCCGCTATCCTTTCCATGCGGCGCATTTTCAAGCGGCTCTGCGCCGACATCGTGAACACCCATAGCGGACGGGATACTCAGTTGGCGGGGCTTGCCGCGCGTACTTGCGGTCGCCGTCGTCCTCGTATCGTTCGTACGCGCCATCTCGCACTGCCGATTACTTCGCGCGTCAGCTACAGCATCCTGCCGGATCAAGTCGTTGCGGTGAGTCGGTATGTCGCTGAGTATTTGGTCTCCGCCGGTGTTCCTCGGGGGCAGGTTGTCGCTGTGCCGACCGGGATCGATTTGGCTCCTTATCAAGTGGATGCAGGCGGTAATTTGCGGGCCGAACTCGGGCTACCTGCGGATGCGCTGCTTATTGGCACCGTGGCCATTCTGCGCAAGAAGAAGGGGCATGCGGAACTGCTCGAAGCCGCCGCCCAGGTTTTGGCACGCTATCCCGATGCCCATTTCGTTTTCGCCGGCGATGGACCGCAGATGGAAAATCTGCAACGCCGCATCCAGGAACTGGGCGTGTCGCAGCACGTGCATCTCTTGGGCTTGCGACGGGATGTCATCAATGTCCTCCAATCCCTGGACCTCTTCGTATTGCCCACCTATCAGGAAGCTTTGGGCACTGCATTCATGGAAGCCGGTGCCACGAGCACGCCGGCTATCGGCACCAATGTGGACGGTGTTCCCGAAGTGGTTCGCGATGGCGAGACGGGTTTGCTTGTGCCAGCGAAGGATGCAAACGCTTTGGCTGAAGCCATCCTCACGTTGCTGTCGGACCCCGTACGTCGCCAAGCCATGGGTGCTGCGGCGTTGGCCTATGTGACAGCCCACTATTCGCGGGACGTCATGGCTCAGGGCATGCTGGCGGTGTATGAGAAGTTGCTCGCTGCTCGATGAAGTCGTTGCGCATCCTGGTCATCATCGTTGCGCGCATCGGCGACACGCTGCTGATTACGCCAACCCTTCGCGCCATCAAAGCACATCATCCGGACGCAGTTGTAACAGTGATGGCCCATCCCAAGCGAATGGAAGTGCTGGCGCATTCGCCCTACGTGGATCATCTGGTGCCCATGACGCCCAAGACCGCATTTTGGCGCTATCGGTTTTCAGGGCGTTGTTTCGATCAGGCCATTGTGTTCGGTCATGATGCCAGCCTGGTTCGGCTGGCGTTGCGTACCTCCAAAGAGGTAGTAGCTTTCCGCCAGAAAGATTTTTCGGCCCACGCTGCGTTAAAGGAAGTCGCCAAGCCCGACAGCAGTCAGCCCATGCACGCTGTACATGAGCGTTTACTGCTCGCCGGGACCCTTGGTATTCGTGCCGAGGACTTTCGTCTGGCCTACTCGGTGAGTGCTGCGGAAAAGACATGGAGCAACGAATGGCTTGCTCGCCACGTACCTGCTGCTGCGGCCCCCTTGATCGGAATCCAGCCTTTCAGCTTTCCAACCAAGGCCCATCGCGATTGGCCCTTAAGTGCGTTCAATGAGCTGGTAGGCCGTTTGCGCACGGCTTATCCCGACGCGCATTTTCTTATTTTTGGAGACGCACTCGCGCGGCAAAAATCAGGCGATCTCCTTCAAGCCCATCGGGCCTATATGACCGTGTGTGCAGGTGATTTTTCCCTGCGGCAAACAGCAGTGCTCATGGCGCATCTGGATTTGTACGTGGGCGTGGATACCGGACCAACGCACTTGGCGGGGGCGCTTGGCGTTCCCATGGTTGCCATGTATCACTGTGCCTATCCGGGGCGCTATCTTGCGCCACTCGATCATCCTGCTTTGCGCATGATCGAACACCCGCAGACCGGCCAAACCCGTTCGTCTGATCTCTCCATGGCTGACATTAGTGTCGATCAGGTCTTCGAGGCTGCAATGGACCTTCTCTCCGTGAGGCAAGCATGACAGGGCCTCGGGTGCTTCTTTTATCCCAGGCGGTGCACTGCATTCCGCCTTTGACCGGGGCAGCGGTCGAACAGTGGATTGATGCTGTCGCCCACCGTCTGCCCGGTTGCGAGCCCTACGTGGTGAGCGTGCCGCACCCGGCGCGGGCCGATGACGAAGTGGTGGGCGGAGTGTCATATCACCGTGTCCGCATCGGCCGCTTATATCGCCGCTTGTTTCAGAAGATCACCCGCCTTGATCCCTGGTCTTACACGGATCGCATCGCGGCCTACGCGCGGGATATTCGCCCCGACATCGTTCACATCCACAACGCGCCTCATTTCGTCGAGCCGTTGAAAAAAGGCATTCCCGGCGCGCGAGTGATTCTCCATATGCACAACGAGAAGCGCACCAAGCTTGCCAGTCCGGTGGATGCTCTCGTGGGGTGTAGTGACTACATCTCCCAATGGTTCCAAGCTGCCGGGTTGTCGGCCCATCGCTTTGCAACGCTACCTAACGGCGTGGATGTGGATCGCTTCGGGCCACAACCGGAGCGGCAGATGGCGCTTCGTCAGCAGCACCAGATACCTTCGGGGCGTTTCGTTGTCCTCTACGTGGGCAGAATTTCCCCTGAAAAAGGTCCGGATGCTTTGGTAGAGGCATTCCGCCGCTTGCCTCAAGACCGTTTTCATCTGGTCCTGGCAGGCGAGTGGCCTCGCGGAAATGCCCAGCAAAACGACCGTGTGGCCTACGCGGAGTCTCTGAAGACCGCACTGCAAGGACTTTCCGTAACCGTGCTCGGCGACTTCCCCCCAGATCGCATGCCCGATATTTATCGGCTCGGAGATCTGTTGGCGATCCCCTCTCGTTTTGAGGAGCCGTTCTCCATGGTCGCCATCGAAGCCATGGCTTCCGGCCTCCCAGTCCTGGCGCTGCGCCGGGGTGGCATGGCGGAATACATGGTGCATGGCGAAAACGCCTACGTGCTGGAGCCCGCTGTGGATGCTACCGCGATGGCCCAAGCTATTGAGTCCTGTGCCAATGATGGCGAAGGCTGCCAGAGTCGTGCACAGGCGGCCCTGCGTATGGTGCGCGAGCGATTTTCCTGGGATAGGGTGGCAGCGGCGACCGCATCCCTGTATGAACAATTGATGGCCGGTGACTGCCAAGAGGTGCCTCGGTAATGTGCGGGATTCTGGGTTACTTGGGTACGGAGACTGCTGCGGGTTCCGGGTTTTCGCTGGAGCGTGCGGTGACTGCCCTGCATCATCGTGGACCGGACGACTCAGGCATTTGGCGCGAAGAGGCCGTGGGTCTCGGCTTCGTACGGCTGGCAATCATCGATCTATCGCCCGCCGGGCATCAGCCCATGGTGAGTCCCGATGGACGCTACGTCATCACCTTCAACGGCGAGATCTACAACTTCCCCGATCTACGCAAGGAGCTTGAAGCAGTCGGCGAAACTTTCGTTGGTCATTCAGATACGGAAGTGCTGTTGCGTCTGTTTCAGCGGGAGGGATTTGATCGCTGCCTGGCAAAGCTGCGCGGCATGTTTGCCTTCGCCGTGTGGGATCGTAACGACAAGACGCTTTTCATCGCACGCGACCGACTGGGCGTAAAACCCCTGGTCTATGCGGAGACGACAAAGGGTTTCGCTTTTTCCTCGGAGATCGGCACCCTGTTCGAGTTGGTGCCCGATCTATCGCGCAGTGCCGACTATGCGGCGCTCGATCAATATCTCACCTACCAGTACGTGCCCGCGCCGCTCACCGGCTTTGCTGACGTACGCAAGTTGCCACCGGCCCATGCCATGGTGGTGAAGGGGGGCCGTGTCGAACGGATTTTCCGCTACTGGGACATCGACACCACCACTCGCACCGATCTGTCTTTCGACGATGCCTGCGCCCAATTGCGCGACCTGATTCTGGAAGCCACCCGAATCCGCCTTGTCTCCGATGTGCCCCTCGGCGCCTTCCTTTCCGGCGGAGTGGATTCGAGCATCACGGTTGCCGCCATGGCGCGGCTGACTTCGCAGCCGGTGAAGACCTATGCCATCGGCTTCGATGACGAGCGTTTCAATGAACTTCCCTTCGCCCGCCAGGTCGCCCAGCACTTGGGCACCGACCACCACGAGCAGATTTGCCGCCCTGATGCGGTGAACCTTCTGCCCCAGTTGATTGGACATCTGGGCGAACCGTTTGCAGACAACTCGATTCTTCCCACCTATTACGTCTCTCGGTTTGCCCGGAGCGATGTGACGGTCGCCCTGACCGGCGATGGCGGTGACGAGGCGTTTGCGGGCTATCGCCGGCATCACCACATCCGTCGCGTAGAGACCCTGGATCGCCTTGGGCTGATTCCGCTGTGGCGCGGATTGCGTAGGGCCACCGTGGCGCTGGAAAATCGTTTTGGCTCCAAACACCAGTCGCGTCGCTTTCCGCATACCCAGGCTGACCAGATGCTCACCTTGCATGGGGCTGAACGTTTTCGCCACCTCATGGCCTACTACCCGGAAGCGGACAAGGCCGCTCTCGTCACTTCCGGATTCAGACAGCGTGCAGGCGACACCACGCTTCAGCCTCTGGTCGATGCATGGGAGCGCAGTGGCGGAAGCAAGGACGCGCTCAGTCGCTGGCTGTACGTGGATGCCACCACCTATCTACCCAACGACATCCTCGCCAAGGTGGACATCGCGAGCATGGCCGTATCGCTGGAATGCCGTTCGCCTTTCCTCGACCACAAGGTGTTGGAGTTTGCGGCGAGCTTGCCGAGCAGCTACAAACTGACGCCACGCGGGCGCAGCAAGCACATCCTGAAAGAAGCGTTCAAGGACTGGCTGCCACCGGGTTTCCTGGAGCGGAAGAAGATGGGCTTCTCGGCGCCGACGCCCACTTGGTTGCGCGGAGACTTGGCGCCCATGATGCGCGAGGTCCTGCTTGGTAGCCCCGCCCTTGGCGAATGGTTCGATCGGGGCACGATTGCCCACTTCCTTGATGAACATATTTCCGGGCGCCAATCCTACGCAAAACGGCTCTGGCCCCTGCTCTGCCTTTCCGTCTGGGTTGAGCGTTTTGGTGTGACCTCCTGATCCATGCGGTCCCTGCCCGTCCTCATGTATCACCACGTCAGTCCGAATCCTGGGCTGGTGACGGTGTCGCCTGCCGCATTCCGTCAGCAGATGGAGCGGATTGCGCAGGACGGGTGGAAGACCATCGGTAGCCGGGAACTCGAAGATTTCTTCGCTGGACGCCCGTTGCCGGAGAAGAGCGTCCTGCTGACTTTTGATGACGGTTATCTGGACAACTTCATTCATGCCCATCCGGCACTGAAGGAGTTTGGGTTGCATGCGATGTTGTTCATCGTGACAGGTTGGATCGGGGAAGGCGCAGTGCGTTCTGGAATGCAGGAATGCCCCGATCACAAGGAATGCAAACGTCGTATTGCTGCCGGGGATACGGATAGCGTCATCCTGCGCTGGTCTGAGGTGGCGTTCATGCGCGAAGCGGGCACCTTCGAGTTTCATTCCCATACCCACAGCCATACTCGTTGGGACAAGTCGCTTCCACCCGGTAAGGCGCGGCTGGATGCATTGGCGGCGGACTTGGCCCAGTCACGGGCAACCCTGAAAGAAAGACTCGGGTTTGAGGATCGCCACCTCTGCTGGCCCCAGGGCTACTACCAGGAAGACTATGTGGAATTGGCAATCAGCCTGGGTTTCGATCACGGCTATACCACGCTGCCGACGGTCAATCATTGTGGCGGCGATGCGCGCCACATCGGTCGAATCGTGACCAAGGAAAAGAGCGGGGGCTGGGTCTCCCAACGCCTTCGTATTTACTCATCCCCATGGATGGGAAGCCTTTACTCCTACCTAAAGGGCTGACCATGAAGATATGCTTTTACAACCTGACGGCAGGCTTCAAGTCGGGCGGATTGGAAACCTATTGCTGGGAGGTAGGGCGTGCTCTGGCCCGCCAAGGGCACGAGGTGCATATCTTCGGGGGCGAGGGTGGCGTAGCGCGGAATAGCGACGTCAAATTGATTGCGCTTCCTTACACGCCGCGCCATCGTTTCCCTAACTTGGGAACCCGGTTCCGCAAACTGGCAGAACGATTGTCTTTTGCGAAGCATGCGAAAACCATTTTGGCTGCCGGTGACTACGATGCCGTCGTCGTCAACAAACCCTACGACTTCCCCGTCTTGTCCTGGCTAAAGCGTAAGGGATACAAGGGTGTCACGGCTATCCGCAGCGGCGGAACGGACTTCTATTTGGGTGATCGCTTGTTCGCCAATGCCGTCGATCTATGGCTGTCTTCAAGTGCTTACAACGCGGCTCAGGTAGAAGCCCGCTATGGACGACCGGTGACGGTCATTCACAACGGGGTCGATCCCCAGCGTTTTTCTCCGCAGGCGGCAGATGCCTCCATACGTACGCGATTTGGCATTCCATCGGATGCCGTCACGATTGTTAGCGCGGGACGCTTAGTCGGCTGGAAGGGTTATCACCTGATCGTTGAAGCGCTACGCGCCTTGCCCGCCATGCATTACCTGGTAATCGGCGGTGGCGAGGAACGGCAGCGCCTCGAAGCCCTGGCACAAGAGGCCGGTGTTGCGGATCGAGTCCATTTTGCTGGTGAAGTCACCCATAAAGATTTGCCGGCCTTTTTGTGCACGGGGAACGTATTCGTTCAGCCTTCCATCGGCGAGGAAGCCTTTGGCATCAGCGTGGTCGAAGCCATGAGTTGTGGACTGCCGGTGCTGGCTTCCAATCAAGGCGGCCTACGTGAAATCGTTCAGCCGGGGGAGACGGGCCAACTGCTTCCGGTGGGCGACATGTCCGCATGGCAGACCGCGTTGGCCGCCATGACTGAAGCTTCTGCACGGAATGCCTTGGGTACTGCAGGAAGAGAGCGAGTGCTCGCTAAGTTTACGTGGGAAGGAAATGCCCGCCACCTCCTTGCACTTCTGGCTTCCCATGGAGAGGGCGTCTGAGATGCGCGTGGTCGTCTGCTATTACTTCGCTTCCCAATCGATTCCCCTCGGCAGCGAAATCGCAGCGGCATTCACAAGCCTTGGCCATGAGGTCTTTTGCTTCGACTCCAGCGCCCGGGAGTCTCACATGGCGGCAAAGCGAATCGCCAAGAGCTTCGCCAAACTGATTGGCGCCAAGCGACGCCTATCTGCTTATTTTGAAGCGCAGCAGAACAAGCGTCTGGCGCAAGACTTTCTTGATTTCTGTCGAGATGCCTCACCTGATCTGATTTTGGTCATTCGCGGTGAGGGCATTCCTCAGGATGCGCTGGATGCAGTCGTTGCCGAATACAACGCAAAGACCGCAGTCTGGTGGGTGAAGAATCCTCGCTGGCAGACCAAGTTTCTTGAGGAAGCAAAGCGGTTCGATAGCGCCTTCACGATCGACGAATCCGCTTGCGATCAACGCATTGGGTATCTGCCCTGTTGGTCTGCCAACAGGACAGTATTTCACCCATTGCCCTTCGACGACAAGAAGCGGGGCCTGCTGTTCATCGGTACCTGGTCCGAGCGCCGCCAGAATTACTTGGAGGCATTGGCGGACCTTCCGCTGGAAATCATCGGTCCCGAATGGGATCGCCTGTCCCTGGGAAGCCCCTTGCGAGCTTGCGTGATTGGAGAGCGGGTGTCCCAAGAGGAAATGGCCGAGCGCTACCGATCAGTTTGGGCAGTGGTCGACATTAACCAAATCGAACAAGCTCAAGGACAAGGCGTCAACATGCGCTTTGCCGACGTGCCCGCATCCGGTACCGTGCTAATCACCGAACCATCTCAGGAAATCGAGCGCTGGCATTTGGCCGACCATTGCGCGCAACTCTTCACTTCGCCGAATGAGTTAAGGGCTTGTGCGCAGGCATTGCTGGACGATGCGGGAAAGTGCCGTTTGATGTCTGCGGCAGCCACAGAGATGGCATCCACAATGCCGACTTTTGTGGATCGGGCGAGGCAGATATTGAATACGCTTCATGAATCAGGGGGAGAAAAAAGTGGAAATTAAGGCAATGGCAGATGAAGCCTTGCATCCGGCTGTGTTGCGAATGCTGGGCGAACGTATTCCCGGAAGGACGCTGGATGTTCCCGCTGGACAAGGTGCGCTGTCTCTTGAACTAAAGAAGCGAGGATTTACGGACATCCATTGCCTGGATATCAATGGAGAGAATTTCAAATTGGATGGCGTGAAGTTTGCTGAATACAACGCCAACAATCCCTTGCCTTACCCCGACGATTACTTCGACTACGTATTTAGTGTCGAAGGCATTGAGCACTTCGAGTCGCCCTGGTTGTTCATCAAAGAGCTATGTCGTGTGCTGAAGCCAGGGGGCTGTATGTTTATTAGCACTCCTAATACGCTGTCGGTCGACGCGAGGGTGAAGTATTTGTTTTCTGGGTATTTCCCACGGTTCAAGGGACTGATGCAGTTCCCGGAGAAGGTCATGGATATGGGTGTCGACGACGCACATATCTCTCCCATCTACTTCTGGCAACTTTTCTACTTTCTCAAGATCAGCGGGATTTCGGTCGTCGATGTTGACGCAAACAGGTTGGTTCGCTCTAAGCATCTGGTTGGAAGATGGTTGGAGAGTCTTTTGGCGGCAGTGATCAAGAAAAACATTCAGTCGAGAAAGTTCCCCGATCACGGGGTTACTTCGGAGGCCATGTTGTTTGGTGATTGTTTCATTCTTGAATGCAAAAAGAAGAGTTCTTAGGTCGCGTCGGTATTGTCAATGAACATCCTTTGGTGTCACCCCAGCGCTTGGTCAGGCGAATACAAGATGATGCGTCATCTGGCTTCCCAGGGGCATCGAATCTGCGTTCTTCAGAGCAATCGCAAGTTGGGTGTTGCAAGGGTGCTGACCAATCACTTTCGCGATGCGAATGATGGTATCGAGACGCTTTGGTATAACCCAAGCAAGGGCATTGAAAAGCTGCTTACGTTCCCGCTGGATCGGGTCGTGCGGCGTTCGTCTTATCGCGGCAACCTAGGTCATCGGATGTGGATGGTTCGCGCTGCCGCGCGCCATTTTCAGCCTGACGTCGTTTTTTGTTCCGAAGGATTTGGCTATGGCGTGGCGGCGGCCTTGCTCAAACGATTTGGCGGCTTGCCCTATCCGTTGGTCGTCCAGTTCATTGGCGGCGACTTGATGGACGAACCCGAGGCGGGTGTGGGCGTACGCCGTACCCCCCTCAGCACTTGGCTGCTCAAGCAGGTCATCAATTCCGCCACCTGCCTTAAGCCTGTCTCGCCCATGCTGTCGGAGATACTTCAGGCCGATGGCGCTGCACTAGACAAAATTTATGTCTGTCCGAGTCATCAGGCGGCGGATAGCGTAGCCCTAGAGCAGGCATATGTGCATCGCAGCATGCTACGGAAGAGCTTGAGGCAAGGCCTCGGCATACCTTCCGATGCGCCGGTGATTGTCACCTTAAGTGGTAATTGGCAAGGCAAGGGAACCCATCTTCTGGCACTGGCTTGGGATGGAATTCGTAGGGGCGTGCCGGGTTGCCACTGGCTGTTGGCCGGGCCTCATCCAGAGTGGTTTATGCAGGTTGTCATCCCGCTGATTAAGCCCTTTGGCAATGAAATTCACCTGCTTGGCGAACTGCGCGGCGTCGAGGTATTCGAGTGCCTAGCGGCTGCTGATCTGAATGTGAATCCAACCCTGGCAGATGGCCTGAATATGGTGACAGTCGAGGCCGCAGCCGTAGGCACTCCTTCCTTGGTCACCGATAAGGCAGGTATTGCAGCCTGGGTGGCTGAATGCGGTCCGGGCTTGGTCTTGCCAGTAGGGAATGTGAAGGCATTGGAAGATGGCGTCGTTGCTTTTCTGTCTCTTAATGCTCCTGCGCGAATGGAATTGGCGCAGAAATTCAAGCGCATGTCCGAGGGGTTTTCTGTGGAGACGCTTGCAGGTCAATTCATTGACCTGCTCACAGAGGCCAAAGGTCGGGAGGCCCGTGGCATCTCGTCGGTAGATCGATAGCCGATGCTGTTCAACTCGGTTTCCTTCATTCTTCTGTTCCTGCCAGTCGTTTGGGCTGGATTTTTCATCATCGGCCGTACTTCAGAACGAGGCGCTGCATTCTGGTTGGCGCTGGCGTCGCTCTTCTTTTACGGCTGGTGGGATCCTCGCTACCTCACGCTCCTGATGCTTTCCATCGGGGGCAATTTCTGGGTTGGCGGTCAGGTCGTTGCGGCCATCCATCGGGGCAGACAAAGCAGAGCCCAGAGCCTTCTCGTGGTGGGTATCGTCGCTAATCTCGCTGCACTGGGCTACTACAAGTACGCTGGATTCTTCATGCAGAACTTGGCGGCGATCACGGGCTTTGACCTTGCGCTTCAGGGCATCGTCCTCCCGCTTGGCATCTCCTTCTTTACCTTTACGCAGATCGCCTTCCTTGTGGATTGCCGGCAAGGAAAAGTGCGAGAGCCAGACTTCATCCACTACCTGTTGTTCGTCACCTACTTCCCTCATCTGATTGCTGGTCCGATTCTGCACCACGCGCAGATGATGCCGCAGTTCGGGGACGAGAGAATCTACCGGCCCTCCTGGCAAAACATCGCGATGGGCTTGCTGTTTTTCTCTATTGGCCTGTTCAAGAAAGTGGTCGTTGCGGACGGAGTAGCGCCCTATGTGGCCCCCGTGTTCGCTGCTGCCGAGATGGGTAGAACGCTGACTTGGCTTGAGGCAAGCTCGGGTGCACTGGCGTACTCGTTACAGTTGTATTTCGATTTCTCTGGATACTGCGACATGGCAATCGGTGTGTCGCGGCTCTTTGGCGTTCATCTGCCGCTGAACTTCGATTCCCCCTACAAGGCGCGCAACATCGTCGATTTTTGGCGACGGTGGCACATGACCTTGTCCCAGTTTTTGCGCGACTACCTTTACATACCCTTAGGCGGCAATCGGCACGGCGCCGCTCGCCGCTACGCAAACCTACTGGTTACGATGCTTCTGGGCGGCCTGTGGCATGGGGCTGCCTGGACCTACGTCATCTGGGGAGCGGGGCACGGACTTCTGTTGGCGACCAACCATGCATGGCATTGGTGCTGTAACAGAATCGGATGGCAGCGGAATTCACCTGTTGAGCGAATCTTTTCAATTGGGCTGACCTTCTCGCTGGTCGTGATGCTCTGGGTGTTCTTCAGAGCCTCCAGTGTCTCGTCTGCGCTGGAAATCCTGAAAGGGATGCTGGGGCTTAATGGTCTATTGCTGCCGGAAACATGGAGCCATAAGAGCTTGGGCGCAATGCTTCAGTCCCATGGCGTTAGCTTTGTGGCCGACACGTCCTTGGCGGCTACAGTGCCGGTTAACTGGTTCTTCTGGTGTGGCTTGGTGGTTTTTCTTGCCCCCAATTCTCAGCAGATCGCCAGTTGGATGGAGGGTCGATTCAGCAACCAGGCGGGCATTAGATTCTCCGCGATCTTGCTTAATGCATCGGTTGCCTTACTCGTGAGCTTCTTGGGATTTCTGAGTTTTTCAAAAATCACCAAGGGCAGCGAATTCCTTTACTTCCAGTTCTAGTGAGTCCTATGCGAAGCAAAGGTTTTGTCATTGTTTGGCTGGCGGTCTTCCTGGGCGGATGCCTGCTTTTTGCAGGGGTCAATTACTACGTCGATCCTTTGTGGCTCTTCACCCATGAAAACCGATTTAATCAAAAGCAATGGGGCTTCGATGAGCGGCAGCAGAAGACCAATTTGGTCCGCTTCGGCTCTTTTGACTACGACGCTCTGTTGTTGGGAAGTAGTCGTTCCACGTATATCAGCCAAGCTAGTTTTTTCGACTCGCGGGTCTTCAATTACGCCGTAAGTGGAATGCGCCCAGTGGAGTTTCCGGGGTATATCGACTTCGCACTCTCCATGCGGAAGAGGCCCTTCGAGCGTATCTACCTGGGCATGGATTTCTTCGCCACCAACAAGAAAAATCCGGGGAGCGCAGAGCGGGCCAGTCGGTATGTGGAGGCATCGGGCTACCCGCTCTATCGGCTTGAATCCCTGTTGAGTTACGACACCTTTGGCAAGTCGATCACAAACATAAAAAAGGTCAGAGCCGGAGGTCCTTGCGACTGCTATGACCGTCACAACGTCAAGACGCTGGCGGTGCCCTCGCCCGAGGTCAAGGCTAAAGCAGTCAGCGGCGATGTATCCGCCTACAACACCAAGGTGTATGGCCCCGACTACCTCTATGATGATGGACTGAAGGATCTACTGATCCAATTGAGGGACGCTCATTCCGAGACGCGGTTTATCGTCTTCACAACGCCTCCGTCCTATAAGCTCTTTCAGGTTCTGGTTCGGATGGGGCGCCTTCCCGACTATGAGCGTTGGATCACCGAGATGGTGGATGTCTTCGGTGGCGTCTACGACTTTATGGGACTCAACTCGATCACCGAGAACTTGGATAACTATGCGGACGGGCATCACTTCTATCAGAGTGTCGGTACCGTTATCGCCGCACGTTTGGAAAATCGAGAGGCAGGCCCGAAGGATTTCGGAACCTACGTAACCCGCGATAATCTGGCTCGTCACTTGGCATCGATTCGCGCCCAGGCTCGTCGGGTCGGCGCCTTGCCCTGACTTTTAAAATGCCCATGTCGATTTTGTATCTCTTTCCCGAACCACTGCCGTTGCAGAAGGCGAGGGGTATTCAGGTCATCAATACCGTTGCCTCCTTGGCGGCTCAGGGGATGCACGTTTATCTGGCTTATGTGCCGGTCCAGTCGGTGCCGGATCCGTTCGCGGCTTATGGTCTCGATTGCCCCCCTAGCGTCACGCTGGTTCCCATCTCCCGCAGCTTGCCTTGGCCTTTGAGCTTTCTCGGAGTTCATTCTGGCCGCCTGTTTTTTTTGCGTCTGTTGACCTGGATTCGGCGCAAGAAATCTAGGGGCGAGGCGCCGCGTATCGTCATGGTCCGTCACATCAAGCTAGCCCATTGGCTGCTGGAGGCCGAACTAGATATCCCAGTCGTCTACGAAGCGCACGAGGTCTTTGCCGACGGTGCGTCAACCAAGAAAGCCAAGCGCTTGTCTCTTATGGAGAAGGCTGTATTGCAGCGGGCTTCCACGATCATCGCTATCACTGAGCAACTTGCTATCAAACTCCGCCAGCGATACGAGGTTCAGCGCGAGATCGCCGTCATTCCAAGTGCCACTGCTTTGCCGGCAATCACGCCCAGCAAGGATTGGTCGGATCTCGGGCATTCCATTGTGTACGCTGGGAGTTTGTATGGATGGAAGGGAGCACAGGACTTGGTCGCGGCAGCAAAGTTTTTGCCGGGCTGCCACATTTCGGTGATCGGAGGAGATGCCAAGGGTATCGATGCGCTACGTGCCTCCCTGGGGAAAGGGGGCGCGACTGTTGAGTTTCTCGGGCATCTGCCTCATGGACGGGTCATGGAACAACTTGGGAAGGCGTGTATCGCCGTCTTGCCGAACCGCAAAGGTTCCGTCAGCGAGTTCACCTCTCCTCTGAAACTCTTTGAGTACATGGCTGCAGGTTGCGCCATTGTGGTCAGTGATCTGCCTGTCTTCCACGAGGTATTGGGACAGGATGATGCCGCCTGGTTTGCGCCGGGGGAGCCTGAAGGTCTGACGGCATCCATTCGCCGACTGTTGGATAACCCGAAACGCACGGAGGAAATGGGGCAGCGCATGCAGGCAATGGCGAAGAATTACACATGGGATGCCAGAGCGAAAAGGCTGGCTAACCTATTTCAAACACTTGAGAACCAGCGGGCGCCTGGAGCCGTGGCATGAAGCAAACTTCATCTTTGGGCCAAGACTTTGCCCCGATGTCTTTGGTAAACAGAATCCTGTGGATAGGCTTTGCTGCCTACGTCGCGATTCTCCCGGTCGGTGCAACGACAGCCTTACGCAACTTGTTGTTCGTGATCGTCCTCGGTGCCTTGGGCTCCATGCTGTGGCGCACCCGTGAATGGCCTCGGGTGCCGGTGCGCTTGCCTTGGCTGGCACTGCTGCTCCCGGCCCTTGTATCGCTAACCTATTCGGCGGACTTGAATTACTCCCTGGGGGAACTCAAGACCGAAATTGGCGTGCCATTCCTGATCTTTGCCATGACTGCGACCATCGTGCACGATGAGCAGTCATTCCTGCGCTTCCTACGCATCCTGATGGCTGCAAATGTGTTTCTCGTTGCCTTCAGTCTTGCAACGGCTGTGGCTGGCGGGACGACGAAGGATGACTTGGTCGGAACGTTGAACACCGGCGTGGGTTACTACAGCACCTATCTGTCAGCGGTGATGCCTTTCATTGCTCTGTTCCTATGGAGATGCAAGGAGCGGGGAGCAAAGATGGTCTGGGCAGTATCTCTACTATTAGTGGCGAACCTTGCTTCCCTGTATGTCAGCGGCAATAGGCAAGGTCTCCTTGCCGTACTGGCAGAGCTTGCAGTATTTGTTCTCATCTATCGCAACCGATTGACCCGCAAGCATTGGGCGCTCATTGCCATGGGCGGGCTGTCCGTTTGTGGGCTTTTCCTCGTTCAGTTCCTTCATCGCGATGCGAGTGCCGCGAGCGGACTCGGAAGAGCCATGAGCAATGATGTGCGTTGGCCCGTTTGGCACGCCTGCATCCAGGCCCTTGGGGATCATCCATGGACAGGCTCCGGTTTCGGCCTGCGGATCTTCCAGATTGCCTATCCACAGTTTTCCGCTAACGGCCCCTTCTGGCACGCGCACAACGTGCTGCTCAACAAGGGCATACAGATGGGCATTCCCGGCATAGTCGGATTCCTCTTTCTATTCTTCTCGATCCCCTGGCGAATGCTGCGCAGCTTGCGCCTTGATTGTTTGGTGGGTGCGACTGCCGCCGCAGGCATTGCCATGTCCATCGGTTTTCTACTGAAGAACATGACGGACGACTTTTTCTATCGCGAAAGCGGCTATGTGTTTTGGTTGCTGGTCGGAGCAGTCCTTGGCCTATGTTATGGCGCCAACGCCAACGCCAACGCCAACGCAAATGCCGAGAGGTCGAAGGAATGAAGAAAATTCTGGTCATTCGTCGAGACAATATCGGCGATCTGGTCTGCACGACCCCGATGATTCACATGCTTCGCCAAGCTTATCCCGATGCCTGGATCGGTGTTCTAGCAACCAGCTATAACGTCGCGGTGCTGGACCGTAACCCGGATGCCGATGAGGTGTTTCGTTACCGGAAGGCAAAGCATCGCGGGCCGGGAGAATCAGTGTGGGGCATTTGGCTAGAAACCGCAGGACTCCTATGGCGTTTGCGCCGCCGCGGGATTGATCTGGCGATTGCGGCGTCGCCCGGCGGAGAACGCTATGCCCGTTCCATCGCAGCACGCCAGATCATTTCTGAAAAGCCTTCGGGCCCCATGCACGAAGTAGAGCGCTGTGCCGCGATGCTCAAGCCGCTGGGTATCGAGTTCAAGCCTGGCCCCTTGGTGCTGGTACCTGATCAGGCAATGGCAAATAGGCTTGCCGAAAGATCTTTGTTGAAAGTTGCCACCGGCCGTCGTATTGCCGTGCATATTTCCGCACGTCGCCCAGCGCAACGTTGGCCTGGGGAGCGCTTTGTTGAATTGATCCGCAACATGCTTCAAACCAGCGAAGCCACGCAGGTAATGTTGTTCTGGTCGCCTGGTGCTCAGGATGACCCGGCCCACCCAGGCGACGATGAAAAGCTAGCGGAAATCATGGCGGGTTGCGCAGGTGACTCGCGGGTTATCCCGATGCGAACTTCAGCGCTAGCAGAGTTGATCGCAGGGCTTTCTCTGTGCGATGTCATGGTCTGTAGCGACGGAGGTGCCATGCACATTGCGGCAGGGCTGGGCAAGCCGATCATCTGTATGTTTGGCGATTCCGATGATCGGCGCTGGCATCCCTGGGGCGTGCCCCACCAAGTGCTTCGTCCAGACTCGCACAATGTGATGGACGTTCATGTGAGCGACGTGCTTGCTGCCCTGAAGTGCCTGCCATTGCAGGCACTCGGATAGCCGAAAGCTTGCGTCAACAGCGTGTGAGTATGGCGTGAATTGAAGGGTGCCTCTCTTGGGCTTCAGCCCAAGTTGTGATGCAGAAAGCTCAAGCGTTCTGGCGGGTTGGATCTTGGTTGGCGCTCGTTGGGTTGAGGTTTGCCCTCGGAATATCAGCACCAGTGTTAGCGGCTAGGCGAGCGCACACGACCAGACGCCGCCCGAACAGATGTTGCTTGCTGCCAGCGAAGCCCCAGAATCTATTTTCGTTGCTCGTCGAGGACTTCCTGGCTTTGCCCTTGCAATACAACATGGCAGGCAATCCCATCAACGCTTCCCAGAAATGCTTCGGCTTTTTTTCAGGCACATCCAGCATCTTGATTTCGCCGAAGCCAGATTGACCGAGGAGAAACCATAGTTGTGGCCAGCCTAGGGCCGACCAGGGCATGTGAGCCGCTGCTCCTGAATTTTTCAGAAAGTACGAAAAGCCGGGGAAGCAGCCGCGCAGCATTATTAGCAGTCGGCTACCGATGTATAGCGGATTGGGCGTCGAAATAATTACGATGCCGCCGGGGTTGAGGTGCGCTGCAATCGAATCAAGAAAGTTGCCGGGATTGGTGAGGTAGGCGATGGCTTCACAGCAAACGATGGCATCGTAGCGGCCTAGCTGTGGCGGCAATCCCTTGTTGATATCCGCGCGCACAAAGGTGCGATAGCCGGGTGGCGGGATCGCCTGAAAGAGATCAACGCCATCAATCGCAACCCCTTTCGGGAGCGACGCTGCTAGCCATCCATCCCCGGTAGCTAAGTCGAGCACGCTACATGCGTCGGAATGCGCAAGCTGTTTGGCAACAGCGTGGCGGTAGGGCTTACCTTCCCAAAGTAGGGGCATCCGATTCCTTGAGTATTTGGCGCTGATCACGCTTCTCAGTGAGCCTCGTCCCAGTTGGCACCCGCGCCTACTTCTGCCAACAAGGGTACGGAAAGCTGAGCGACATTTGCCATCAATTTCGGCAGCTCCGTGCGGACTTCGGCGAGTTCAGCTTCCGGTACTTCCAGCACCAGTTCGTCGTGCACCTGGAGCACCATGCGACTAGCCAGTTTCTTTTGCCCCAGCCAGTGCTGGACAGCAATCATGGCCTTCTTGATCAGATCCGCTGCCGTACCTTGCATGGGTGCGTTGATGGCGGCGCGTTCGGCGCCTTGGCGGCGGCCTACGTTGCTGGACCGGATTTCCGGTAGCCAGAGTCGGCGACCGAATACGGTTTCCACGTAGCCTTTGTCGCGAGCGCTTTGCCTGGTTTCTTCCATGTAGCGGGCGACGCCGGGATAGCGGGCGAAGTAACGATCCATGTAGGTGGCTGCCGCGCTGCGCTCCAGTCCCAGTTCGCGGGCGAGGCCGAAGGCGCTCATGCCGTAGATGAGGCCGAAGTTGATCACCTTCGCAGCGCGCCGTTGGTCGGAAGAAACTTCAAGCGGTGTGATGCCGAAGATTTCCGCTGCGGTCGCCCGGTGTACGTCCTCGCCTTTGGCAAAGGCGTCCAGTAGTCCCTTGTCGCCCGACAAGTGGGCCATGATGCGCAACTCGATTTGCGAGTAGTCGGCGGATACCAGCACATGTCCCGGCGGGGCGATGAAGGCGGAGCGGATGCGGCGGCCTTCAGTCGTGCGGATGGGGATGTTCTGTAGGTTGGGGTCGGACGAGGCGAGTCGCCCTGTGGCCGCCACAGCCTGGGAGAAGCTGGTGTGCACGCGGCCCGTGGTCGGGTTCACCATGCGCGGCAGCTTGTCGGTGTACGTGCCCTTCAGCTTGTTGAGGCTGCGGTGTTCCAGCAGCAGCTTGGGTAGCGGATAGTCGAGGGCCAGTTGTGTCAGGACTTCTTCGTCGGTGGAAGGTCCGCCGGAGGGAGTCTTCTTCACCACGGGAAGGCCTTGTCGCTCGAACAGAATTTCAGCGAGCTGTTTGGGCGATGCCAGATTGAAGGGCTGCCCAGCCAAATTGTGAGCTTCCTGCTCCAGTTGCATCAGGCGACGACCCAGTTCGTCGCTTTGCTGCGCGAGAGCGAACACGTCGATCAGCACGCCGGTGCGCTCCATGTCGTAGAGCACTTCCGCCACGGGCAATTCGATGTCTCGATACAGTTGATCGAGGGCAGGCTCTGCCAGCAATTGCGGTACGAGGCATTGATGCACGCGCAAGGTGATGTCGGCATCTTCGGCGCCGTAGGCTGTCGCCTTTTCCACATCTACTTGCGAGAAGCAGATGCGGTTGACGCCCTTGCCGGTGAGTTCGTCGTAGCTCACGGTGGCTAGGCCGCAGTGGCGCGAAGCGAGGGAGCCGAGGTCGTGGTTCTTGTCGCTCTCAAGCACGTAGGATTGGAGCAGCGTGTCTTCAGCAACACCTCGCAGCTCGATGCCGTGATTGGCGAAAACGTGACGGTCGTACTTGAGGTGCTGACCGAGCTTCTTATGGCTCGGCGACTCAAGCCAGGGCTTCAGCTTCTCCAGCACTTCGGCGAGAGGAAGTTGTTCCGGTGCGCCCGCATAGACGTGGCCGAGCGGCAGATAGGCCGCTTCGCCGACTGTGGTCGAAAAGGAGATGCCCACCAGCTTGGCCTGCATCGGGTCGAGGCTTGTGGTCTCCGTGTCGATGGCAGTCAGTTCGGCTTCGGAAATCTTCTTCAGCCACCGATCAAAGTGTTCCCAGGTAACGATGGATTCGTAGTGGCTGCAATCGTTCACCGTCAGCGGAGCGGCAGCGGGAATAGCCGCAGCAGGAGCGCGAGATTTGGGTGCGTTGCCATTGCGCTCCGGCACCGGCGCCATGCCGCCGCCTTGCACTTCCTTGAGCCAAGTCTTGAAGTCCAGATGGCCGAAGAGTTCAGCGAGCGCAGGGTTGTCGTGTTCCTTGGGAGTTAGATCGGGAATGGCGACAGGCAATTCCAAATCGCAAACGATGGTCACCAGCTTCTTGCCCAGAGGCAGGAAGTCCAGGTGCTGGCGCAGGTTTTCGCCTACCACGCCTTTGATCTCGCCCGCATGCTCCACGATGCCGTCGAGCGAGCCGTATTGCTGCAACCATTTCACGGCGGTCTTGGGGCCGCACTTGGTTACGCCCGGCACGTTGTCCACGGTGTCGCCCACCAGGGCCAGGTAGTCGACGATGCGCTCTGGCGGCACGCCGAACTTGGCTTCCACCGCTTCCCGGTCCAGCACCTCGTTGCTCATGGTGTTGACCAAGCGCACCTTGCCGTCCACCAGTTGCGCCATGTCCTTGTCGCCGGTGGACACCACGCATTCCATGTCCGCCGTAGCGGCCTGACGAGCGAGGGTGCCGATCACGTCATCGGCTTCCACGCCGTCGATCATCACGATGGGCCAGCCGAGCGCCTTGATGCAGGCGTGCAGCGGCTCGATCTGTGCCTTCAAATCGTCCGGCATGGGCGGGCGATGGGATTTGTATTCGGGATACCAATCGTCGCGGAAGGTCTTGCCCTTGGCGTCGAAAACCACGGCCCGGAAATCTGCCTTATAGTCGGCTTCGAGTCGACGCAGCATGCTGATCACGCCATAGACCGCACCAGTAGGCTCATTCGCCCGGTTACGCAGATCGGGCAAAGCGTGAAACGCGCGGTACAAATACGACGAGCCGTCGACGAGAAGCAACGAAGCCATAAAGAAGATTCAGGAGAGAAGATGAGTGCGAAAGACAAGCTGCCGCGGGATGCCGAAGCGGTTGCTCACAAGAGCCTAGCCTCGGCCCGCGAGGCCTGGCGGGTGTTCGGGATTATGGCAGAGTTTGTCGAGGCCACTGAGCGCCTGTCCCAGGTCAGCCCTGCCGTTTCGATCTTCGGTAGCGCCCGTGTGGCGCCCGATTCCAAGTACTACGCGTTGACGGAGGAGATCGCCAACCTGCTCTCCGATGCCGGCTTCGCCGTCATCTCCGGCGGCGGCCCCGGCATCATGGAAGCGGCCAACAAGGGCGCCTACGCAGGCAAGAGCGTTTCCATCGGCCTCAACATCCAGCTGCCCATGGAGCAACGCTCCAACCTTTACCAGGACATCTCCCAGACCTTCCGCCATTTCTTCGCGCGCAAGTACATGTTCGTGAAGCTGGCCTCCGCCTACGTGGTCATGCCCGGCGGCTTCGGCACCCTGGACGAATTGATGGAAGCCCTCACCCTGATCCAAACCGGCAAGTCGCCGCGTATTCCGGTGATCCTGGTGGGCAGCCAGTTCTGGGGCGGCCTCATCGACTGGTTCCGCGACCGCTTGGTGACGGAGAAGATGATCAACCCCGACGACCTGAACCTGATTCAGATCATCGACGATCCCAAGGCCGTGGTGGATGCCATCTTCACCCACTACGAAACTCGCGGCTTCGACCGCCACACCGTGGAACACGAACTCCTGCTAAACCTATGACATTTCCGGGCCCTGTACGGCCCGAATGCTAGAATTGGCCTGTTCTTTCAAGGAATTCCCCATGCGCGCCCTCCGCTTGATCGCTCCCCTGGTCTTGGCTCTGACCGCCGGCATCGCCATCGCTGCCGACCAGCCCAAGAATCTGCAACCCTTGCCTGACGTGCCGCCGCCTCCGCCCGGTGTTGCCATGGACGAAGACCTGCAGCCTCAGGTGACCATCACTCGTCGCGGCGAGGACAAGGTGGAGGAATACCGCCTCAACGGTCGCCTCTACATGCTGAAGGTGACGCCTGCCCAGGGCGGCGTTCCCTACTACCTGGTGGACGAGGAAGGCAAAGGCACCTGGGCTCGCCGCGATACCGTCGGCCCCAACGTGCGTCCCCCCATGTGGGTCATCAAGAGCTGGTAAGGATTAATTCATGAATGTAGTGGCCGTGCAGGAATCCGGCGAAATTCGCGTAGTGGCGCCGGAGCGGGCCGTGGAGTGGGTCAAGACCGGCTGGCGTTTGTTCCGTGCCATGCCCGCCATCTGGGCGTTGATCGGTCTCGCCCTGTTGGTGCTCAATGTGTTGCTCGGCATCATGCCGCCCATGATCGGTTCTGCCGCTGCGGCCATCCTCATGCCCATCATCGGCGGCGGCCTCATGGCTGCGTGTGATGCTCAGGAACGCGGCGAAACTATCCGTTTCGACTACGTGCATCTGGGCTTCCGCGAAAATACCGCTCCCCTGGCGACTACCGGCGGCCTTCTACTGGCTGGCGTTGGCGCCAGCGTGGCGGCGACCCTGGTCATTGGCTCCATTGGCGCCTGGCTGGGCGCGCAATTGAGCAGCACCGGCGTTGGCACTGTCGTCGCTCTGGGCAGCTTGCTCATGGCTGGCCTGCTGTTGCTGGCCCTGTTGATCGCCATCTCCATGGCTGCTTGGTTTGCGCCGGCGCTGGTCATGCTCTCCCTGCGCACGCCCAAGGATGCCCTGCGCGCCAGCTTCGTCGCCTCCCTCAAGAATTGGCTGCCCCTGCTGATCTACGGCATCCTGTTGTGGCTGATGCTGGCCCTGTGCATCCTCACCGCCGGCCTGGGCCTGCTGGTGCTGATCCCCGTCACTGCGGGATCGATGTATCAGTCCTACCGCGACATTTTTGCGTGACGCCCTCGGCGTCACGCACCACACATGCAAGCCCGTAGTCTCCCCGCCCGCAATGGCTTGCTCTGGCTTCTGGCCGGGTTCAGCCTGTTGCGGCGCAATCCGCCCCTGCTGATTTCCCTCACCATGGGCTACTGGACGCTTTTCGCCCTGCTCATGCAGGTGGCGCCTTTGCTGGGTTCCATCCTGCTACCCTTGCTGCTGCCGATCATCACGCTGGTGATCGCCAATGGCACGCGGGCCGTGGCCACGGGGCTGCCCCGTCCGCTACCCAAGGGCACCCTGGTGGCCGGCATCAAGGGCAACAAGGCGTTGATGCGTCTGTGCGGCCTCAACCTGCTCGCCTCAGCCCTGATTGTCGGCATCAGCACGCCGCTGCTGGGCAGCGGCCTCGACAACCCCGATCTGCTCAAGGACGACCCCGGCCAGTTGCTGATGATGCTGGCCGAGTTGACTGTGTTGTCCTCGCCGCTGCTACTGGCCTTCTGGTTCTCGCCCCTGCTCACCGGCTGGGAAGGCGTGCCTGCTGCTAAGTCCCTGTTCTTCAGTCTGGTGGCCTGCTTGCGCAACTGGCGGGCTTTTACCGTCTATGCCCTGGCCGCCCTGGCCCTGGTGGTGATCGTGCCGGGCTTCATCATTTCGGGTGTGGTCCTGGTGTCGCCGGGGGCCGTGGCCGGCATGTTTGCCGTACTGCGCATGGTGTTCCTGATACTGGTGGCGCCGGCTCTGATGGCGGGCGTCTATCTGGGCTATCAGGACATCTTCGTCCATGAGTAATGCTGGCGGCGGCCCCCTGGGAATTCTCGGGGGCACCTTCGATCCCATCCATTGCGGCCATCTGCGGCTGGCCGAAGAGGCTCTGGAGCGCCTGCAACTGGCGCGAGTGCGTCTGATCCCCGCCGGCATGCCGCCCCATCGCAATCCCCCCGTGGCTGCGGCAGATCAGCGCCTTGCCATGGCGCGTTTGGTGGTGGCACACAATCACGGACTGGAACTGGATGCCTCCGAAGTTGCCGCCACCGGCCCCAGCTACACGGTGCCTACCCTGGAACGTCTGCGTGGCGAGCTGGGCGAAGAGCGCCCTCTGGTGCTGCTCATGGGGGCCGACGCCTTTCTCGGTCTCACTACCTGGCACCGCTGGGAGGATATGTTCCGTCTGGCTCATATCGCCGTCGCCACCCGTCCTAGCCATTCCCTGGAAGCAGCCCACATGGCGCCGGAACTGGCCCAGGTCTTCAGCCAGCGACTTGCCCGTACAACCCAGGCGCTGACCGCATCTCCAGCCGGCGCCATCGTGCCCTTCGGTATCACGCCGTTGGACATTTCCGCCACGGCCATCCGCGCCGCCCTGGCAACCGGACGCAGCGCCCGTTATTTGCTGCCCGATGAAGTTCTCGACTATATTTCTTCGCACCACCTCTACCAATCCCCTACTCCGGAAACACCCTGACTGATGGAAATTCGCAAGCTGGAAAAACTCGTCGTGGACGCTCTTGAAGACATCAAGGGCGAGGACATCGAAATCATTGACACCACGAAACTCACCTCCCTGTTCGACCGCGTCATCATCGCGACCGGCAACTCCAACCGTCAGGTGAAAGCACTGGCCCGTAGCGTTCATGACAAAGTCAAGGAAGCCGGCGGCGACGTGATCGGCATCGAAGGCGAAGACGGCGGCGAATGGGTGCTGGTGGACCTGGACGACATCGTGGTGCACGTCATGCAGCCCACCGTGCGCGCCTACTACAACCTGGAAGAACTCTGGCAAACAAAGCCAAAGCGTAGCGCGGCCAAGGCAGCGCCTGGGGAAGAGTGAAGCTCTACATTGCAGCCGTTGGGCACCGCATGCCCAGCTGGGTGAACGAAGGCTTTGCCGAGTTTGCCAAGCGCATGCCGCGGGAACTGCCCATCGAACTGCTGGAAGTCAAAGCCGAACCCCGCGCCGAAGGCAAGCCGGTGGACGCCATGATGGCCGCCGAGGCCACGCGCCTGCGCGCCGCATTGCCGGCCCGCTGCCGCCTGATTGCCCTCGACGAGCGCGGCGCAGAACTCACCACCAAGAACTTGGCCGACCGCATTCAACGCTGGATGAGCGAGGGCGACGACGTGGCCTTCCTCGTCGGCGGCCCCGATGGCCTCGATCCCAAGCTCAAGTCCGAAGCGGCGGAGATGGTGCGTCTCTCCGGCCTCACCCTGCCCCACGCCCTGGTCCGTCCCCTGCTGGCCGAAGCCCTGTATCGGGCGGTGAGCGTCATCCGCGGGCATCCCTATCATCGTGAATAGTGACTTCGCGTTATGAGTATCGACCCTCGTATCTATCTGGCTTCCCGTAGTCCCCGTCGGCGGGAGCTGCTGACGCAGGCGGGTATCCGTTTCGATCTCCTTATGTTCCGCGCCGGTCATCGCGCCGATGCCGAGGTGGATGAAGCCCCGCTCCCCGACGAGCATCCCGACGACTACGTGGTGCGCGTCGCTCGCGCCAAGGCCGAATACGGCGTGCGGCTGCAAGCCATGCGCCACCTGCCTCACCGTGCCGTGCTGTCCGCCGACACCACCCTGGATCTGGACGGCAAGATCATCGGTAAGCCAGAAAATGAGGCCGATGCTCGCGCCATTCTGCGCAGCCTGTCGGGCCGTACCCATCGCGTCCTGACCGCCGTTGCCGTCGCCGACCAGCGGCTTATCGAGCACGTGGTCAGCGTTAGCGAAGTGCGCTTCCGCGATTTGGATGACCAAGAAATTCAGCGCTACGTGGACAGCGGCGAGCCCATGGACAAGGCCGGCGCCTACGGCCTGCAAGGCCGCGCCGCCATGTTCATCTCCGAAGTGCGCGGCTCGCCTTCCGGCATCGTCGGCCTGCCCCTGTGCGAGACGATCCTGTTGCTCAAAGACTTTGGTGTGACCCCATGAACGAAACCTTCCTCGTCAATTTCACGCCCCAGGAAACCCGCGTTGCCCTGCTGTTGCAAGGCGTGGTGCAGGAACTGCACATCGAGCGCACCGGCAGCCGCGGCATCGTCGGCAACATCTACCTGGGCAAGATCGTGCGCGTGCTACCCGGCATGCAGTCCGCCTTCGTGGACATTGGCCTGGAACGCACCGCCTTCCTCCACGTGGCCGACATCCGCGATCCGCGCACCGGCGCCGCCGACACGCGGCCCATCGAAAAAATTCTGAACGAAGGCCAGACCCTGGTGGTGCAGGCCCTCAAGGATCCCATCGGCACCAAGGGCGCACGCCTGTCCACCCAGGTTTCCGTGGCAGGCCGCCTGCTGGTCTATCTGCCCCACGACAAGCACATCGGCATCTCTCAACGCATCGGCGATGATGCCGCTCGCGAACGCCTGCGTGCCCGCATCCAGGCCCTGGTGCCCGCCGACGAACAAGGCGGTTTCATCGTGCGCACCATGGCCGAAGACGCCAGCGACGAAGCCCTGGCTGCCGACATCGCCTACCTGCGCCGGTTCTGGACGGAGATTCGCAACCGTTCCCAAACCAGTCAGCCGCCGGCCGTACTGTATGAAGACCTGACCCTGGGCCAGCGCGTGCTGCGCGATCTGGTCACCAACGAAACCACGCGGATCGCCATCGACTCCCGCGAAAACTTCCAGAAGATTTCCACCTTCGCCCAGGAGTACATGCCCCAGGTATCTCCGTTGCTGGAGCACTACGTCGGCGAGCGTCCCCTGTTCGACCTCTACGGCGTCGAAGCGGAAATCGAAAAGGCCCTGGCCCGTCGCGTGGACCTGAAGTCCGGCGGCTATCTGATCATCGATCAGACCGAAGCCATGACCACCATCGACGTGAACACTGGCGGCTACGTGGGCGTGCGCAATTTCGACGACACGGTGTTCAAGACCAACCTGGAAGCCGCGCAAACCATCGCCCGGCAACTGCGTCTGCGCAACCTGGGCGGCATCATCATCGCCGACTTCATCGACATGGATTCCAACGAGCATCGCCGCGCCGTGCTTGAGGAACTCAACCGCGCCCTGGAGCGAGACCACACCCGCATCACCGTGAACGGCTTCACCGCCCTGGGGCTGGTGGAAATGACGCGCAAACGCACCCGCGAATCCCTGGCCCACGTGCTGTGCGAAAGCTGCCCAACTTGCAGCGGTCGCGGCGAGATCAAGACCGCCCAAACCATGTGCTACGAAATCCTGCGCGAACTACTGCGGGAAGCCCGTCAGTTCAACTCCAAGGAACTCCGCGTGGTGGCAGCGCCCACGGTGATCGACTTGTTCCAGGAAGAAGAATCCCAGTCCCTGGCCATGCTCTCCGACTTCATCGGCAGACCCATTTCCCTCCACGCCGAATCCAGCTACAACCAGGAGCAGTTCGACATCGTGCTGCTTTGATGGCGTCCGCGGGCTCCCCGATTACTGCCGTGTCATGAGAATGAAACCTGACTGTCAATAATATGCGGGGTTTTGCCGGGCCGTTTCCGGCAGCGCCCCCATACGATTGAGCCATGGATATTTTCGCGAACCTCTTTGCCGGCATCGGCTTGTTCTTCATCGGCATCCGGCTGATCGGCAATCATCTCAAGCAACTGGCCAGCCGCCGCATGCGGCTGTTCATCACCCGGGCGATTTCAGGCAAAGGCTCCTTGGCCCTCTTCGGGTTGGCGTCCGGGGCCATCATGCAAAGTGTGAACGCGGTGACCTACGTCCTGGCGGCCTTGGCAACCGCAGGCGCCATCGAAACGCGCCGCGCATTCCCCATCGTCAGTTGGGCCAACATCGGGACGTCGATGTTGGTGATCGTAGCCGCCATCAACATGCACCTGCTGATCCTATTGCTGATCGGCATCGCCGGCATCACCTTCTATCTACATCTCGACCAGTCCGCCCGCTATCGCCATGCCATCGGTGCGCTGCTGGGGATCGGGTTGCTCTTTCTGGGCATCGACTTCATCAAATCCGGTTCGGCGATTCTCAAGAACGCCCTGTGGCTCAAGGACTACCTGGCCGTTTCGGCCAACTATCCGATACTCGCCTTCAGCCTCGGTGCCATTGTGGCGCTCGTGGCTCAGTCGTCGTCCACCATCACCGTCATCGCCATGGCCATGGCCGCCTCGGGGCTGTTGGTTTTCGAGGCGGGCGCCATGGTGGTTGTCGGGGCTGGGCTGGGGTCGGCCTTGTCGGCCTGGACTCTCGCGGGCCGTATGGAGGGGAGTTCGCGGCAACTGGTGCTGTACCAGATCGTTCTGCGCGGTCTGGGTGTCGTGGCGCTGGTTCTGGTTTTCCTCATCGACGGCCTAGCCGGAAGGCAGTGGATATACCCGACTCTGAGCGGTACCGGCTTGTCGCCGTCGGCCCAGCTGGCGACGGTTTACGTGGTGCTGCAGGTGGCCTCCGATCTGGTCATGCGCGTCATGCAGCGGCAGATCGTCGGCTGGATTGAGAAATCGGCCCCTCCCTCCGATGAGGAAGTCTTGGGCAGGCCCCACTATCTGCGCGACGACGCCATGGTCGAATCGGAAAGCGCCCTGTTGTTGGTGGAGAAGGAACAGCAGCGTTTGCTCACCACCCTTCCTCTCTATCTGGCGCCCTTGCGCGCGGAAGCGGACCAGTCGGGGCCGACCGTTGGCGTGCGCTATGCCGCGGAGCGCAACGTGTTCCAACAATGCGCTCAGTTCCTGACCGAGATCGCCGACCGCAACCACAGCCGCTTGGTCTTGGAACAGACCATCGTTCTACGGGACCGTAACGATCTTCTGGGTGCTCTGCAGGAAACCCTGGCGGAAATCGGCAACGTGGCGGCGGGCCTGTCCCAAGGCGAGGAAGTGCGGACGCTGATCGACGGCCTGGTGGAAAGCCTGCACATGATGCTGGAGTTGATGTCCGAGGCGGCCCAGCAGGGCACCAAGGACGACGTCGAAATGCTGCTTGCTCTGACCCACGACCGTTCGGAATTGATGGACGGCATCCGGCGCCGCCTTCAAGGCGGCGACATTCCACCCGAAGTGCAGCAGGCAGCCTTTTCCGCCACCACTCTGTTCGAGCGCTGCGTATGGCTTTTGCGCCGTTACGTGCTGCTTCTCGACATAGAACCGGCGGAATGACGGCAAAAATAATCCGGACAACCAGCGCGTTACCGTGCCCATTTTGGCTCGACGCCCGCTGGTTCGGCTGCTAGCATTGCCGCCCATTCAAGTTGGAAGGTAAGTAGCGATGGCGGATGGCGACATTCATTTCGAGCGTCTCAGCAAACTCACTGAACTGATTGCGGGCGGAGACTACGATCAGGTCAACAGCCTGCTGGAAATGACATCCGGCAGCGACACGCCGCCGAAGATCGCCGCCCTGGCTGAAGCCATTGGCCACATGGTGGTCCAGATCGAAGCCCGCGAGTGGCGCTTGGAACTGCTCATCAAGAACCTGCTGGCCGCCAACCTGACGACCTTGGAACTCCTCGGCGCCGCTGTCGCCAAGCGCGATAGCGACACGGGCGCCCACAATTTTCGAGTGGCCATCTACGCCGTCCGTCTCGCCGAAGCAGCGGGCTTGGATGGCGCCGCCATCCGCGGCCTGATCAAGGGCGCTTTCCTGCACGACGTGGGCAAGATCGGCATCACCGACCAAATTCTGCTCAAGCCTGGCAAGTTGGACGCGGACGAGTTCACCATCATGAAAACCCACGTGCAGCATGGCGTGGACATCGTCGCCAAAGCTCCCTGGCTGGAGGACGCGGTGGATGTGGTGCGCTGTCACCATGAAAAATTCGATGGCAGCGGCTATCCCGCCGGCTTGGTGGGCGAGGCCATTCCCATCAATGCGCGCATCTTTGCCATCGCCGACGTGTTCGACGCCCTCACCTCCCGCCGCCCCTACAAGGAACCCATGTCGGTGGAAAAGTCCCTCGGCATCATTGCTGAGTCCTCTGGCTCCCACTTCGACCCCAAGCTGGTGGCCGTGTTCAAGCCCCTGGCGTCAGTCCTGTATGCGGACATCAGCAGCAAGGAAGAAGATGAGCTGTCCGGCGTTATGCGCGGCATGGTGGACGTCTATTTCGAGGATGCGTCCTGACGCTTTGCTATTCCCCTTCGCACGGAAGCTTCGATTCTTCCGTGCCGGGCCCATGAAGTCATGAGCAAGCTGCAACTCAAACTATTCGGAGAACTCTGTTTTCTGCGCGGCGCGCAGCGGATCGCCAGCTTTCGCTACGACAAGGTCCGAGGTCTGCTGGCCTACCTGGCCATCAGCGATGAAGCCTCCCATCGGCGGGAATCCCTGGCCCATTTGCTCTGGCCCTCTTCAGGCGCCGAGCAGGCGCGCAGCAATCTGCGTTACGCCCTGTTCGATCTGCGCCGCCTCTTGGGGGCGGATGCCGACCGGCTGCTCACCATTACTCGCAACACCCTCAGCTTCCGCACGTCCTTGCTGGATGCCTTCGACTATGCGGAACTCTTTGCCGATCTTCCCTGCCCCCGCGAAAGCACAGGCGCCTTGCAGGCTCTGGAGCGGCAAGCGGCGCTCTACGGCGGCCCCCTGCTTGACGGACTCGCGGTAGACGACGCCCCAGGTTTTGAGCGCTGGCTGGCTGATCGTCGCGAGGACGCCCTTGGTCGCACCCTGGCGCTGCACGAGCGTTTGGCGGACCACTACGAATCCATTGGCCGATGGGACGACGCCCTGCGCCACGTGCGCCGCCAAGTGGTTTTGGCGCCCTGGCAGGAAAACGATTACCGGCGCCTGATGAAACTGCTGGCTGCAAAGGGGCAGGTTTCTCAAGCCCTTCAGGCGTTCGAGTCATGCCGACGCTACCTGGCGCAGGAACTCGGCGTGGAGCCCGATCTCGCAACCCTTGAGTTGGCCAACGCCCTGCGCGAGTCCCGAAGCATCCTGGACGGACGGCCCAGCTCGCCTCCTTTGCGCCAGCAACGCTTGCCCGTGACGGCCCTGGTGTGCCGACTGCGTCTGCCTACCGATGCGGACCCCGACGATGCGGTAGAAGCTTTCTCCGCGCCCCGTGGCCTCATGACGGAAATCGTCGCAGCTCGCGGCGGCCATTGCGTGCCCCTTCATGGCGGTGTGATTGCAGCCTATTTCGGCTATCCCGTGGCCC
>DASUJA010000132.1:0-15045 GCA_036279515.1 Rhodocyclaceae bacterium | reverse complement strand
GCGGGGGCGCCCTGTTGTTCTGTCATAATCGAATCGCCGTCAAATCAAAGAGATCGGCCCAATGGCCAAAGAGCGCGAAAGTATACGGCAATTCCCTGCCCTGCCTGCCTCCACCGATGCCCCGTCGTGGCCTTTTTGGCTACGTCTGGCGCGGGTTTTCGTCTTGATCGAAGCGGTGGTCGTGGCGGGCGCCACCCTGTTCCACCAGCCCCTGGTGCCCGTGTTGGCGGGTAGTCTGCCCACCGGATTGCTGGTACTGCTCTGGGCTGCCCGCAGTCGCTATATGCGCGCACCGGCCATGACCGAGGCGCGGCTCATGGCGCTTACCGCCCGCATTCGTCCCCACTTTTTGTTCAACAGCCTCAACGCGGTGGTGGGCACCATCCGCAGCGATCCGCGCCAAGCGGAGACGGCTCTGGAAGAGTTGGCTGAACTGTTCCGCGCCTTGCTGCAAGACCCGCGGGAACTGGTGCCTTTGTCGGAGGAGCTTTCCCTCTGCCGCAAATACCTGGCCCTGGAACGGCTGCGCCTGGGCGAGCGCTTGCAGATGACCTGGGACATTGACCGCTGCCCGCCCGATGCGCTGATGCCCCCGTTGATGCTTCAGCCCTTGCTGGAGAACGCCGTCTATCACGGCATCGAGCCCATGGCCGAGCCGGCGCCCATTAACCTGCGCTTGGTGAGCGCAGGCGGCATGCTGGCGGTGGAACTCTCCAATCCCTTCGAGTCCGGCCACGTCCATGCTCAAGGCAACCGCATGGCCCTGGGCAATATTCGCGAGCGTCTGGACCTCTTCTTCGGGCAAGCCGCGACCCTGGATAGTGAGATCAAGGACGGTCGCTATTTCGTGCGTATCGTTTTGCCGTTACGGAGATCGGTATGAGCCTGCGCGTGCTTATCGTCGATGACGAAGCGCCGGCTCGCCGTCGCCTCGTCCAGTTGCTCGAAGACATTGCCGTCGATCTGCCCACTACTGTAGTGGCCGAGGCGAAGGACGGGCAACAGGCGCTCGAATGGCTGGCGGAAGGCGAGGCCGACGTGGCCCTGGTGGACATCCGCATGCCTCGCGTGGATGGCCTGCAACTGGCGCTGCATCTGATGCAGCAGCCCCAGGCGCCGGCGGTGATCTTCGTGACCGCCTATGACCAGTACGCGGTCAAAGCCTTCGACTTGGCAGCCACCGATTACCTGCTGAAGCCGGTGAAAGCCGAGCGCTTGCGCACGGCGCTGGCCCGGGTGCGGGCCAATCCGGAGCGATCGGTTTCTTCGGCCCGCGCGGCGCTCGATCAGCTTGCGCCCCAGGGCCGCAATGCCCTGCGCTGCCTAGAACGAGGCCGGGTGGTGTTGATCCCTATCACTGACGTGATCTATCTGCGTGCCGAGTTGAAGTACGTGACGGTACGCACCCTGTCCGGCGAGCATCTGCTGGAAGAGTCCCTGACCCAACTGGAAACCGAGTTCGGCGAACGTTTCGTCCGCGCCCATCGCAATTGTTTGGTGGCGCGTTCGGCCCTGATCGGCTACGAAAGAGAAGGGGGCGAGGCCGAGAGCGAAGGCCGCTGGTTGTTGTCCCTGCGCGGCTTGGAAGAAAAGATTCCTGTGAGCCGCCGTCAGTGGCCGCTGGTGAAGAGCCTATTCAAGGCCTGATGTCGGCGGGCAGGTATCCCTCTGCTTACGGTGATTGCATGCGTCGCAATACCGGAGCGGAAATACATGCTTTACCGCATTCGGGATTTCTTGACTTGGCCAGTTGAATCCGAGAATTCATTTCCTCGCTATCCCAGATGGGCTGCGGCATCGCAGGTTCTTGCCTTGGATCAAGATTGGCCGCGCAGACATCTTTAGCATCCACGCAACAGAAATTCGCGACAAAATTTTCGACGTCCAGGAGAATCACCATGTATCGCCATCTGCTCGTGCCTGTTGATCAGACTGAGCTATCCAGCGCCACCGTGAGCAAGGCTGTTGCCTTTGCTGGGGCAATGGATGCTCGCATCACCTTCCTCCATGTGGCGCCGGATTACGCCGCCACGGAAGAAGGCGCTTTGCAGATTGCCCTGTCGCCCCAATGGTTTGCTGAAAATGCCCAAGGCGACGGCCCGGCTGTGTTGGCGAAGGCGGGCGCAGCTGCCAATGCGCAGGGGGTTGTGTACGACACCTGTTCGCGCATGAGCGACCGTCCCTACGAAGTGATCGTCGCCGTGGCCGAAAGCGCTGGCTGCGACCTGATCTTCATGGCCTCCCACGGCTATCGCGGCTTCCGCGGCCTGTTCCATGTTTCCCAGACGGAAAAGGTGCTGCGCCATACCCGCATCCCGGTACTGATCTCTACGGTGGAAAGCAACGATCCCCACGCGGATTGCAGCAAGGCCATCGCCATCATGGAAGACGAGCACCGCTCCCTCGCCGTGGTTATCCACGGCTTGCTCGGCATCACCCGCGAAGCGCGGGACGCCGGCGTGTTCTTCGACGTGGCGCTGATTCGCCGCATGATGTACTACCTCCATGCCTTCCCCGAACGGCTGCATCATCCCAAGGAGGAGGAATACCTGTTCAAGCCCCTGCGGGCGCGGGGCGCCGGCATTGACGACGTGCTCGACGAACTGGAAGCCGAGCACAAGCGTGAGCGGGAACTGGTGGCGGCCCTGGAGCAATCCCTGGATCGCTACGAGGCCGAGGAAGACAACAAGAAGGCCAATCTGGAAGCCTTCTCTGCGGTGCTCAACTGTCTCGCCAATGCCATCTGGAACCACATGGGCAAGGAAGAACGTTACGTGCTGCCCGCCGCTCGGCGTTGCCTGAAACCCGAGGACTGGGCCGCCAGCACGGCGGCCTTCGAGGTCAACAACGATCCCCTGTCCCAGATTTCGGAAGGCGACTTCGGCAAGATGTTCACCCGCATCGCCAGCCTGCTCTCCAGCTCCGGCCACTGAGCCGTCGCCATGGGCGAATGCTAGAATTGACGGGCTTTTTCGCCTCATGGAAAAGCCCGTCAAATCTCTTTCTCCAGGTTGCCCGCCGTGAATCCTCCCGATCGCATCGTCATCGCCACCCGTGAATCCCGTCTTGCCCTGTGGCAGGCCGAGCATGTGAAGAGCCTGCTGGAAGGCTTGTACCCCAAGTGCAGCGTGGAACTGATGGGCATGACCACCCGCGGCGACCAGATCCTCGACCGGCCCCTGGCCAAGGTCGGCGGCAAGGGTCTCTTCGTCAAGGAGCTGGAAACGGCCCTGCTCGACGGCGCCGCCCACATCGCCGTGCACTCCATGAAGGATGTGCCCATGGTGCTGGAACCCGAGTTCGCCCTGGTGGCCATCGGCCCCCGCGAAGTGCCGCAAGACGCCTTCATCTCCACCAAATACGAAAGCCTGGACGATCTGCCCCCCGGCGCCGTGGTGGGCACTTCCAGCCTGCGTCGCGAAGCCCAGATTCATGCGCGCTACCCCTATCTCGCCGTGAGCCCCCTGCGCGGCAATCTCGATACCCGCCTGCGTAAGCTCGACAGCGGCGAGTACGACGCGATCATTCTCGCCGCCGCTGGTCTTAAGCGCCTGGGCTTGGGCGCTCGCATCCGTGCCGTGATTCCTGCCGAAGATTCCCTGCCCGCCGCCGGTCAAGGCGCTTTGGGCATCGAAGCCCTGGCCTCCCGCACCGACGTAGCCCAATGGGTTGCCCCCCTCAACGACGCCGTCACTGCGGCTTGCGTCCGTGCCGAACGGGCCGTGTCCCGCGCCCTGGCCGGTAGCTGCGACGTGCCCCTGGGCGCCTACGCCGTGCCCCACGACGCCGGTTGCGACCAGCTCTGGCTGCGTGGTTTCGTTGCCAGCCCCGACGGCGCCCGCTTCGCCCGCACCGAATTGGTCGGCGATGCTGCCGATCCCGAGGCCCTGGGCCTGCAACTGGCGAACGAACTGCGCGCCCAAGGCGCCGACGACATCCTCGCCTGCTTGGCGAAGTGATGGAAGCAAAGGCAACCACCCTCTGCACTGAAACAGGTTAAAGAGCTGCGATGAGCGAACAGCCCCTCGCCGGTCGCCACATCGTCGTCACCCGGCCTGCGGGGCAGGCCACGCATCTGGCCCAGGCCCTGGTGGAGCTGGGCGCGAGCCCGGTGTTGTTCCCCGTGTTGAGCATCAAACCTCTGGACGATCTTCAGCCCCTGCTCGACGCGGCCATTCGCCTGGACGACTACGACCTGGCCGTATTCGTCAGCCCCAACGCGGTGGATCAGGCCCTGACGCCCATCCTTGCCCGCCGCCTCTGGCCTGCGCATCTCAAAGCAGCCACAGTGGGCAAAAGCAGCGAAGCGGCTCTGGCTCGGCATGGCGTCACCCAGGTGATCGCCCCTGCGGACCGTTTTGATTCCGAAGCGCTGATCGCCATGCCTGAGCTGCAAAACGTGGCGGGCTGGAAGGTCGTCATCTTCCGTGGCGACGGCGGGCGTGAACTGCTCGGCGACACGCTCATCGAGCGCGGCGCCACCGTCGATTACGTGACCAGCTACCGGCGCGGCAAGCCCGACACGCCGCCTACGTCGCTAATGAAGCTCTGGAACGAAGGCCATCTGGATGCGGTGACGCTCACCAGCAGCGAGGGCCTGCGCAACCTGTACGACATGCTCGATCAGTTGGGCCGCGCCTACCTGCGCGCCACGCCCCTGTTCGTGCCCCACGCCCGCATTGCCGAGCAGGCCCGTGCCCTCGGCATGAAACATCTTGAACTCACCGGCCCCGGCGACGAGGGCCTGGTAAATGGTCTTATGAGACACTTCGCATCATGAATACGCCACCCGAAACTCCCGCCCTGACCTCCGCCGCCCCCGTCAAAAGCCATCGCCCCAGCCGGGTGAAGGAAGCCCTTCGCAAGCCCGCCGTTCGAGTCGGGTTGATCGCCTTGGCCGTGGTCGGCGCCCAGTGGTGGGACACACACTCCCGCATCTCCGCGCTGGAAGAAGAACTCGCCAAGCGCCTCGCCGCCGGCGACTCCATTGCCCAGGAAAGCCGTACTTTGGCCAAGCAAGGGCAAGAGACCCTGCAAAGCCTGCAAGGCAAGGTCGGCGCCCTGGAAGCGCGGCTGGCGGAAACCCAGAGCCAGCAAGTGGCCCTGGAATCCATGTACCAGGAACTCTCCCGTAGCCGCGACGAGCGCCTGCTGGCTGAGATCGAGCAGTCCCTCGCCATCGCCGCGCAGCAACTGCAACTGGCCGGCAACGTGGAAGCGGCCCTGATCGCCCTGCAAAGCGCCGACGCCCGTCTCGCCCGCGCCAACCAGCCCCAGCTACTGCCCCTGCGCAAGCTGATTACCCGCGACATGGATCGTTTGAAGTCCCTGCCCAATGCGGATATTTCGGGTATCGCCCTCAAACTGGAAAGTCTGGTGGCGAGTGCCGACAGCCTGCCCCTGGCCTTCGAGCAACGCCCGGTAGCTGCGGCAGCTCCTGCCGCCAAAAAATCCGACGTGCCCGCTTGGCGCGCTTTCTTCGACGACGTCTGGCAAGAGGCTCGCCAGCTGATCCGTATCGAACGGGTGGATCGCACCGACCCGGCGCTGATCTCTCCCAATCAGGCTTTCTTCCTGCGCGAGAACCTGAAGCTGCGTCTGGTGAATGCTCGCCTCGCTTTGCTTTCCCGCGATGGTCGCAGCTTCCGCGAAGACATGCGTCAATCAGGCGAATGGCTGGATCGCTACTTCGACAATCGTTCCAAGCCGGTGCAAATCGCCAGCGCCAACGTGAAGTCCTTGGCCGCCCTGGACATCGCCCGCGACCTGCCGAGTCTCGATGAAACCTTGAACGCGGTCCGCAACTACAAGACTGCGAAGGAAAAGCGGTAATGCGCGCGCTGCTCTGGTTGCTCACCCTGGCCGCCATGGCCGTCGGCCTGGCGCTTGCCGCCCGCTACAACGAAGGCTATGCCCTGCTGGTACTGCCCCCGTGGCGAGTGGAACTCTCTCTTAATCTGCTGATTGTCCTGGCCGTTGCCGCCTTCGCCGTGCTGCATCTGGTGCTGCGGGGCGCCGCCGCCATGGCCGCCATGCCGGGCAAAGTGGCCGCTTTCCGTGCTCGTCAGGCCCAACTCAAGGCCGAGTCCGCCCTGCGCGATGCCATGCGTCTGCTGTTTGAAGGCCGCTACAGCCAATCTCTGAAGCGGGCCGAAGCCGCCTGGGAAGCGGGCCACGCCCCCGGCCTTGCGGCTCTGTTGGCAGCGCGTTCCGCACAACTGATGCGCGACGAAGAGCGCCAAGCCCTCTGGTCCGACCGCGCTCTGGTGCAGGACGACGAAGTTCACAACGCCCGCCTCATGGTGGAAGCCGTGATGGCCGTTGAAGGCCGCGACTTCGACAAGGCCCGCGTCGCTCTCGACCAGCTCACCCGCGAAAGCGGCCGCCACATCGCCGCGCTGCGTCTGTCTCTGCGCACGCAGCAGGGCTTGGGCAATTGGCACGCTGCTCTGCGCATCCTGCGCCAACTGGAAAAACACCGGGCCATGACCGCCGATCAGGCCGCCGTGCTGCGTCGACGCGTCCATCGCGAAATCCTGCGCGACATGAGCAACCTGGGCGACGATGGCGCCGCTTTGGCCCGTTACCTGCGCGACATGGACGAAGCCGACCGTCAGGACCCGGCAGTGGCTGGCGCCTCCGCCAAGGCCCTGCTGGTCGCCGGCGCCACCGGCGAAGCTGCGCGGGTCATCGAGGAAGCGTTGGACGAGCAGTGGGATAGCGAATTGCTGAACATCTACGGCCAAGCCGAAGGCGGCGACGTGTTGGGGCGTCTCTCCCACGCGGAACGCTGGCTGGCTCAGCATCCGCGCGATGCCCGTCTGCTCCTGGCCCTGGGCCGCTTGTGCCGTCAGCGCGATCTTTGGGGCAAGGCCCAGAGTTATCTGGAAGCTTCTCTCGCTGTCACACCTAGCCGCGAGGCGCATGTGGAGTTGGCGCGGCTGCTGGATTATCTGGAGAAGCCGGAAGAGGCTAATCGTCATTACCGGGCTGCGGCGCTGACCTCCTGCGCCTAGTTTTTTTCTCGCGGCGTCCCTCGTATACACGGGTGTTCATCGCTGTTGCCATCGGCTGGAAAGGCAGATTGGGTCCGGGTTTTCGGGCAGCGTTGGTGGGGATGAAAACGCGCATGTGCATGAGTACGTAACGGTGCGGTCGCCGAAATTGGGTTCTGGCATTTCAGCGGTGTTGCCATAACAACGCAGCCGGGACCCGCCCCGGCGGGCGGGTAACTTTCTTGTTGCACGACAAGAAAGTCACCAAAGAAACGTGCCCCGCCACCTCGGCCCTGCGGGCTACCCGGCGCTGCGAAGCGAGAAATGGCCGGTCCCGCAAACTCGCGGCTGCGCCGCTCAGACACGCGGTCCCGGACTTCCCCATTTCCCGCATCACATCAGCGGCTCGGCGGAAGGGGATTTAAAGGCGCATCGCGACCTGCGGGACTACGGCGACACATGCGATGCACGGCGAGAAGTAAGGGAGATTCTCGGGTGTCGCAATGCGAGCTTTTCAAATCCCATCAGAGCCGCCGAGTGAGGAAGTCTCGACGGGGGCAGTCCGGGGGCGCGTGTCTGAGCGGCGCAGCCGCGAGTTTGCGATCCCGGCCCGTCGAGGCTTTCGCAGCGAGGGAAGCCCGTAGGGCCGGCGAAGCTGGGGCTGCTTCTTTGCCTACTTTCTTGCAGAAGCAAGAAAGTAGGTCGCCCGCCGGGGCGAACACCCGGCGCCGAGTACGCTATGCGGCCAACTGTCGAAGAGAACTCAAGCTACGGTCGGAATCCAATCGCGAGGCTTGAGGAAGTCCGAGTAAAGCTTTGCTTCCTCCGACCCCGCCTCCGGATGCCAGTCATACCGCCACTTCACAATCGGCGGCAGCGACATGAGGATCGACTCGGTACGCCCGCCCGATTGCAATCCGAACAACGTACCCCGATCCCACACCAGATTGAACTCCACATACCGCCCACGCCGATAGGCCTGGAAGTCCCGTTCCCGCTCACCGTAGGCCATGCCACGGCGACGTTCGAGAATGGGTAGATACGCATTCACAAAGTTGTCGCCCACCGCCTGCGTGAGCCCGAAGCAACGCTCGAACGCGGTAGCGCCGCCGACACCGCCTTCGTTCAGATCGTCGAAGAACACGCCGCCGATACCGCGAGGTTCGTTGCGATGCTTGAGGAAGAAGTACTCGTCGCACCACTTCTTGTACTTGGGATACACGTGGTCGCCGAAGGGCGCCAAGGCGTCGCGGCAGGTGCGATGGAAGTGCTGGGCATCTTCCTCAAAGCCGTAATAGGGCGTCAGGTCCATGCCGCCGCCGAACCACCAAACGGGCTCCGCGCTGGGCTTGGTGGCGATGAAGCAGCGCACGTTGGCGTGGGACGTGGGGCAGTAGGGATTGCGCGGATGAAGCACCAAGGACACGCCCATGGCTTCCCAGCTGCGGCCCGCCAGTTCGGGGCGGTGAGCGGTGGCGGAAGGGGGCAGTTTGTCGCCGGTGACGTGGGAGAAATTGACCCCGCCGCGCTCGAAGAAATCGCCTTCTTCGATCAGACGAGAGATACCTCCGCCGCCTTCGGGGCGCTCCCAGGTGTCGGTGCGGAATGGCTTGCCGTCGACGTTCTCAAGGGCGCCGACGATGCGAGACTGCAAGCCGGTGAAGTACTGCTTGAGGATTTGGGTGTCCATGGATGTTGGGGCGTTCTAGTGAATGTTGTTGGGGCCGGCAATGCGATAGGTGTTGCGGCCCTTGTTTTTGGCGTCGTACATGGCCGCATCGGCGCGGGCGATGAGTTCCGCACCGCTGCGGCCGTGATCGGGAAAGATGGCGATGCCCACGCTGGCGCCGATGCTGAACGTCAGCTCGCCCAGGTGGAACGGCGTTGCCATGGCATCGATGCACTTTTGAGCGATGCGGGTGACGCTCTCGGAACTATCCACATCGCTCAGTAGCACCAGGAATTCGTCGCCGCCTAGGCGGCCCACTAGGTCGGTCTGGCGCACGGAGCTGCGTAAGCGCAAAGCCACTTCCTGTAGCACCTGATCGCCGGCTTCGTGGCCGTGGGCGTCATTCACCGGCTTGAAACGGTCCAGGTCGATGAACAGCAACGCCGCCCGCGATTGCTGTCTGCGTGCTAGGGCCATGGTCTGCTCCAGCCGCTCCAGGAATGCAGCGCGGTTGGGAAGGCCGGTCAGCGGATCCTGGTGGGCGAGACGAGCCAGGGACGCTTCCCGTTCTTGAAGCTTCGCCAGCAGGTAGTTGAAGCCGGCGGTCAGGTCGCCTACTTCGTCAGGGCGAACAACGACGAGAGGGCGGAGGGGCTGGCGGCCTTCCGCCATGTCCCGCACCTGCTGGGAGGCCAGGGAAAGCGGACGAAGCAGATAGCGCATGGCGAAGTACACCAGCAGACCGATGATGACCATGGTGGCTAGGCCAACGATGATCAGCAAGTGGCGGAGGCGCGTGACGATCTGGAAGGCTTCGCTGGTCGGGACTCGGGCCACCAGAAACCAATCGGCTGTTGGAACACTGACCATGGCGGAGAGTTCTTCCTCACCCTGAGCATTTCGGGTGATGCCGGTGCCGCGATAACCTGCCATGGCCTGGTCGTGGAGCAGATTGACGCCGGGCGGCGGCGTGTGCTCCAAGGTTTTGGCCATGTTGGTGCCGGTAACGAACATCTGGTCACGGGGGGAGACGAGCAGGAAGCCGCCGTGTTCGCCGATCTTGTTCTGTTGCAGAACGTCGAGAAAGCCCGGTGCGGATAGGGCGGTGGTTCCTACCAGCACGCCGCGCAAATGGCCGTCTTGAGCATGCACTGGCGCTGCCATGATCAGGACCGGGACCCCCGACTCCAGAGAAGGCGCGCCGATGGCGGGCAGTCCGCTGTTCTTCACGGCAAGGAACCAATCCCGTTTGCCGTAGCCCTTGGTGGCGTCCTTGCGCGAATGCCCGGTCGTTGCCACGACCCGGCCGTCGCTGTCCAAAACCATCAGCCCCTGCGAAAACAAGGGAGAGAAGTTTTGCCTGTCCTCCAGCCACGGCCCCATGCTTTGCGTATCCATGGGAACCGAACGGGCCATCCGTTGGAGCCGCGCCTGACGCTCGCGGATCTTGCCGTCGATTTCCTGGGCTACGTAGGAGGCCGCCGAGAACTGCTGGGCGGCCAAGAGTTCCTGGATGCTGTTGCGGAGGATGGGCTGTACCACCACCAAGCGGGCGAGGCTGCCGCCGGCAATCAGGACAACGCCAAAAAAGACGAGGCGGGTGATGAGTCGTGAGGAGTGATAACGCCACCGGCTGACTTTGTGGCCGGCGGCGTTACTGGGGTCGGAGGCGTCAGGGATGGCGCTCATGACTGTTTTGGCTTGTTCGCTTCAGTCCTGCCCGTCCGTGTCGATGGCTGACGACTAGCGCCGGATGGCCCGGTAGCCGATGTCGCGGCGGTATTGCACGCCGTTGAAGCTGATCTGGTCGGCCACTTCATAGGCCCGGTTCTGGGCCAGCTTCACCGTGTCGCCCAGGGCCGTGGCGCAGAGCACGCGACCGCCGTTGGTGACGACTTCGCCGTCCTTCTCGGTGGTGCCGGCATGGAACACGTGGGCGTCTTCCGCCGCACGCGCATCTGCGGCATTCGGCAGACCGTGGATCACGTCGCCCTTCTTGGGATTGTCCGGGTAGCCGCCTGCGGCAAGCACTACGCCCAGGGCCACGCGGCGATCCCACTCGGCTTCCACTTGATCCAGGCGGCCGTCGATGCCGGCGTCGATCAGGTCGGTGAAGTCGCTCTTCAGTCGCATCATGATGGGCTGGGTTTCCGGGTCGCCGAAGCGGCAGTTGAACTCCAGGGTCTTGAGGGAGCCGTCGGGCTTGATCATCAGGCCGGCGTAGAGGAAGCCGGTGTAGACGATGCCGTCCGCTTCCATGCCACGGATGGTGGGCATGATCACTTCGCGCATCACCTTGGCGTGGATCTGGGGCGTGACCACGGGGGCCGGGGAGTAGGCGCCCATGCCGCCGGTGTTGGGGCCCTGGTCGCCGTCGAGCAGACGCTTGTGGTCCTGGCTGGTGGCCATGGCCAGGGCGTGCTTGCCGTCGGCCATGACGATGAAGCTGGCTTCTTCGCCTTCGAGGAATTCTTCGATCACCACGCGGGCGCCCGCATCGCCGAGCTTGTTGCCGGAGAGCATGTCGTCGATGGCGGCGTGGGCTTCGTCGGCGCTCATGGCCACGACCACGCCCTTGCCGGCGGCGAGGCCGTCAGCCTTGATGACGATGGGCGCTCCTTCAGCGTCGATGTAGGCGTGGGCCAACTTGGCGTCGGTGAAGGTCTGGAACTTAGCCGTGGGGATGTTGTGCCGAGTCATGAATTGCTTGGCGAAGTCCTTGGAGCTTTCCAGCTGGGCAGCCGCTTGGCAAGGGCCGAAGATGCGCAGATCGGCAGCGCGGAAAGCGTCCACCACGCCAGCGGCCAGAGGGGCCTCGGGACCGACCACGGTGGCGTGGATGCCTTCTGCCTTGGCGAAGGCCACCAGCTCAGGAATGGCGGTGATGTTCACGTTCTCGATGCCGTCTTCCCGGGCCGTACCGGCGTTGCCGGGCGCGACGAAAATCTTCTGCACCTTGGGTGACTGGGCCAGACGCCAGGCCAGGGCATGCTCGCGTCCGCCGGAACCGATGACGAGGAGTTTCATTTCTTTTCCTTCGAGAGTACGTCGGCAGTGAACCCGATGGGACGCTTGCCGCTTTCGTTGGATGCCATCAATTGACGAATGGCATCGAAGACTGTTTTGAACTGGTGATCGTAGCGGCGTTCAAGGGTTGCCAGTCGGTTGGCCAGTTCCGTGTTTTCCGACAGCATCCGGCGCAGGCGCACAAAGGCCCGCATGATTTCTATGATGACCTTGATGGCCCGCTCGCTACGCAGCACGCTGGAAAGCATGGCGACACCCTGTTCGGTAAAGGCATAGGGCGCATACCGGGCGCCGCCACGGTTTGAGGTCACAAATTGTGACCTCAAGTTTTCCCATTCCACATCGTCCAGTTGAAACATGAAGTCCGCTGGAAAACGCTGAATATTGCGTTTTACCGCTTGCATGAGCACCTTGGTTTCCACTTCGTAGAGGGCAGCAAGATCGGACGACAACAGCACCTTCATGCCCCGTAGGGACAGGATGGGCAATTCAGCCAGCGGAGCGGGATGTTCCGCCATGAATCAGTGCCGGAAGTGCCGGAAGCCGGTGAAGACCATGGCCACGCCACGCTCGTTGGCCGCAGCGATCACTTCTTCGTCGCGGATGGAGCCGCCGGGTTGGATCACAGCAGTGGCACCCGCATCGGCCAGCACATCCAAGGTGTCACGGAACGGGAAGAAGGCGTCGGAAGCCACCACTGTGCCTTTGATTGACAGGTTGGCGTTCTCGGCCTTGATGGCAGCGATGCGGGCAGAGTCCACGCGGCTCATCTGGCCGGCGCCGACGCCGACAGTCATGTTGTCCTTGCAGTAGACGATTGCATTGGACTTCACGTACTTGGCCACGCGCCAAGCAAACAGCAGGTCATGCATTTCCTGTTCGGTCGGCGCGCGCTGGGAGATCACCTTCAAATCGGCCACAGCGATACGGGCATCGTCGGCGCTCTGCACCAGCAGGCCGCCGCCCACACGCTTGTAGTCGACGGCGCCGGCAACGCGGCCGAGGGGCACGATCAGCACGCGCAGGTTCTGCTTGGCGGCGAAGACAGCACGGGCTTCTTCAGTGATTTCGGGAGCGATGATCACTTCGGCGAACTGGCCGGCGATGGCTTCAGCGGCGGCCTTATCGATGGCGCAGTTGAAGGCGATGATGCCGCCGAAAGCGGAAGTGGGATCGGTGCTGAAAGCCTTGCGGTAAGCCTCGGTGGCGGTGGGCGCCATGGCCACGCCGCAGGGGTTGGCGTGCTTGACGATTACACAGGCCGTGGTGTCGAACGCCTTGACGCATTCCCAGGCCGCATCCGAGTCGGCGATGTTGTTGTAGGACAGCTCCTTGCCTTGCAGCTGGTGGTAGCTGGCGATGGAGCCGGCCACGGGCGCGGTTTCCTTGTAGAAGGCGGCGCTCTGGTGGGGGTTCTCGCCGTAGCGCAGGGTCTGCACCTTGTCGAAGGCCAGTTGCAGCTGGTCGGGGTAAGCGGTGGGCTTGTTGCTCTCGTCCAGGCTGGTGAGCCAGTTGGCGATGGCGGAGTCGTAGCGGGCGGTGTGCACGAAGGCCTTCTTCGCCAGCTCGAAACGGGTCTTGTAGGTGAGTACGCCCTTGTTGCTTTCCAGCTCTTCGATGATCAGTTCGTAGTCTTCGGGATCGGTGACGATGCCGACGCCGCCCTGCTCATTGCCGTGGTTCTTGGCAGCGGCACGGACCATGGTGGGACCGCCGATGTCGATGTTCTCGATGGCATCGTCGAGCGTGCAGCCGGGTTTGGCCACGGTCTCACGGAAGGGGTACAGATTCACCACCACCAGGTCGATGCAGGGAATGCCGTGCTCGTCCATGGTTGCCTTGTGCTCGGCCAGATCGCGCCGGCCGAGGATGCCGCCGTGCACCTTGGGGTGCAGGGTCTTGACGCGACCGTCCAGCATCTCGGGGAAGCCCGTGTAGTCGGACACGTCGGTGACCGGCAGGCCGGCGTCGCGCAGCAGCTTGGCGGTGCCGCCGGTGGACAGGAGCTTCACGTTCAGGCCATGGAGGGCCTGGGCAAATTCGAGGATGCCTTGCTTATCGGAAACGCTGAGGAGAGCTTGGGTGACTTTCATGGCGGCTGGACTTAAAGGAGTTCGTAATCGGTGAGCTTGCGACGCAAGGTATTGCGATTGATGCCGAGAATTTCGGCAGCGGCGCTTTGATTGCCGTTGGCTTGCTTCATGATGACTTCGAGCATGGGTTTTTCCACGGCGCGAATCACCATGTCATAAATGGCGTGTGGCTGCTGGCCATCCAGATCGCGGAAATAGCGATTGAGGGCCCGCCGAACGGAATCGGAAATATCTGTACTCATATTGTTATGTCGCTCAGGCTGCGAGCGATTCCTCGGTATTGTCGTAAATCAGGTGGGCGCTTTTGGCGCCCTGGCTGGCGAAGAACTCGTCCGTGGCGGCCAGTTGGGCTTCCACGTTCTCAAGTTGGTTCATGGCATGGCGGAAGTGGGCAGAGCCCACCAAGCCTTTGGTGTACCAGCTGATGTGCTTGCGCGCGATCTTCACGCCGGAGTCTTCTCCGTAGAACGCATAAAGATCGCTCAGGTGCCCGCGCAGGATTTGATGGATTTCATCCACGCGGGGCGGCGGCAGCAGTTCGCCAGTCTTCAAATAGTGTTCGATCTCTCGGAACAGCCAGGGCCGGCCTTGGGCGGCGCGACCGATCATGACGCCGTCGGCGCCGGTCACGTCCAGCACGTGCTTGGCTTTTTGGGGCGTGGTGATGTCGCCGTTGGCGATCACCGGAATCTTGATCAGGGATTTGACCAGGGCGATGGTCTCGTACTCGGCATCGCCGCGATATTGGTCGGCCCGGGTGCGGCCGTGGATGGCCACGGCGCGAATGCCGCTTTCTTCCGCGATGCGGGCGATGGTGGGGGCGTTCTTGTTTTCCCGGTTCCATCCGGTGCGGAACTTGAGCGTCACCGGCGTGTTGGGCACGGCGCCCACCACGGCTTCCAGGATGCGCGCGACGAGGGCCTCGTCCTGCATCAGGGCGGAGCCGGCCATGACGTTGCACACCTTCTTGGCCGGGCAACCCATGTTGATGTCGATGATCTGGGCGCCGTTGTCGGCGTTGTACTTGGCCGCTTCGGCCATCATCTTCGGATCGGCGCCGGCGATCTGCACGGAGATCGGTTCCACCTCGCCTTCGTGGTTGGCACGACGGCGCGTCTTTGCGCTGCCGTAGAGCAGGGAATTGGAGGTCACCATTTCGGAAACGGCGAGACCCGCGCCCAGCTTCTTGCACAGTTGACGGAAAGGACGATCCGTCACCCCAGCCATGGGCGCGACGAAAAGATTGTTCCGCAGCGTGAAG
>DASUJA010000131.1:0-3465 GCA_036279515.1 Rhodocyclaceae bacterium | reverse complement strand
AGGCACCACGCTACTGCTCCATTGCGATCTGGTCTTCGCCTCGCCCACCGCGAAATTCAAAGTGCCCTTCGTTGATCTGGGCGTAGTGCCTGAAAACGCCAGCAGCATCCTCATGCCCCAGCGCATGGGCCGCGCCCGTGCTGGCGCCTATCTGCTCCTGGGCGAAACCGTGGATGCGCAGCAGGCTCTGGCCGATGGCATCGTGACGCGCATCGTGCCCGACGAAGAACTGGACACCACGGCCTGGAACGCGGCAAAGAAAATCGCCGCCAAACCGCGCCAAGCCATGTTGGAAGCCACCAAGCTGCTACGCCACGACAGGCCAAGCATCGAAGACGCCATCCGCCGCGAAGGCAAGGTGTTCTGCGAGCGACTGAAGTCAGAGGAAGCGCGCCAAGTGATGGCGGCGTTTTTCAAGCGGTGACAACCCCACCGGCGCCGAAACTACCGTCATTCCGACGCGAGGACACTTCAAACTGGCACCAGCCCGTCATTCCCTCGAAAGAGGGAATCCATGGGGAGCCGCATATAACTTGGTCGCACTACTGTCCGAGATAAAGTTGTAGCGCGTAATAGGGCCCTGCCTGGAAACGAAACCCCTCCCGGCCTCCCCTTGTCAGGGGAGGAGAGCTTTTGCACAGGGCGTCGCTATATGCCTCCCCCCTGACAAGGGGAGACGGCGGGTTACAGGATCCGGCCAAAGCTAGCTGTCTAGCAACAGCGTCCTCTCAAATCCAAAGCGAGCGCATCAGCTGTTCCTGGCGCGCTTGCTCTTCCACCGCGTCCCATGCCTCCTGACGTGCAATGCGCACCAGGATGACCGTCCATTTGCGTCGGTCGCGGCCCACCAGTTGCGGACAGAACAAGGTATGCGCGTCGGTGCGGTCTTCGCTGGGCTCGACGAACATGCCCATGTTGTCCACCGTCACCGAGCTCGGCTCCAGATAGAGCCGCTGCTGAGGCGTCTCAAGCCACTCCACCAAACCATCCAGAATTCGCTCAGGAGCCAGGCGCTCGGTGCTCTCGTGATACTTGGCTTCCAGAGTCGAAAGACGCCAAGCCTTTTCGTCCGGCGTCATTTGGCCACTCCCTGAAGCCCGCTCCGTATCCCAGGCAATCCGTTGCTCGTCCCGCACTCGACGTTGCTCCGCCACCACCTGCGCGTACTGCTGGAGCAGGCTGTCAAAGGCGGTGATCTGCAAACGCCGCCGGGTTTCATCCTCGGTCAGCGCCAGTTGCTGCAAGGTGTGGTCGGTGAAATAGAGGTAGCGCAGCGGCACGTCCCCACGAATCACGTCGCCTTGTTGGGCAAGGCCGATCATCGTCTTCTCCCGACGCCGCATGCCGAGCAAGGCGTAGCACTCCTCGGTGAAGGCGTTCATGCCGTCTTCGAGAAAATCGCGAATGGCAGTACTCCGGCCCAGCATCACGTCGATGTCGTCGGCGGACGCGAAGAGTGCGTGAACCAGGGGGTCGGAGGCGAATGCCGGATGGCTCACATGAAGCGGCGGCGGCAACTGGGCCACCAACTCGGCGCAATAGGCCATGGCGGTCTGGATGGCGGGTGCCAAGCGGTGCTCCAGTCCGCTCAACATGCGCAAGTTGGGATCGACCGCACCCACCGCGTGATCAATCGCCTGGGCCAGCGATGCTTCAACGGGCGGTTCCGGCAGAAGCACGTGGGAAAGTTTTTGCCAAAGCCCCATGGGGGAAAATCCTTCAGGTATGCTTTAAATATAAGGCATTTCTAATAATTAACCAGCGCTGCCGGGAAACCCGCTGGTGACCAGAGGAGGGAATAATGCACCAACCCCGCACGTTTCATGGCATTCGGCCATTTTCGCACTTGATTCTGACTACCCTATTGCTGTTCACGCTGCGGATGGCGTGGGCTGGGGCGGACACCCTCGAACTAAAACCCGTCCAAGTCAGCCCCAAGGTCTGGTACTTCCGAGGCGAATCCGGCGTGGCAACCGCCGCCAACAAGGGCTATATGTCCAACGCGGGTTTCGTAGTGACCAAGGATCAGGTCGTCGTTTTCGACGCCCTCGGCTCCCCTGCCCTTGGCGAAGCCATGATTCAAGCCATCCACCGCGTCACGCCGCTGCCCATCAAGCTAGTGATCGTCAGCCACTACCACGCCGACCACTTCTACGGCCTGCAAGCCTTCAAGAAGATCGGCGCCCAAGTGTGGGCCTACCAGGATGCCAAGGGCTACCTGGCTTCAGACCTGGCAAAGGATCGCCTGGAGCAGCGCCGCCGCGACCTAGCTCCCTGGATCGATGAAAACACCCGTCTAGTGCCGCCCGACCGCTGGCTGGCCGGACCCGAAACCTTTAAACGGGGCGGCATGGCCTTCACCATTCTCGACGTGCATGGCTCCCATGCGGCGGATGACTTGATGATGTCCATCCCCGACCAAGGCGTGCTGTTTGCCGGCGACCTGTTCTTCTCCGGTCGCCTGCCCTTCGTTGGCGACACCAACACGGCCCGCTGGCTCCAGGCCCTGGACCGCATGGAACAAAGCCACCCTCACGTCGTGGTGCCGGGCCACGGCGATGCCTCCACCGATCCCCTGCCCGCCATCGCCATGACCCGCGACTACCTCACGTACCTGCGCGCCCAAATGGGCAAGGCCGTGGAGGATTTGGTGCCCTTTGAACAGGCCTACGCCCAGACCGACTGGTCCCGCTACAAGGACATCCGCGCCTTCGACGCCGCCAACCGTATCAACGCCTTCAACGTGTACATGCAGATGGAACAGGAATCCCTACGGAAGTAGGCTCACCTCCCTGCCTCAAACGAAAAGGCCCCCGCAAATTGCGGGGGCCTTTTCGTTGAATCATCCAGGCCACGTTGAACTCAAGCGCTAGCGCGGTGGCGAGCGTCACCACCGCGCTCGGAGAACGGCTTGCGGCCGACGCAATAGTCCCTATCCCGCCGAACGGCGCACATACGCCAATCAATTCAGTCATTGGCCTTCCGTATCTTCCGATGCTGGGCGCGAGATCGAGTTCTCGCGGCTCTTGCCACGGCAATCGTGTGACTTTGAAGACGAATTTCCCAAAGCAAAGTAGGAGTTGTGGGCTTCCGGCTTCGAGATACCTGTCAAGTCAAGCAACGGCCCGAAAGATCATTAAGAGTCTGCCTACAGTTGATCGGACCGACACAGAGAAAAGGAGCAACGACATTCATGGATAACAGTTATGTACCTTGCGACTCCTGCGGCGGCCAGGGTGCCAGATTTCTGTTCCACAAGAACGAATACGATCTCGTGAAATGCAATCATTGCGACTTGATCTATGTGGGCAGCCCTCCGAATAGGGAAGTGCTCGAAAAAATGTATTCCTTTGCCAGCGGATACCACGACAGCCTAACGAAGCCGGGGCAGCGCCAAGACAGGTTTCGATCAAGGGCGCAGGAGCAATTCGATCAGGTCAAATCCCTGTGCAAACCTGGACGACT
>DASUJA010000130.1:0-2846 GCA_036279515.1 Rhodocyclaceae bacterium | reverse complement strand
TTGTTTTGAAGACGTGGTGTACCTGGAAGGACGCCACATCATTGCCATGACGCCGGAGCGCTACCTGGGCGCATGGCGATCCGTTAACGATCTCCGAGTTCAGCTTGGCCCCCAGAATTTCGATGCATTCCTGACTTTTGTCGAGCAACGCATCAGCGGACTCAAGGTCATCGAAGCGACCTACCTCACCCGAGCCTGGTCCGCCCGTCGCAAGGACTAATTCACCATGCTTCCTTTCGCCACCAAAGCTGGCACCCTAGCCGCATTGCAAGGAAGATTGCAGATGGCGTCCATCGCGCCGCTCATCTACTTTTCGGTTAAGGATTGGCGCGAGGACAGACAGGCATGGTTGGACAAAACCTCGGAGACGCTGGGATGCGGGCCATGGATAGTGAGGTCGAGCTGTCGCCGGGAGGATGGCCTCACGGCTTCCAATGCAGGCGCCTTCCTATCCTTACCCAATGTCCAGCCAGCTGAACTGGCAGAAGCCGTTGAACAGGTTGTCGCCAGCTATGGCACCTCACAGGATGAGGACGAAATCCTCATCCAACCGATGCTCGTGGGGGTTGTCAGATCCGGCGTCGCCTTTTCTCACGATCCCGGAACCTGCGCCCCCTATCGCGTCATCAATTGGTCCGAAGGCAACAACACGGCAGCAGTCACAGGCGGTGAGGGCGGATTCACGTGGCAGCAAGCCGCGCTCTCACCGCTCCCGCCCCCGCCCCACCTGACACGGGTGGTTTCGCTACTGGAAGAACTGCTGCAAATATTCGGCGACACTCCGCTGGATTGTGAATTCGCCACCACCATCGAAGGCAACCAAGAAACCCTATGGCTACTTCAGGCGAGGCCCTTGGTGCTGACGCGGCAGGTGGAAGCCGGCACGGACCAGGCAGAACGCTTGCAACGCATTCATCACAAGATTGCCAGAGGGATACAGCCCCATCCGTTCCTGATGGGAAAGCGGACCGTGTATGGCGTGATGCCCGATTGGAATCCCGCAGAAATTGTCGGCACGCGGCCCAAGCCCTTGGCCCTCTCCCTTTACCGGGAGCTGGTCACCGACACCATCTGGGCCTATCAGCGGCACAACTACGGTTATAGGAACCTGCGCAGCTTTCCCTTGATGCCCCACTTCTTTGGGCTACCGTACATTGATGTCCGCCTATCGTTCAATTCCTTCATCCCTGCGGACCTGGATGAAGGGCTGGCAGGAAGGCTGGTCGACTACTACATTGATCGACTCCTGTCCGAACCGACGCTTCACGACAAGGTCGAGTTCGAGATCGTGTTCTCCTGCTACACCCTCGATCTACCGGAAAGACTGGAGCGGCTTGAGTGCGCAGGATTTAGCAAATCGGAGCGGGAAACCCTCTCCAATAGCCTGCGCAAGTTGACCAATCGCATCATTCATCCAAAGGATGGCTTGTGGCGTGGAGATGCAAGAAAGCTCGACATCCTCAGCAACAGAAGGGAACAGTTACTTGCCTCTAGCGCTGATCCGCTCGAACGAATCTATTGGCTACTAGAAGACGCAAAGCGTTACGGTACCTTGCCATTTGCGGGCCTCGCTCGCGCTGGCTTCATTTCTGTACAGATACTCAAGTCCCTGGTGGCGGTCGGCGTCTTCTCACAAGCCGATTACGATGCCTTCCTCGGCAGCATCTCTACGGTTAGCGGACAACTGGCCAGAGACCGCGCCACATTGGACAAGGCAACTTTCCTTTCTCGCTACGGGCATCTGCGGCCGGGCACCTACGACATTCTGTCCCCCCGGTACGACGAAGCCCCCGAGACGTATTTCGACTGGGAGCAACGTCCTCCTGCCCCTCCTCCTGCGACGCCCTTCTCCCTCACTCTTCCGCAAATGAGAGAAGTGGTGAAGCTGCTGGAAGCCCATGGGTTGCAACCCGATCCGGTAGGACTGTTCGACTTCCTGCAAGCAGGGATAGAACTGCGGGAATTGGCGAAATTCCATTTCACGCGCAACCTCTCGGATGCCCTGGCGCTGATCGGAGAAGTCGGTGCCCAATACGGTATTTCCCGCGACGACCTAGCTTATTGCCACATATCCGCATTCCAAGAGTTGCACGTGGCCGCCGCCGATACCAAGGCGGGCCTCCTACGCAGCATCGAGCAAGGGAAAGCGCAGTACGCGGAGACCTTGCGCACATCCTTGCCGCCACTGATTTCCAGTCCCGACGACGTATGGGGATTCCAGTGGCCTGAAGCGGCACCTAACTTCATTACGCAGAAACAAATCACGGCGAGGGTAACTAAAGCTGCGGACAAGCATCAGCTTGATGGGGCCATCGTTTGCATCCCTAACGCGGATCCCGGTTTTGATTGGCTATTCGCCTATCCGATTGCCGGCCTCATCACAGCCTGGGGAGGCGCAAACTCCCACATGGCTATCCGGGCCGGAGAGCTGGGCTTGCCCTCCGTCATCGGCGCCGGGGAAGTTCTCTATCAACGTTGGTCCAAGGCTGCGCACCTACATGTGGACTGCGCGGGTAAGCGCGTAGAAGTGATCGGATGAAGCTCGTGCTCATCAGCCAGCGGGAGGTCCATCTCCCCGAGCGCGGCGAGACCCGCGATGCTCTGGATCAACGGCTCGTGGAATTCGTCGCTGCTGCCGGTGGGGTGCCGATCCCCGTCCCCAATAAGCTGGCCGCAGCAGGAGCCCTGGATGACTGGCTCGCGGCACTACGCCCCGAAGCCATCTTGCTCTCTGGTGGCGACGACATCGGCACTTGCCCGGCCCGCGACCGCACCGAGCGCCGGCTACTGGATCTGGCCTGCGCCAACGCTATGCCGGTACTAGGCATCTGCCGGGGCATGCAGAT
>DASUJA010000129.1:0-4913 GCA_036279515.1 Rhodocyclaceae bacterium | reverse complement strand
CTGTCCGCTGATTCAATACAAGGACGAGAGTTTGCGGGAAAGGTGAAAATATCTCGGTACTCTTTTCTCCGTGATTCTCAGTCGTTTTGCCTGACTCACCCCCAGAGCCGCACCCGCAATCGCTCCTTCAGCGACAGCTCGTTCCACCACGCCTCCGCTACCTGCAAGGAGGTGGCTCCCAGATCCGATAGTGCGTAGTAGGCGGGACCGGCTCCCTCCACCACGTCACTGGGCGGTGGAAGGGGGCAGATCCATTCCTTTTCCAAGAGATAGTCGGCAATGAGGGCGATGTCTGGAATTCCGTCGAGGAAGACGAGAAAGCTGGCATCGCCGGCCACAATGAGCTGATGCCCTTTGCCCAGTAGCCGCAAGGCGCGCAGAGTCAGAAAGCGGTGGGGAATGGGTTCCCTCTGTCCGCCCAGCTTGACGCGACCCGAGAGGCCGCGGGTGAAAAAGAACTGGCTCATCGCGACTCCCGAATGGTGTCGTACGGTTTGAGCGTAGTCGCTCGAGTGGCGGCTTTCAATGGGAATGTGGGAGTCAGAAAGCGCCATTCGGATGTGGCATTTGGCCAGAGAAACGTCGCTTGTTAATTTGGCCCGCAAATGGTTGAAGTCGTCACCTGGAGAAAGCGCCCCGCAGGAGGTACCCCTGGGGTGTGGGAATCCAGATTCTTGCGGCTTCCGCATGGATCCCCGCTTGTGAGCACTGCTGTCCGGAATAAGTATCGCGATGCCAAAACCGAAGTGACATCGTCATCCCGGCGGAAGCCGGGATCCAGGAAGGGCGGCAAGAACCCCTGGATTCCGGCATTCGCCGGAATGACGAAGATTTGCCAACCGGCGCCCAAATCGAACACTGTCGTAGTTTTGAGTCCGTTTCCCGCAGCAGCGCCAATATCGCTGTACTTGCCTGCGTTTCCGGAAGGCTGCCAGAAATCTCCCGGACAGCAGTGCGCTTTCGCGGGGATGACGGCGCAGTGCCGATTTTTGCGTTCAGCCAATCAGCAGGAGGCGAAGGCCGGGGCCAGGAGGGAATCTACGCCAGTACATGAATACCGCCTCCCCAAGTCCCATGACCACGTCGAGGGCACTTCCTGCTGTGCGCTTTCGCTGGGGGGCTGTTTGGTGTTTCCCCCACGGGCTGCTATTCCTTCGTTGCCCCGAGGCGCAGGCGGATACGCACGGTGTCTGCCACTTGCAATCCGCCACCCAGCACCGCCAGCGGTGTGATGCCGAAGTCGCTTTGGCGGACCGAGAAGGCGGCGGTGGCGATAAGTTTGTTCGCATCAAATTCCAAAGCGACGGGCACGGTAGCCTCCTTTTCCTCTCCATGGAGCTTGATGCGTAGGGTGATGTCCGGCTGCCACGAGGGGCCGGTGATCGTCGCGGACGCAATCGTTATGTCCGGATAGCGCGCAGCGTCGAGGACTTTGTCGCTCAGCATGTTGCGGCGGGTACCTGCGATGTCGTTCTCGTCGGGTTCGGTAGCGAAGTCTTCGCCTTCTTCGCGACGAGCACTGGCGTTGTCCACCTGGAATCCCGTCACTGGCAAGGTGAGGCGCACAGTGGATGCCTTGAAGTTGCGGGCGAGCTGTATTTCTCCCTGAATGATTCCGGCCTGGATGACGTGGTTGTGGCCCAGTCGGGCGAGCGGTCCGGCTCTGTACACCAGGAAGCGCACGTCCGATAAGTCCGAGCGGATGCGATAGCGAGTTGCATTGATGGGGGCCGGTACAGGGGCCGCCGGTGCAGGGGCTGGTGTGGCCTGTGTTGGCAGCGTAGCGGTGGGCGATGCGCTTGGGCCGGGTGCCGGCGCCTGGCAGGACGCGAGGAGTAGTGGCAGCAAAGTCATGAGTGCCGTCCGTCGGGGTATGAACCACATGGCGCGTGTCCTTTTCTCGGTCTTAAATAGAACTCAAAGGGTGTTGGTGTTTCTAATTTTTTGTCTTTCCAGTCGGATGGAGGATGCCATGGAAATGCGACGTGCCTTGATGGTGGTTCTGAGTCTTTCGTTGCTGGCTGGCTGCGCCAATATGTCTCCTGCCGAGCAAGCGGCGCGGGCCGAGGCGGAGGCCAATCGGATGATGGAGGTTTATGGTCCTGCGTGCAGCAAGCTGGGCTATCGCCGCGAGGAGGATAAGTGGCGTGACTGCGTCATGAGTATGGCGGCTCGGGATGAGAACAGGCTGTACCGAAATAACTATCCCATGAGCACCACTTGTTTCGGCGGTCCCTGGAACTACAGATGCACCACGTTCTAAGCAAAAAAACGGCACCTTACTTTGGGTGCCGTTTTTGTTTGGCGGGATCTGCGATGCCTTACTGCTGAATGGCTTCCACGGCGATGTTGATGGTCACGTCGTCGCCCACGTAGGGAGCGTACTTGCCGGCGTTGAATTCGCTGCGCTTGACGGTGGTGATTGCGTCGGCGCCGATGGCGTCCTTCTTCAGCATGGGGTGAGGCATGCGCTGGAAGCGGGTGACAGTGAGGGTGACGGGCTTGGTCACGCCCTTCATGGTCAGGTTGCCTTCGATCGCTACGGGCTTGTCGCCGTCGAACTTCACGGCGGTGGACTTGAAGGTGGCGGTGGGGTACTTGGCGGTGTCGAGGAAGTCGTCGCCCTGGATGTGGCCGTTGAACACGTCGTAGCCGGTATCCACGGATTTCATGTCGATCACCACGTCAACCGCGCCGGTTTTGGCTTCCGCGTCGAACACGATCTTGCCGGAGGTCTTGTTGAATTTTGACAGTTGGGTGGAGTAGCCGAAGTGGCTGTAGGAGAAGCGGGGGAAGGAGTGGCTGCCGTCGATGGCGTAAGTGACGGGCGCAGCGACGGCGGAACCGGCAATGCCGGCGGCCAGGGTGGCGATAGCGATGGCGGCGATGGATTTTTTCATGGGTAATGACCTCTCGTAAAAGTGCTGGGGCTGGGGGAATGAATCACTTGCGAATCACTTGCGAATCACTTGCCGGTGGCAAGCAACTTGAAACGAATCTGGATCGGATTGGCGACCACGCTGGTATCGGACCAGGAGCCTTCGCCGATGGCAAAGTCGGAGCGATTGAAGGCGAAGGCCCCTTCAAACAGGCCCTGATTGCCCTTGGCGGTGAAGTTCACCGGGGTGCTGATGTCCTTGCTGCGACCCTTGATGGTGAGCTTGCCCGTGAGTTGAAAGCGGTTGCCGCCCAGGGCTTTTACGCCACTGGATTCAAAGTGAGCGACGGGATAAGCAGCGGTGTTGAACCAAGCCTTGCCTGCGACTTCGCCGTTGGCTTCCTCGGAGCCTGTGTCAATGCTGGCGAGCTGCACGTCCATGGTTGCGTGGGCGGCTTCGGGCTTGGCGGGGTTGAAGGCGAGCTTGGCCGAGAACTTGGAGAAGTTGCCGTCCATGCCCACGCCCATTTGGGTGTAGGCGAAGGTGAGCTTGCTTTGGGCGGGATCGACGGCGGTGTATTCCACGGCCAGGGCCGGGCCGGCCAGAAGCGCCAATGCGGTAGCAGTGAAAAGGGCGGAGGCGAGTTTTGTCTTCATGTTCGTTCTCTCTGTCTGTGATGAAGGATCAGCGCGGGATCAGCGAGCGCCGTGCTTGGGCAGCATGCGGGTCAGCACGTCGTCCTTGTCGATCCAGTGGTGCTTGAGCGCGGCGGCCACGTGGCCGATGACCAGGACCAGCAAGGTGTAGCTGAGGAACTCATGCAGCTCACTCAATTGGTGGCCGAGCGCCTTGTCCTTGCCCACCAGGTCGGGCAGGGGAATGACGCCGAACCAGACCGTCTGAAAGCCCTTTGCGGAACTCATGATCCAGCCAGAGAGCGGGATGGCGAACATGAGCGCATAGAGCGCCAGATGGCCCGCAGTGGCGGCTTTCTGCATCAGGGGCGACATGGTGTTGGGTAGGGCAGGAGCCGGGTGGCCCATTCGCCAGAGCAGGCGGATCAGCACCAGTAGGAACAGGGTGACTCCCGCCCACTTGTGATAGGAATAAAGCTCCAGCTTGGCGGGGGAGAGCGGCAGGTCGTGCATGTAGAGGCCGAGGGCGAAGGTGCCGGCGATGCCGATGGCGACGAGCCAGTGGAGAGCGATGGCGGTAGGGGTGTAGCGAGCGGTCATGGTTGTTCTCCGTTGTTGGGTAGTCGAGGCGCCGTATTCAATCAATGCTTTCGTTCTTGGCGCGCGGACGTGTGTGTGCAAATGTTTATTCCGCCGAAGTGAGTCGGCCCGTTTGGTAATCCTCGATGGCTTGCTCGATCTCTTCCCGGGTGTTCATGACGAAGGGGCCGTACTGGACGATGGGTTCGTTCAGGGGCAGGGCGGCCAACAGCAGCACCCGTGCGGGTTCGGCGCCGGCATGGAGCTCGATGAAATCGCCAAGGGATAGCACGCCTGCCTGTTGTCGTGGCAAGGGGCGGCGTTCGCCTTCGGCGCCGACTTCCACGCTGCCCTCGAAGGGATAGACGAAGGCGTTGTGTCCGGCGCCCACGGGCTGCCGGAAGACGGCACCGGCAGGCAGGCTCACGTCCATCATCAGCGGCGCGGTGGAGAGGCCCTGGATGGGGCCGGCGACGATCTTGCCGTCGGCTTCCAGGGTGCCGGCCACCACTTTGACTTCCACGCCACCGGCGAGGCTGGCGCGGGGAATTTTCTCAGGCCGAATATCCCGGTAGTGAGCTGGCTTCATCTTTTCATTCGACGGCAGATTGATCCAGAGCTGGAAGCCGCGCAGGCGGCCTTGCTCCTGCTGGGGCATCTCCGAATGGATGATGCCGCAGCCAGCGGTCATCCACTGGGCGCCGCCGCCGAGCAGATCGCCCCGGTTGCCCAGGTGGTCTTCATGCAGCATGTGGCCGTCGAGCATGTAGGTGACTGTCTCGAAGCCGCGATGGGGATGGGAGGGGAAGCCGGCGATGTA
>DASUJA010000128.1:0-15233 GCA_036279515.1 Rhodocyclaceae bacterium | reverse complement strand
GTCTTTGCGGAGTTGGCCGGGCGCGAGGTAATCAACCTGCCGAATGGCGAACTGGGTGACCAGGCGCCCACTGCGAAGGATACGGATACGGAAGGCGCCCTTGGCCTCCCCGATTTGGTGAGTGTCGGGCTGGACTACAGCCCCGTCATGGAGCAGGTTCAAGCGCAGCTGGAGTCGGCGTTATCCCACGTACGGCAGTCGCGTGCAGATCTTCTCCCGAAGCTTTCCCTTCGCAATGCACGGGGGCCGGAACACACTACCACGGTAGGGACGGCAAACGACCACACCACCCGCTCCCAAACCTTGGCGCTCGCGCAACCGATCATCAACCTTCCCGTCGTCTATGCCTGGATGGCTGATCTGTCCACGCATCAAGCGGCTGAGTGGCGGCACGCTGCTGGACGGGAATCGGTTTCTCAATCCGTTGCGAACGCGGTGGTGGCCCTGGCCGCGAGCCGCGTCGTGCTCGACTACGCTGACGAGCAACTCCATGACTTCAACCAGCTACTGGATTACGTCCAGGCCCGGTCCGCTGCCGGAGTGGTTAGTCAGTCCGAAGTGGAGCGGGCCCGCACGCGAGTGCTTGCTGCTCGCCAATCGCGTATCGACCAGCAAGCGAGCTATCGCAATGCCCTATTGGAAATTGAGCGCCTGACTGGCGTGATGCCTAAGTCCCTCAAGCTGCCCTATCTCAATCAATTGCCTGGCTTGCCCCTTACGTTGGGCGACATCCGCAACCTTGTGCGGGAAAACAATCCCAGCCTGCGCGCCCTGCGAGCAGACGTGGAAAGCCAGGAGAAGACAGTCGTTTCCGAATACGGAAAGATGCTTCCTGCCTTGGGGCTGAGTATCGAAAAAGACAAGACCGAGAATATTCGAGGGATCAATCCGATCGTCGAGGACCGGCGAGTGATGGCCGTGTTGACTTGGGATCTTTCCCTCGGAGGCAAGGAGTTCTATGCCGGTCGCGGTGCCTCGTCCGAACTGGTGAATCGGCAGGCCAAGCTGAAAGAAGAAACTGAACGGACCCTTCAAGGAACCGATTCCGATTTTTTCCTATTGCAGTCCGCCACCTTGCGGATCACATCTGCCGAAGAAGAGCAGCGCGCTGCGGCTGCGGTTGTCGCAGCCACTCGGGAGCAACTGAAAAATGGTCGCCTGAATTCCCTGCTCGATGCCTTGGATGCGGTTGATCGGCACTTCTCTGCTCGTCAGCGCCTGACCCAGGCTTTGGCGCAGCAGATGCAGGCACAAACGCAACTCTTGGGCCGAATCGGAATCCTGGGCGATTTGAGTAACTACTCGACCGTCAAACTCGCCGCAGCGCCCGAGGCTGCTGCAACGGACTCGCAAGTGCAACTGCCTGCCTCCGGAAAAGAATCCGTTCAATCGTCGGAGCATGCCGCCGACGAGGCAAAGCGGGCGACCAGCAATCAATCATCTACTGAGAAACGCTAGAAATCATGGCCGGAAATACCGACTCCGACGACGCATCCGAAATTTTCTGGCCCGGTTACGTCGACGCCGTTACCAATCTCGCCATCAATCTGTTGTTCGTGATTGCGGTGATGTCCATTGTGGTTATCGCGGTCACGATGAACATGCGCAAGGCGCCCCACGTGGAGGCACTGCCTACGCAGCCAAAGGCGGACAAGCAGGGGCCGGCAGATCAGGCGGCGAGCCAGGCAACAATGAATGAGATGAAGGCCAAGAAGGAAGCAGCCGAAACCAAGGTGGCCGCCCTGACCATGACTGTGGCTCAACTTCAGAGCCAGTTGCAGAAGGTGCAACAGCAGTCCCAGTCTTCCTCTCAGTCTCAGTCTTCTTCCAGCGCCCAGGCGAAATCCGAAGAGTCTCGCCAAAAGAGCGCGGCTTCCGATGCCTCGCCCACGGCGGGCAGCAGCGACGTGAAGAAGGTGGAGGTCGTCACAGCCAGCCAAAAGCCCGCCAGCGATTCCGTTCCCAACTCGATGCGAGCCATGACTTCCGGTGTGCTGGTGGTGTTCAGCCAGAACTCAATCGCGCTTGAAGAAGCCGAGGCGACGAATCTGATCAAGAAGATGGGCGAGTTTGCGCCGATCAAGACTTCCCGTTGGCGGATCGAAGTGATTGTGCCGAAGGGCTTTTCTGAATCCCTTCGCATGGGCTATTACCGGGTGAATGCGGTACGCAACGTTCTCATCCAGAGCGGCGTTCCCACCAGTGGTATCGACATGCACGTTGTCGAGAGCGATCAGCCCTCGGCCAACAACTCGCGGGTTTTGGTTAGACCGTTGAAATGACCACTGCCGCAAAAATCGCAGCCCTGTTCGCATCCGCCCTGGAGACCTATGAAAGGCTTCTGGTGCGGATGGACGAGCATTTGGCGCGATGGCTGCCTGATTCGCCCTTCGATACGAAAGGCGAACGGCGGCTGATGGCCTTCCTTGTTTTGCTGGCGGCGGTGGCCTTCATTTGGGCAGCGTTTGCGCCCATTGACCGCATCGTGCGCGCCTCGGGGCGCTTTATCGTTTCAGGACGAGCTCAAGTGGTTCAGCATCTGGAAGGCGGCATCGTTAGCGAGATCCTTGCGCGCGAAGGTCAGCATGTGGAGGCAGGCCAAGTGCTTCTGAAACTCTCCAAGGTTCAGGCCAACACCAATCTTCAGCAGGATCAAACCCGGCTACAAGCACTCATGGCAACGCAAACGCGCTTGAAGGCGGAAGCGCAAGGCGATACGCATCTTCAATTTGCATCTGATATTCCCGATGAATATCGTCTCCTCGAGGAAAAGGCATTTGCCGAGCGCGGCACTCGGTTGGCGGCGGAATTGACGGCCTTGCGACAACAGATCGCGCAGAAACAGGCTGAGCTGGGTGAAGCGACCAACCGATCCCAGAGCCTCGCCGTTGAACTTGACGTGGCGAAAAGACAAGACGCCATGATCGATGGCTTGTGGCGCAAGGGGGCAGCATCGCAGATGGAGCTGCTCGATGCGCAAGGTCGAAGCCAAAGGCTGAATACGCAATATCGGGATACCGCTAACTCGATTCCGCGTTTGCGGCTTGCGATTTCCGAGTCGGAAGCCCGCCTCAACGAAGCGACTGCCCGATTCCGTTCCGAGGCCCGCGCCGAGTTGAATCAGACCACGGCTGAAATTGCCAAATTCAATGCCGCTGTTGGCGAGAGCAGCGATCGCTTGTCGCGTACAGAAGTGCGCGCGCCGACGGCGGGCTATATCAATCGTCTTTACTTCAACACCGTGGGCGGCGTCATTAAAGCGAGCGAACCAGTGCTTGAAATCACGCCGAGTGAAGGCGGCTTGATGGTTGAGGCCCGCGTTCAGCCGGACGACCGTGCAACATTGCGCGCCGGTTTGCCGGCCCGCATCACGGTGGGGGCCTATGACTACACGGTATACGGCGCCCTCGATGGTCAGGTGGTCGAGGTGAGTGCGGATACCGTCCCCGATGAAAATGGACACCGCTACTACCGCGTGATTGTCGAAACCCGGCCAGTGAAGGGCGCCCTCGCCAAAGAAGTGATCCTGCCGGGGATGACGGCCAATGCCGATGTGGTGGTGGGTCAGCGCACGGTGTTGAGTTACCTCATTTCCCCGCTGACGCGCTTTGCCAGCAAGGCCTTCCGGGAGGCTCGTTGATGGTTGCGCTGCTATCCCTAACGACGGTGACGTTCTGGAGTGAGCATCTGAGCACTTCCAATTCGGCACCGTTTTCAAAACAAGTCGGCCTTAGCTTTCTGCGGGCCGGTTATCCAGTTTCTATCTTCTTTCCGACGAGAACTATATGAAGAGGCTTCGGCGTTATTACTTTCAGGTGGTTGGACTGCTCACCCTGCTGGTCGGGGCAGGCGCTCTTTTCTTCCCGCAAATTGTCAGCACCGTAAACGGGAATCCCCATCCGCAGATCAACTACGTCATCTTCCTCCTGATTTTTTCCGGCTCCGTCATGGTGTTCATGCATGTCCGGCGTATCAATCGGGAAGGCGCGCTGCTTGAACAGTTCGTCGAGAAGTTGGTCGATGAGGGAGACCCGTCAGCCGCCCGTGCCCTGCTTGCCGAATTGAAGGTATCTCCCTTCGGCGGTCGCTCGGACATCGTGGATGTGTTGGCCTTGTTGTCCCAGGCCCTGGAGTGGCCTGCCGACGAGACCCGCATGGGCATCCTCGAAAGCGAAGTGGAACGCTATCAGGCGCGTCTCGCACGACGGCTGCTGCTGACCCAATACCTGGGGGGCATGATGGTCGGTGTCGGTCTGCTCGGTACCTTCATTGGCTTGCTCGGCGCCCTGGCGGAAATCGGCAAGCTCATCGGCTCCTTCGGTGCACTGACTAGCGGTGACGTCGATCCAGCCGCCGCCCTTGGCGAACTGGTGACTCGTCTGACCGAGCCCATGAAGGCCATGGCCGTCGCGTTCAGTGCATCCCTTTTTGGCGTGCTCAGCTCCCTCATCATGGGCCTCTTCATGGTCGTGATCAAAAGCGCCACAGGAGACATTGTTTCGATTCTTCAGTCGCAGATCGCATCGGTCCTGGATTTCCAACCGGGAGAGCAGGCAGATACCGGCGCCTTGAATGAAGCCTTGACCGGCCTCGCACAACAATCGCCTCTGCTGCAAGGCTTGGCGGCGGCACTGGATCAGTCCGAACGTCGGGTGCGCGAAGTGCTGACCGCGACGGCACAGCTCGTTGCTCGCATCGAGACCAACACGCAGGCCCACGAACGGGTCGAAGCCATTGTCGAGCGCATGGCGCAATCCCAGGCAACCAGCCTGCGTTCCCAGGACGAATTCCTCGTCAAGCTGGACAAGATTGTTCAGGTTCAGGACGGATTGGGGCGTCACAGCGAGCAGATCGCAGAAACTTTTGCCGAGCATCAACGTTCGCTTGAGGCCCAACGTAAAGAGCAATCGGCCTACATGGGCGAGATGCTCCAGCGCCAATCCGACATCCTCGCGCAACAGGAATCCACGTGGCGTTCCCATGCGGAGGATGTTGCTCAACAGGGGGCTCAGCAGATCGAATCCTGGAAGGAGATCGTGAGCAACTCGGAGTCCACCTTGTCGCTGTTCCGTCGCATGGCCGAAGAGCAGATGACCAAGGATCGCCAAAGCTGGCAAGAGCAGTTCGCCAAGCAGCAAGAAGCGCTGGCCCTGTTCCGCAGAAGCGTTGCCGATCAGGCCAACGAGGAACGGGCCAACTGGCAAGAGCAGTTCGCCAAGCAACAAGAAGTGCTCGGTCTGTTCCGCAAGGGCGTGGCCGATCAGGCCAAGGAAGACCGCAACAGCTGGCAGGAACAATTTGCCAAGCAGCAGGAAACCCTGGGTCTATTCCGTCGCGCCGTGGCCGATCAAACCACCGAGGATCGCGCCCGTTGGCAAGAGCAGTTTGGCCAGCAGCAGGCCGCCGTCGCCCTGATGCGCAAGCAGATGGTTGAACAGCAGCAGCATGATCGCGAGGCATGGCAGCAGTCCCTGACCAAGCAAGGCGAAGAATTCGTAGCCGTGCTGCGCAATGCTTTCGAGCAAGTGGATGCCGAGCGCGCAAGCTGGGCCGCTCAAGGCAAGGAGTTGTCCACCTCCGTGGACGGTATGCGCCAGTCGGTGCAAACCGCGCTTCAAGCGTGGGAAAAGCGATTCGATCAACAGATCCAGCGTTGGGAAGAAGCGGGCGTGGTGGTCGAAGGCGGCCAGAAGAAGTTGGCCGACGCCCTCGTCGAGTTCTCCACACTGGTGAACGAAACAGTCGGCGCCATCCGTACCGACAGCCGCTCACGAACCGAATTCACGGTTCAATTTGAACGGTATATCCGGGAATATCAGGATCGTCAGGAGCAACTCATGCAAACGCTCACTACGACGATTGGAACGGCCCTCAAGGGAAACGATAGCTAATAGACAATGGCATTCGTGCGTTGTGCAGGTGTGAAGCAGATTAACCGGAGGTAAAAACCATGGCCGATGTGACCGCAATCGAATCCCAGGCTCCCGAGGCTGGGGCAGCAACCCAGCCTGGCGCCAGTTCGCCTATCCGTCTCGTCGAGGGCAAGGCTGGGGCGGATGGACAACTGCGTTTCGATCTTCCGTTATCCCAGGCCGACATCGTCAGGGTTGAGATCGTCGACCTGGATATGCTGGTGCTGACGAAATCTGGCCAACGCTTCCTTCTGCCCCAGGCGGCACTCCAGGCAACGGTCTCGCCCGATAAGACCAGTATCAAGTTCAACACTGGCGTTGTGGAATCGGCGACGGACGAGATCAAGCGCGTGGGCGTAGTCAAACAGGTTGAAGGCGGCAGCTATCGCATCCAGGCGTCCGAGGTCAAACCTGTTCAAGGCGTGCGTGAAAAGGACGGTTCCGATTTCTCCCTCAGCAAGGAAACCAGCGAAAACGCAGCGGCTCAACAGCAGGTGGCTGCTCTGCAATCCCAGCTGAAAACGGTGACGCAAGCGCTCCAGACGGCTTCCCTGTCCAACGCAAGCGCAGACAGCCAGCACACGGCGGACAAGACTTTTACCGCCGACCCCGTCGCCAAGATGATTTCTCCGATCCCTTCGGCGCCACCGGGGCAGCAGAACACCAACACCAAGACGGCCGACTTCACCCAGGCGCCTTCGCCCTCCCTCTCCGATCTGCCGGCGGATCGACAATTGTTTTCCCCTGCCGGCGGCAAGCTCTACGGCGTCTCCCTCGTCAGCGATCCTAGCGGGCAAGGCTTTGCCATGGTGGAGACACGCAAGATGCTCGCCGCAAGTCCGCTGGCGGTGCAGGAGCAGGCCGGTACCACGGTGACTCCCACCAATGACGGCACGGTTGCTGCCGATTTCGTCCTGCCGGGTCTAGTAAATGCGACAACCGTAAAACTGACTTTGGCGGACCCCTCCGCCACGCTGCCGCCGGGCTTCAAAGTCACCGCCGACGGTGTGACGCAAACCGTTGGCGCTAACGACCTCACGTTTGCAGTCAATGGGGTCAGTTCCAAACGATTGTTGCTGACCTGGGATGTGGCCGCCGACAACACCACGGTTACGCCCTTTAGCTTCACCTTTCGCGTCAAGTTCTATGACGCTAGCGGAACCCCATTGGTGGATGGTGCCTCGCCCGTCACCTTCCATTACTCGGATATTCAGGCTGCATCCGAGACCTACAACCTGGATAGCAACGGGCACTACATTCTCGAACTCGCGGCTCGTGGCTGGAGCTACAAAATCCTCGGCACATCCGCAGCAGATGTCATGCACGCCGGCGATGGCAACGACGTTCTGGTCGGTGGCGCCGGGGCGGACGTGTTGGATGGCGGCAGAGGCAACAACACGGCGAGCTACGAAGGCTCCGGCGCCGTCTCTGTCTACCTGGATCCCACCAAGGGAACCAGCACCGGCGATGCTGCCGGCGATACGTTCACCAATATCCAGAACCTGACCGGCAGCAGTCACGACGACACGCTGGTCGGCGATAGCCATAACAACGTGCTCAATGGCGGTCTGGGCAACGACGTCCTGGAAGGCGGCGCCGGGGCGGACACCTTGATTGGTGGCGGTGGCAATGACACGGCCAGTTATGCCCATGCAACCATCGACGCAAATGGCTTTGGCGCTAGCGCTTCCTTGGCTAACCCATCCCAGAACACCGGCGACGCTGCGGGTGATACGTACTCGGGAATCGCAAATCTCACGGGTAGCGACGGCAACGATATTTTGGTGGGTGACGCGGGCAACAACCGCCTCGACGGTCTGGCCGGTAACGACATCCTGGAGGGCGGTGGGGGCGCCGATGCGCTGTACGGGGGCGCGGGCACTAACACCGCGACGTACGAACACGCGGCTTTCACCCGGCTCAACGCAGACGGCAGCAAGGTTGGCATTACCGCGTCCCTTGCCGACGCCACGCAAAACACTGGCGAAGCCGCTGGCGACAACTACAACAACATACAGAATCTAACGGGCTCGGCTTACAACGACACCTTGATCGGCGATGGGAACGCGAACACGCTGACGGGGGGGGCGGGCAACGATACCCTGATTGGTGGCGCCGGTGCCGACGTGCTGGATGGTGGTGACGGAACGGATACTGCCAGTTACGACACGGCCACCGCCGCAGTCACGGCGCGGCTAGACAGGCCTGAAACCAATCTGGGCGATGCCCAAGGCGATGCTTACGTCAGCATCGAGAACCTTGTCGGCACCAAATTCGACGACGTCTTGGCGGGCAACGGATCGAACAATGTCATCAACGGCGGTGCTGGCAACGATACCCTGATCGGCGGCAGCGGCGGCAGTGACATTCTGGACGGCGGCGATGGCAATGACACCGTCACCTATGCCGAGGCCACGTCCGCCGTAGGTGCGTCTCTGTCGAATCACGGGAACAACGCCGGTGTGGCTGCCGGCGATACCTACGTTAACGTCGAAAACCTCACCGGCTCTGCCTACAACGACACTTTGGAAGGGAATGCCGGCGTCAACATTCTCAATGGTGGTGACGGCAACGACGTATTGATCGGCGGTGCCGGTGCCGACCAGCTGATCGGCGGCGCGGGAACCGATACCGCCAGCTACATCACGGCCTCGGCAGGCATCGAGATGGGCCTTGCCGGCGGCACGGGCGGGGATGCCCTCGGCGATGTGTATACCAGTATCGAGAACGTTACTGGCAGCGAGTTTTCCGACAAAATCACAGGTGATGGAACCGACAACGTCATCGACGGCAGAGCCGGCGATGACACTCTGGACGGTGGTGGAGGCAATGACACGCTGATCGGCGGTGCCGGCAACGACATCATGACCGACACCGGCGCGGGCATCCATACGTATAACGGTGGCTCCGGTACCGACACCGTCACCTACGAAACGTTTTCCACGTCCATCCAGGCGAACCTCTTCATCAAGCAGGGCACCAATGGTGCGGGTGGTACCGAGAACTACGACAGCATCGAGAATCTGATCGGCGGTAGTGCCAACGACATCCTGACCGGCGACGCCAACTCAAACAACCTGCAAGGCCGTAGCGGCAACGACATGATTTACGGCGGGGACGGCAACGATTCCCTGTACGGCGATGACGGCAATGACATCCTGGATGGCGGCGCTGGCGCGGATCTGCTGAGCGGCGGCAACGGCACCGACACGGCGACTTATTCCCAGTCCGTGGCGGGCGTCATCATCGATCTGGCTAATACCCAATCCGGGGCGGGACGGGGCACGGGCGACGCCGCAGGCGATACCTACTCGTCCATCGAGATCGTCCAAGGCAGCACCTTCAGCGACTATTTCTACGCAGGCGCCCCCAACGCATCCCCGCTGCTCTACCAAGGCGGCGGCGCCAACTCGGGCACGATGACCGTCGGCGGCGTGACCTTCACTGGAGATACCGTCGACTTCAGCGGCTCGACGGCGGCGGCGATCAACGTGGACCTCGGCGTCAACGTCGACAGCGCCCATGTGGCCACCGGCGGCTGGGCCGCTGGAGCCTATTTCAACGGCATTTCAAATCTGGTGGGCACCGCGAATAGCGATACCTTGAAGGGTGACGGCAACGCCAACATCCTCTCGGGCGGCGCAGGCGACGACACGATTTTCGGCGCCGCTGGGGCTGACACCCTCTACGGCGGCACTGGCAACGACATTCTGGAAGGGGGCGCAGGCGCCGATCTACTGGACGGTGGCGATGGCACCAACACCGCCTCGTACTCTGGCGCGAACGCGGGCGTCAGCGCCTCTTTGGTGTCCTTCGCCAACAACACGGGGGATGCTCGCGGCGACACCTACACCAATATCCAGAATCTGCTGGGTTCAAATTTTGCCGATAGTCTTGAGGGCGACCGCAACAACAACGTGCTCAGCGGTGGCGGTGGTGACGACACGCTTTACGCGTCCCTGGGCGACGATACCCTGGATGGTGGCACCGGCACCAATACGGTGAGCTTTGCCAACGTGGATATCGGCACTGGCTTGACGATAGGCATCAGTGCGCTACCCCAGGCCTTCGGCAGTGGCGCCAACTTGTCCCACGTTACCATGGCCAACATTCAAAACCTGACGGGTACTCGGTACGCCGACGTTCTGACGGGTGATGCAAATGACAACGTGCTGTCTGGTGGGGCAGGGGATGACACGCTCATCGGTGGCGGCGGCGCGGATATTTTTTCCGGTGGCGATGGCTTCGACACGGTGTCTTATGCAAACGCAGTCGGGGCGCTCACCATCGACGTGCAGAACCAGACCCAGGGCTCGGGCAATGGTGTCGGCGAGGCCCGCGGCGATGTGGTTAGCGCGGATGTGGAAAAGGTGCTCGGACGTGCCGTGGATGACCTCATCTATTCGGGCAATCGCACCGGAACCCTGTTGATTGACGGCGGGGCCGGCATCGACACGGTGAGCTACCTTAATGCTTCGACCGCGGTAGCTGCGAATTTGTCTGCAGGCACAGTCAATGGCGTGGTCAATGGGGGCGGGGCCACCGGCGATACCTATGCCAACATCGAAAACCTGACCGGCTCGACTTTTGCCGACAGTCTGACCGGCGATAGTGGCAACAACATTATCGATGGCGGCCTTGGCAATGACGTGCTCTACGCATCGGCGGGCCAAGACATCCTCAACGGCAACACCGGCACTGACACGGCAAACTTCTCCACCTACAGCAGTGCCGTGACCATTGACCTGTCCAACACCGGCGCGCAGCACCTAGCCGGTTCTGACACCGTGACCCTGCAAGGCATCGAAAATTTGACTGGGTCAAACTTCAACGACACCTTGACCGGCGACAGCGGCAACAACGTGTTGATCGGCGGTGCCGGCGCCGACCACCTGAATGGCGGCGGTGGTGTGGATACGGTGGACTATTCCTACGTCACGCCCAGCATCGGCAACACCACCCTGACCATCGACCTGGGCTACAACGGAACAGGAACATCGTTGGGGACGGGGGATGCGGCAGGCGACGTAATCAACGTCGACATCGCCATCGTCAAGGGCAGCGCCACTGCCGCCAATATTTTCTACGGGCGGAGCACCGCCGAGGAACTCTTTGGCGGCGGCGCCAACGACACCTTCTACAGCAGCGGTGGTGCCGACAAGTACCACGGGGGCGCCACTGCTGGCGCCAGCGGCGGCACGGACACGGTCACCTACGAAAACTCCGGCACGGGGCTGACAATCGACATGACGAATGCGTCGAACAGCACAGGCAATGCCTTGGGGGATACATTCGACCATATCGGGATCATCAAAGGCACCAGTTCTGGCGACACCATGATCGCGGATGGAACGGGGGTTACGTTCCAGGGCGGTGGTGGCAATGACACCTTGATCGGGGGAAGCGGAGCCGACACCCTGGTGGCCGGAGATGGCAACGACACCTTAAGCGGCGGGGCTGGCAACGATATCCTGGACCTGAGGACTGGCAACACTTCGTTAAGTGGCGATTCTGCCAACGGCGGTAACGACAACGATACGATCATTGTTTCGCAGCCCCAGTCCAGCGACAGCTTTACGCTGGACGGTGGCGCCGGGACGGATACCTTGCAGTTCTATGCCTCGGCGTCTGGCATCCTGGATATGACTGCCGTCTTCGGCGGTGCCAACAACGCCAAGTACAACAATTTTGAAGTGCTCGATCTCAAGTCGGACGGGGTCGCGAGTGAGGTCAAGGTTTCCTACCAAGCGATTCAGGCCCTGGTGGATCAGGGCACGAATTCAAGCCTGACCATCAAAATGGGGGTCACCGATACCTTCACGGTGGATGTCACGGGCGCTGACCATACGGTCTTTGCAAACAACGGCGTCAACACGACGCTGACGTTCATGGCTGACGCCACTAGCGCCCATCCTTTGGCCACGGTGCAATTCCAGTACGCATGATGGAAATCTGCCCATGCCTTGACCAGTGCTTCGGCCGGCTTCCCATAGCCGGCGTGCAGCCATGAGCGGCCCAACGAAGGAGACACTCGGCCTCGCCGCCTGCGTCAGCGCTGTCATGGGCGGTCGTTGGCGCTGGTTGCTGTTGTCCAGTCTGTTCATCAACCTGGGCATCCTGGTCACGCCCATGTTCGCCACCTTGGTCTACGACAAGGTGGTGCACAACGGCGTGTTTGAAACCCTGTGGGCGCTGGTGATCGGCGTGCTGCTGTTCCTGGCTATGGAACTCACCGTGCGTCAGTTGCGGGCTCGCAGTATCGAACGAGTCGCAAGTCGTCTTGATCAGCGCATTGACGAGCGGCTTTTGCACGCCGTGCTGCGGCCCTCGAAGCGTAGCGCCGCCCAGCCGGGAATCGCCGCCCGCTTTCTCACCCTCTACCGGGACTTGTCGTCCGCGCGGGAGTTTTTTTCCTCCAGCTATTTCCTGGCCTTTTCGGACCTGCCTTTCCTTGCGGTCACGCTGCTCGTCATCGGCATCATCGCTTGGCCCCTGTTGCTGGTGGTGGTGTTCTGGGTGGTGACTTACGCTTTGGGCGCGCTTTGGTTCAAGCAACGTTCCCTCAAGGTCAGCCGGCGTCTGCAGTTTCATCAGACGGCCAAGCTCGCCATGCTCACCGATGCGCTTTCGTCTTTGGATGCCCTGCGCACCGGCCATGCGGGGGCACGCATTCACGAACGCTTTGTCGAACTGGCGCGGGAAAGTGCGAATTGCAGCGGCGAGCTTCGGCTGGAGTTGGTTCGGGCCTCCCACTGGGCTCAGGCCATGTACATGCTCAGTTACGTGAGCCTGGTGGCCGCCGGATCGTATCTGGTGTTTTCCCAGTGGATGTCCATGGGCACCTTGATCGCCGTGTCCATGCTCGGCGGCAGAACCCTTTCCGTCATCGCCAATGCGCTCGCTACCCTGGCGCGCTGGCAAGAGCTGCGTCAGTCCTTGCAAGCGATTGCGCCCTACGTGACCGATGAGGGCGAAGACGGCATGTCCTGGCTTACCAATCTGACCAAGGAAGGCGCCGCCTCCGATGAGCCCACCGTGGCGCCGCCGATGATTCGGCGAACGCCAGAGGGTATTGCCGGATCGATTGCCATTGATCGGGTCAGCCACCATTTTGGCGAACAGAAAAACGTTGCCGCGGGGCGCGATGTGCTCCGCGACGTTTCCTTGCGGATTCAGGCCGGCGAAAAGATCGGCCTGTTGGGAAGGCCGGGCTCGGGGAAGTCGACCTTGTTGCGCATCATGGCCGGGGCCGTGGCGCCCAGCGAAGGCGAGGTTCGCGTCGATCACGTGGCCTTGGGCGCCATTCCCCTCGACGACCGGGCTAGCTGGCTTTCCTTCAAGCCCCAGGAAGCGCCCTTGATTGCCGGCACGCTGGAGGACAACATCCTCCTCAACCTGCCGCCAGATGCGGATATGGCAACGCGCCAGTCGGCCCTGGAGTTCGCCATCGAACACGCCAACCTCCAACCGGATTTGCAGAGCGGCGAACTCAGCCTGGATCGCTGGATTGAAGAATACGGCGCCAATCTCTCCGGCGGACAGCGGCAAAAAGTGTCCCTGGCCCGTGCCTTGGCGGTGCGGCCCCGTGTCCTTTTGCTGGACGAGCCCAATAGCGGACTGGATACGGAAAGCGAACGCATGATCGCCGAATCCCTGCGCCGTCTGCCCGACATCACCCTCATCGTCGTCAGCCACAGCGCCCGCATGCTTTCCCTCACCAGCCGACTCATCGTGCTGGAACAGGGGCGAGTGCTTGCGGATGGGCCGACCGAACGATTGTTGGTTAACACGAATACTTAAGCATCAGCAGCCTCACTCACCGTGAGCAGCAGAGGAGCCATCCCATGAAAGTCATCGAATCCAACGGCAAGCGAACAGGCGGCCTGCAATATGCAAGCGAACTGGCGCGGATCGAACGGGAGGGTGGCGAGCTTAAAGTGGCCCTGGCGCCAAAGGAGCGCTTGCATGTCGACAACATTATCGACACCGCGCGTAGCGGCGACGATCTAGTCCTCTGGCTGGATAACGATCCCGGCGTGCCGCCGGCACGGGTCGTGGTGGTGGGGTTCTTTGCCTCGCAAACCCAGTCGCGGGTTGAGATTGCCGAAGCAGGGCACGCGGAGGGGGTTGCGCCAGTGGTCCACATCCTGACCGCCGAGAGCCCCGTGGCGGAGCGTCCGATGGATGAGATGCCCGCTACGGCCCGGACCCAAACATCTGCATTCCTGATCAGCGGCACCCAAGTGACTGACCTCCCCCAGATGGACGGGGTCTTGCAGTTGTTTGGCCCCAAGGATGGCACTCACGATCTGCATGTGGACCTCGTCGCCGCCGACAACCAGAAGATGGGCGACACATTGGTTGAGATTCACCACCGCGTGGAACAGCCGACCCAGATCAGCGTCAACTCGCCGGTGGCTGCGATGGTGATCCTGCCCAACGCGCCCACGATCCAGCTCCCCGCTGCTCACGGCACATTGGATGGCACTTCCTTTCTCAATCGCGCCCAAGTGGTCAGCGATGGGCCGTTTACCGGCACCAGCGATCCCTACGTCAAGATTCAGCTCACCATGACCGATGGCAGCGGCCATTCGGTCACGGCCACGGGGAGCGCCGATGCCGGCGGTCATTGGAGCATCAGCTTGGGTGCGGATGCCTTGCTCGCCTTGCCGGATGGGCCCGTTACCTTGAAGGCCTTTGCGACGAATATGCTGAATCAGTCAGGGCCGGTAGCGGTTGGGCCTCAGCTGGAACTGCACATGGTCAATCCCCCAGCCCCGTCAGGTGTCGCCCTGGCGATGGCAAGTGATTCCGGCGTACAAGGCGATGGCCTTACCAATAACGCCACCCCCGACTTTCACGGCACCCTCTCCAGTGACGTAACCCAGGTCTTGGTCTGGGCCGATAGCAATGGCGACGGCAAGCTGGATGCAGGTGAGCAACAGGTGGGCAACGTTGTCGTCAATGGAGTCGGCATCTTCGATTGGGCGCCCACCTCGGCCTTGGCGGATGGTGCGCACCACTACCTGTTTCAAAGCATGGATAAGTGGGGCAATGTTTCCGAGGTGCTGCTGCCCGCCCACGTCACCATTGATACTCAACTGACGCCGGCGCTGACCCTCGATACCGTTGCCGGCAACGACGCAATCAACTACCAGGAAGCCCACGCCGGGGCGATCATCATGTCCGGCGTCGCCGAGGTAGGCGCGACGGTCGACATCACGATTTCACAGAATGGCGGGTCGCATACCTATCACGCCGTCGCCAATCCGCTAGGGGTGTGGCAGACCACCTTCGATGCCGTCCATGACACGCTCGATA
>DASUJA010000127.1:0-8592 GCA_036279515.1 Rhodocyclaceae bacterium | reverse complement strand
GTCGCGGGCCAGGTAGAGCTGCTGACGACGCGCGTCCCACACGGCAAAAGCAAACATGCCGCGCAACTGATGCACCACATCCTCGCCCCAATGCTGGTAGGCACGCAGCAGCACTTCCGTATCCGAATCCCGCTCGAAGGCGTAGCCGTAGCCGATCAGCTCCTCCCGCAGTTCGCGGAAGTTGTAGATCTCGCCGTTGAATACCAGGGCCAGACCGGCTGCCCGATCCACCATGGGTTGAGGGGCTCCTTCCACGTCGATGATGGCGAGGCGCCGATGACCGAACACCACGCTCTCGCCGGCCTGGCTGCGCGTCACGTACATGCCTTCGCCATCCGGCCCACGATGGGCCATGGCGGCCAGCATGGCGGCCATGACGGATTCGTTGAGCAGTTGCGATGGTGGGGCGACCCAACCGGCTATGCCGCACATGAGGGGGCTCCCTGCGTTGTATTAAGAGGGGGCGAATCTTTTGCGGTCTCGACAACTGATTTCTGACGGTGCTTCGTACGGGACTCGGCGCCGGGTGTTCGCCCCGGCAGGCAAGGGGCATAAGCCCCTTGCCTTTGGCCCACGACAGCTCCCCCTCCTGTCCTCCCCCGCCTAGCGGGGGAGGTAACTAGTCGCCTCCGCCCTTGGGGCGGAGGAAGGGAGGTGGGCGTTTCCTTCCAGCTTGCTGCGGCGAGCAGCCGCAGCCCCAGCTTCACCGGCCCTTCGGGCTTCCCTCTCTCCAGAACGATTGACGGGCCGTGGCGCAAACTCGCGGCTACGCCGCTCAAACACGCGCCACGGACTTCCCCCGCCAATCCTTCCTCCGTTCGGCGGCTCTGATGGGATAGGTAAAGCTCGCAAAGCGACGGCCTTGCGGCTAGTTGAATTTGGCCTGTGCAATTCACAGCGGGCAATCGCAGTCCCGCAGGTAGCGATACGCCTTTAAATCCCCTTCCGCCGAGCCGCTGATGTGATGCGGGAAATGGAGTTGTCCGGGACCGCGTGTTTGAGCCGAAGGCGAGTTTGAGGGACCGGCCATTTCCTGCTTCGCAGCAGCGGGTAGCCCGAAGGGCCGAGGTGGCGGGGTACGCTTCTTTGGTGACTTTCTTGTCGTACAACAAGAAAGTTACCCGGCCGCCGGGCCGGGACCCGGCAGCGCTGTTATGGCTAGACGCATCAACTTGCATCCCCAGGGGAAGCCCCCGTAGGTTGGGGTGAGCGCAGCAAACCCCAACGCCCGGTCCATTGCCAACACGTTGGGCATCGCTGCGCTCACCCCAACCTACGAGCCCTTCGTAGTGAAGGGCGGCAACAGCTAGGAAGGCGGACTCCCCCCATCGCCGCCGTTCGTCCTGAGCGTAGCAACCAGAGGGAGCAAAGTCGAAGAACGAGTGCTGGCACAGTACGTCCACTCGTCCTTCGACTTCGGCTTCGCCTACGCTCAGGACGAACGGGGGGGATTTGCGCCGGCATGGCAATGGTAGCTTTGCGAGCTTTTCAATCCCCTTCTGAGCCGCCGAGTGAGGAAGTCTCGCCGGGGGAAGTCCGGGGGCGCGTGTCTGAGCGGCAACGCCGCGAGTTTGCGCAACCGGCCCGGCGGGACTTTCGCAGCGAGGGCAGCCCGAAGGGCCGGTGAGGCAGGGGCGCGATTCTTTGGTTACTTTCTTGTCGCGCAACAAGAAAGTAACCCGGCCGCCGGGCCGGGACCCGGCAGCGCTGTTATGGCATGGCGCATCAACTTGCCTCCCCAGTTCAATCCTCATGCCCCCATCTCCCCATACAGTCGCCCGAAGTCCTCGGCCACCCGTTCGCTGGAATAGCGGGCGACGATGCGGCGGCGGCAGGCGTTGCTCATGGCGGCGAGTTGGTCCCGGTGTTCCGCCAGTTGGGTGATGCTGTGGGCAATGGGCTTGGCGCGGCGCAGGGGCACCAGGCAGCCATGCACGCCGTCCTGAATCACATCGGGAATCGCCCCCACGGGCGTGGCGATGGGCGGCACACCAGCGGCCATGGCTTCCAGCAGTGCATAGGGCAAGCCCTCGGCATAGGAAGGCAACAACAGCACGTCGGAGGTACTGAAGAGCGCTTCCTTGTCATCGCCGAAAACGGGGCCGGTGAAGCTCACCTCATCGTCGAGTTTGAGTCGACGCACCAGCGTGCGCAGAGATTCATTCTCTGGCCCTTCGCCGGCGATGGTGAGCCGTGCTGGCACGCCGCGCCGCCGCGCCAGCCAGAACCCGCACACGGCTTCGTACAGCCCCTTGGCCCGATCAAGACGGCCCAGATACAGCAACCTCAGGGGCATGCTAGCTGGCGTGGGCATGCGCGCCACTCGCGCACGGGGAGAACAATCGACGCCATTGGGCAGCGCCAGCACCCGCTGGCCGGGAACGAACTTCATGTAGGCATCCAACTCGATGCGGGCGAGCACGACGATGGTATCGGGCAGATGCAACACCCTTTGCAGTAGCCATGCGCCCCATCGGGTAGGGGCGAAGTCCTGGGGCAGCGCGCCGCCGTGGACCTGATAAAGCACGGGAGCGCCGAACAACTTGGCCACCAGCAGATAGGCCAGGTCGCGCCAGAAGGCTTTGTTCAGGGAAGTGTTGATATGCACCACCGCCGATCCGCGCAGCAGCCGCCAACCCAGATGCAGCGGGCTTAACACGTAGCGGGCAATGCGGCCGTAGCGGCCTTCCTTGCGGCCTTCGCTGCCGACCTGAAAGTGTTCGAGCAGAAAGTCCTGGGACAAGCAGGATTTCAGCAGTTGATTGAGGTGGGTGCTGACGCCGCTGATGGCAGAAAGGCTGGGGCCGAGAATCAACACCGTGGCGACGCGACGACTGGGGCGACGCCAGGGAGAGATCAAGCGCGTGGCGGCCACTGGGCGGAGGGGCATGCGGCCGCCCCCCGATTCCACACCCTGTCGTCCGATGCTATCGCGGCGCTCAGTTGACTGAGTAGATGCAGTTCCCTGTTCGCGCCGCGCGCTCGCACCCCCATCCCGGGATTCGTTCATGACCGGGCCTCGCTCACGTGGCCGGGCAACAGACGTTCCGGCTCGAATCGACTCAAGTCGTCCGGCCCCCAGCGACGACGGCGCATGAAGCCATCCACCACCGTCAGGTTGCCGGCGCGATTGAGGGTATGCACGCCGAGGATGCGCGAACCCCAAGGCGGCAGGATGCGGCCCACTTCCTGTTCCGCATACAGCTCCGGCGTGAGGGTCTGGATTTGATTGACGGAAAGCCCGGAACCATAGAGCGGTGCGCAGATTTGCGCGGGGCGGTAAAGCGTGCCCTCGTCCTCGAACAATTTCCCCGCGCTGCGGGCGCTACGCACGTCGGACTTCACCGGATTGCCGGCGTGGGCATGCCAAGGGCCGAGGAAATGGTCGGCGTAGTAGAGATGCAGTTCGTCGTGAAGATTGCTGGCGTCGTTGCCCACGTTCACGAACATCCACCAGCGGCCACCCACATGATGCACCGTGGCATCCACGTAGTAGGCGTCCCGCAGCAACACCTTCTCCAGACGCCACTGGTCGGGAATGCGCGTGCAGCTATACAACTCCACGCAGCGGTTCTGCCCCGTCTCGGGGATCATGAACAACCGCCCCTCGGCCTCGAAGAGGAAGGGATAGGACAGGTGGTAATCACGACTCAGCACCATGCGCGATTCGCTGCAACGACCATCGGGTGTCACCTCGATCACCGAGAGGTGAGCGCGGTTGGTGGCGAAGGGCAGTTCCTCGAAATAGATCAAATACCGCTCGCCCCACTTGATGGGAAAGGGGTCCGCCCAGAAGCGATCCTTGGGCGGCATGAGGCAGGTGAAGTTGCCCCAGTCGTGCTGCCAATCGTCGCCGCTACCGAATCGGTAGGCGAGGAACCATTGATCCACGTGGGTGATTTTTTGCAGACCGCGCGCCAGGGCACGGCCTGCAACTTGCCCCGCAATGCGACCTGCGGCGGGGAAAACGGCGGGATGAGTGCTTGCCGCTCCCGCCACCGACTGGGGTGCCGCAGGAGGGCGACGGGCCAGCCAGTCGGCGCCCTGCTCCGCAAGATCACGCAGGGCGCGGGCCGGATATTGGGCGGTTCGATGCAGCAGGCGGCTGCGATTGCCGCTGATGGAGAAGGGCAAGGTGCGCGTCCACGAGTCTGCCAACACCCGCTCGCTGCCATCGGGCAAGCGGGCCACCAAGCTGGAGCTGGTGATGGGTTGTTCCGTCGCTACTTCGGCAAGCCCTGCCCAGGCTGTGGTGCTACTGCCGCCGAAGCGGAAGTGCCAGGCTCCATAACGGGCAGTGGCAGCGAAGCGCTCGACCAGCGCCTCCTCGCCGAGGACGAACAGCACGTCCACGTTGGCCCGCGCCAGCTCCTCGCGCCATGCACTCTCATCCGCCGGGTCGATGCTGACCACGCTCGGCCCCAGGTGGCGCAGATCACAGCCCTGGGAGGGATCGCTCCCATGACCGAATAGCCAGCGGTCCAATTGTTGATAGACGCGCCAGGCGCGGGGCAATCGATGGTGCGCAGGCGAAGAATTGGCGTTGGACTTGGGCTTGGCCTTGCCCACCAGAACCAGCACCACGTCAGCCCAGGCAGCCAGCGCGGTCTGGCGGAAGGCCTCGGCCAACCAATGCGATTGGGTAGGACCGTCCGCCACCAGTGCGACCCGCAATTGCGCGGGGCGACGCGCAAAGCGCGGCCCGGAAAAATCGGGCGACGCAGGCGAAGGGGACGACGCAGGTGGCGTGGGCGATGGAGCGTCCGGGACCAGGGCTAAAGTCTCCACACGCTCACTCCTTGCTGGCGGAAGGGCGCAGGGTCGAGGGCCGACTTCACGTCGATCAGGCAGCCGTTGCCCACCACCTTGCGCAGATAGGAGGCAGCCGGCAAATCCAGCAGCGGCTGATGGGACACGGCGAAAACGATGGCATTGGCGACAGGCAACTCCTCCCAGGCGTGGAGTTGCAGACCGTATTCGCGCAGGGCTTCATCGGGATCGGCGCAGGGGTCGTGCACGCAGCACTTGACGCCGAACTCCTCCAGCTCGCGCACCAGATCCACCACTTTGGAATTACGGATGTCGGCGCAGTTTTCTTTGAAGGTGAGGCCCAGCACGTTGACGCGGGCACCTTTGATGCTGTGGCCGCAGTGGATCATCTGCTGCACGGTCTTGCGAGCGACGAAGGGCCCCATGCCGTCGTTGATGCGACGCCCGGCGAGGATCACCTGTGGGTGGTAGCCCGACAGCTCGGCCTTGTAGGTGAGGTAGTAGGGGTCCACGCCGATGCAGTGCCCACCCACCAGACCGGGACGGAAGTTGAGGAAATTCCATTTGGTGCTGGCCACTTCCAGCACCTCGCCGGTGTCGAGGCCGAGGCGGTCGAAGATGATGGCGAGTTCGTTGACGAAAGCGATGTTTAGATCGCGCTGGGTGTTCTCGATCACCTTGGCGGCTTCGGCCACACGGATGGAACGGGCACGATGGACGCCCGCCAAAACCACGGAGCCGTAGAGTTCCGCGATCCGTTCGCGGGTGGGCTCGTCGTCCCCCGACACCACTTTGCGAATACGGCTGAAGCTGTGTTCCCTGTCGCCGGGATTGATGCGTTCGGGCGAGTAGCCCACGTGGAAGTCGATGCGCCAACGCAGGCCGGAGTGCTCTTCCAGCAGCGGCACGCAGACCTCCTCCGTGGCGCCGGGGTAAACCGTGGATTCATAGATCACCGTGGCGCCGCGCTTCATGTAGCGGCCCACGGTGGCGCTGGCGGAAGCCAAGGGGGCGAAATCCGGCTGGTGGGCGTCATTCACCGGCGTGGGCACGGCGACGATGATGAAATCCGCCGCGCCCAACTCCGCCGGATCATCCGTGACGTGCAGATAGCGAGCCTTGGTGAGTTCCTGGGTGGACACTTCGCCCATCACGTCCACCTTGTGGCGCAAACTTTTGACCTTGTTCGGCGATAGGTCATAGCCCACGGTTGGCCGATGCTTGGCGAACTCCACCGCCACCGGCAGCCCCACGTAGCCCAGCCCCACCACCGCCACTGTGGCCAGTTCCGGTTGGTCGTCTCCCGGCCTATCTTCCAGGAGCGTAGTCCCTTGGGTTGAGGGTCCATTCAGCATGTTCTCTTCCTTCATTGATGGTTTTCACCTGTCGAAAACAGTGTGGCGACGGCGCGTGAAAGGACTAAGCAGCGGGATAGTCCTGTTCGACTATTGCGCGCCGTGTGCCGCTCCCAGTGCGGTACTGGCTTACTCCGCATCCTCCGCATCGGCAAAATCGGGCTGCGTGTTGTCCCGATGCCACGGCACCGGGATGGCGCCGCTGCCGGAGGCTGCTTCGCCGCCGGCGTGTCCATCGTGACTATTGATCCGGGACACGTACCAAGCCACGGTCTGCTCCAGCCCCGCATGAACGCTCCATCGCGGCGCGTAGCCCAGCAGCCGAGATGCCTTGCCGATGTCGGCGCGGGAGAAGCGCATGTCGCCGGGGCGGAAATCCCGGTACACCGGCCACACGTTGGCGATCCGTGGATTCGTCGGCGAGATCAGGGCCTGGAGAATTTCAAACAACTGGTTGAGGCTGGTCTGGCAATTGAAGCCCACGTTGTAGGCCTGGTTGATGGCCGCTGGGTCTTCCGTCATGGCAGAGAGCAGATTGGCCTGGACCACGTTTTCCACGTAGCAGAAATCCCGCGCCGTTTCACCGTCGCCATTGATGCTGATGGTTTCGTTGCGCAGCATGGAGGCAATCCACTTGGCAATCACCGCCGCGTAGGCGCCTTCCGGGTTCTGCCGCGGACCGAAGACGTTGAAGTAACGCAGACCAATGGCGCCAAGGCCGTAGCAGCGAGTGAACACGTCGGCCTGCAACTCGTTCACTTGCTTGGACAGGGCGTAGGGCGAAAGGGGACGGCCTATCTGGGGCTCCACCTTGGGCAGACGAGGATCGTCACCATAGACCGAACTGGAGGAGGCATAGACCACCCGATGCACGTCCGCATCCCGCGCCGCCACCAGCATGTTGAGAAAGCCCATCACGTTGCTTTCCGTGGTGGCCACCGGGTCCACCACGGAGCGGGGCACGCTGCCGAGGGCCGCTTGATGCAGCACCACGTCGATAGTGCGGCAGGCTTCCTTGCAGGTGTCGGCGGAGCGGATGTCGCCTTCGATGAAGCGGAATAGCTTCCACCGCTCCTCGCCCACGGCCTCGCGCACCAGTTGCAGATTGCCGGGATTGCCCGTGGAGAAGTTGTCCAGCCCCACCACGGGCTGGTCGAGCTTGAGCAGGGTCTCCAACAGATTGGATCCGATGAAACCGGCAACGCCGGTCACCAGCCAATTGCGTTTGCCGTTGCGAATCTGTTCCAGCACCGCGTCGTAGGTTTGTGCAGTTTCTTGTGCCATTTGCTGTTGCTCCCGTTTCTTTTGTTGGGGAAACCGTTACTCCGTCATCCCCGCGAAGGCGGGGATCCACGGCGTGTCAAAAAATCTGAATCCCCGCTCTGGCAGTGCCTGGCCTGTCCTGCGCTTGCCGAAGGGCGGGGATGACGACATGGCGTCGGTTGAAGAAAGCATCTCCTCACGCCGCCGAAGCCACCCTCGCTCTACGTCCGCCGTCGTCGCAAAGTTCTTTCAGGCTGAGTTCGTAGCGGTCCACCATGGTTCGCTCGGAAAACCTCGCTTCCACCGTGCGGCGGGCCTGATGGCCCATGCGCTTGGCGATGGTGTGGTCGGAAAGTTGCGCGAGACAGCGCACCAGACCTGGCGTGTCGTGGGTCTCGAAGATCAATCCGTTGTGTTCGTGGGTAATCATTTCGGCGGCGCCTCCCTGGTTGGAATGAATGACGGGCCGGCTCATGGCCATGGCCTCCAGGGCGGCGAGGGAGAAGGTCTCGATGCCGACGCTGCACAACACCATCACGTCGCAGGCGGAGATCAGGGGCCGCACTTCCTGGCGCAGGCCCGTGATGTGGATGCGGTCGGCGACGCCCACCTGCCGCGCTCGGGCTTCGATCTGGGGGCGCGTCATGCCATCGCCGATCATCAGGATGCAGGCCGAGATGCCTTGATCACGCAGGCGGCCCAGGGCATCCACCAGTTGCACGTGATTCTTTTCGGGGCGCATGACGGCGGAAATGCCGATCACGTAATCCTCGTCCGAGATACCGAGATCGCGGCGAAGCTGGAGGCGCTGGCCACCGCTCCAGGTGTCGCGGAAGTGTTCGATGTCCACGCCGTTGTAGATCACCTCGTTACTGCGTCCGCGCACCAGGCGCCGTGACCAGTAGCGCTGCTGCATGTGACAGACGAAGACGGCACGATTGGCATTCCAGAAGAAGGGCCGATCCAGGGCCATCTTCACCTGCTCCTTGGCGCCCATGAGTTGCGTGGTGTGATAAGTGACCATCAGGGGAACGCGCAGGCCCGAGGCCCAGCGGGCCAGGGAGGCGTACATGAGGGCATAGCCATTGGCCGCCACGATCACCGAGGGTTTGACGCGGCGCAGGTGGTCAATGAAATTGGCCACGGCGCCGGGGTCCAAGTAGCCACGGGCGCGCAGGCAATGGATGTTGCCCTTGGGAATTCG
>DASUJA010000126.1:0-4466 GCA_036279515.1 Rhodocyclaceae bacterium | reverse complement strand
CACCGCGCCGTCGAGGCGGATGGTTTCTCCGTTGAGCATGACGTTTTCCACCATCTGCCGCGCCATCAAGGCGAATTCGGCAGGGCGGCCCAGGCGGGACGGGAAGGGCGTGGCTTTGCCCAGTGCGTCCTGCACTTCGACGGGTAGGGCTTCCATCATCGGCGTGAGGAACAGGCCCGGCGCAATGGCGTTGACGCGTATGCCGTAGCGCGCCAGTTCCCGAGCCAGGGGAAGCACCATGCCAACGATGCCGGCCTTGGAGGCCGCATAGGCGGCTTGACCGATCTGGCCGTCGAAAGCGGCGATGGAAGCGGTATTGATGATCACGCCCCGCTCGCCTTCCTCGTTCGGCGCGTTCTTCGCCATGGCCTCCGCCGTCAGACGGACCATGTTGAAGCTGCCGGTCAGATTGACATTCACCACCCGCGAGAAAAAATCGAGGGGATGGGGGCCTTCCTTACCCAGCACCTTGCAGGCGGGGCCGATGCCGGCGCAGTTGATGAGCCCGTGCAGAGCGCCAAAGGTCGCTAAGGCATGGTCGACGGCGGCTTGGGCCGAGGCTTCGTCCGCCACGTTCAGCGCGGTGAACGTGGCGCCGGCACCCAACTCCTCGACCAGGGCATGGCCTTTGTCTGCGGCCAGGTCGGCAATGACGACCCGCGCACCATGGGCATGGAAATCCCGTGCGGTGGCGGCGCCCAGGCCCGATGCGCCGCCGGAGATCAGGAAAGTGTTGCCTTCCAGTTGCATGAGCAGCCCCTTCAGACGTTTTCGACGAGGATGGCAACCCCTTGGCCGCCGCCGGCGCAGGCCGAGGAAATGCCAAATTGCTGACCGTCCTGTTTGAGTTGGCGGGCCACGGTGTGGGTCAGGCGCAGGCCGGAAACGGCCAGGGGGTGGCCCATGGCGATGGCGCCGCCGTGGCGGTTCACCCGTTCCCGATCCAGATTGAGTTCTCGCTCAACAGCCAGGTACTGGGCACCGAAGGCTTCGTTGATTTCAAAGCGGCCGATCTGCTCCTGGGCCAGCCCCGTTTTCGCCAGAAGGGCGCGGATCGCTGGCGCAGGGCCGATGCCCATGATTTCCGGCGGCACGCCCACCACCGCCCCGGCGACGATCTTCGCCAGCGGTTTGAGTCCATGGGCGCGCACGTAGTCGCCCGATGCGACGAAAGCCGCCGCTGCGCCATCCACAATGGCGGAACTGTTGCCGCCCGTCTGCACGCCCTTGAATGCGGGCTTCAGCTTGGACAGGGTTTCAATCGGCGTCGGCCGCACGTGTTCATCCCGTTCCAGCTTGGTCTGGCGGTCGGCGAGCTTGATGCCGCGCGGGTTGTAGCCGTCGAGGAGCCATTGGGCGTTTTCGACGGGCGCCACTTCATCGGCGAAGTAGCCCGCATCCCAACTGGCCATGGCGCGGGCGAAGCTCTGGGCCGCGAAGGCGTCCACGTCCTCGCGGCTGATGCCGTAGCGCTGAGCCAGGTTTTCCGCCGTCTGTCCCATGGAGGTGCCGGAGGCTGTGTCGAGGGTGGCTTCCCATAGGAAGTCACGGAAATCCACCTGCCCCATGCGGAACCCGGCCCGATGGGTGTAGGCCGCCACAGGATTGCGCGACATGGATTCGGCGCCTACGCACAGCACCGCCTGGGCGCGACCCAGTGCGATCTGATCGGCGGCCGTGAGCAGGGTCTCGAAACCAGTGCCGCACAAGCGGTGCACCAGCAGTGCCGGGGCGCTGCGCGGCACGCCGGAATAGAGGCCGATGTGGCGGGGCAAGTAGTAGGCGTCGAAACTGGATTGAGCCATGTTGCCGGCCACGATGGATTGCACGTCCGCCGCCGGCAGGCCAGATCGGGCGAAGAGGGCGCGGGCGGCGTGGATACCTAGATCCGTTGGCGAGGTGTCGCGCAGGACGCCGTTGTAGTCGGCAAAGGGGGTGCGGGTGCCAGCCACCAGCCATATGTCTTCGTAGCGGCTGGTGAGGGCGGAGGCGACGGAATCTTCATATGCCATGGTTATCTCCGTTTGCCTTCGAGGAACTCGGCCATGCGCCGATGGGCTTCGCCGTCGCTTTGGGTGTAGGCCACCACCAGGGATTCGGTGTAGAGGCCGTTGCTCATGGACATGTCGGCAATGTTGGCGATGGCGGTGATGGAGGCCCAGTTGGACAGGGGGGCGTTGTCCGCCACCCGGCGGGCGAGGCGGAAGGCTTCGGCCAGGGCTTGGTCCTCGTCCACCAGGTAGTGGGAGAGTCCCAGGCGCAGGCCTTCCTCGGCGTTGTAGCTGCGGCCCGTGAGCATCATTTCGGTCATGCGGTCGGCGCCGATGATCTTCGCCACGCGCACCGAGGCGCCGCCGCCGACGAAGATGCCGCGCTGACCTTCAGGCAGTTGGTAGAAGGTGCTGGCCTCGGCGACCCGGACGTGGGCAGCCAGGGCCAGTTCCAGTCCGCCGCCCACCACGGCGCCGTGAAGCGCTGCGATGACGGGACGCCCGCCGAACTGAACCTTCTCCAGCGCCCGGTGCCACCAGCGCGATTGACGCAACACTTCCGCCGGAGTGCGTTCCTTGTGCTCGGATAGATCAAGCCCTGCGGAAAAGTGGGGGCCTTCGCCGGAAAGGATGACGACGGCGATGGAGGAGTCCATGTTGTCGAAAGCGTGCTCCACCTCGCGCAAGAGATCGTTGCTGACCGCGTTGCGCTTCTGCGGTCGATTAAGGCGAAGGTGGGCGATGTCGCCTTCAATGTCGAGACGGATGTTTTCGTAAGTCATGATGAGTGCTTCAAAGGGGAGTCGAAGTGGGTCGCTGATCGCGCGCCATGCCCACCCGTGGGGCGGCATGGCGCGGATCGGGCATCGGGCGTGTCTTAGGCTGCCGTGGCGGGGAAGATCACATCCTCGTCGGGCAGATCCGCGTGGAGCCTGATGACCAGATCAGCCCGGCGGGACAGCACCATGCGCTGGTTGATGTAGGCCTTGTCGGTGATCTCGCCGGCGTCGATGGAGGGCGGTTCTGCCAGCAGCATGGCGCGGGCGGCATAGGTGGAAGAACCGCCGCCGGATTCGCGCTTCAGCTTGGCCAGCCCCCGTGCCACCAGGGCCTTCACGGAGGGTTGGCGAAGCAGGGTTTCCACCGGCGCGTCGTCCGGCATGTTGGGCGACATGCGGCGCAACTCGGCCACGTTGGGGAAGATGAGGAAGCCGATGTCGTCCCGGTCGTGACCCGTGATGACGATGTCTTGTGCGATTGGCACCAGGGCGTCGATGCCTTTGATGCGCAGGCTGCCGACATGAACCCAGGTGCCGGTGACGAGTTTGAAGTCCTCGCCGACTCGGCCATCGAACAGCAAGCCCTTTTCCGGCCGGGCCGGATCCACGAACTCCACCGCATCGCCGATCTTGTAGAAACCTTCTTCGTCGAAGGCGGCGGCGGTGAGTTCCGGCTGTTTCCAGTAGCCGGGCATCACGTTGGGGCCGCGCACCCGCACTTCCATCTTGTCGGCGGAAGGCACCAGCTTGAGTTCCGTGCCGGGAACGGGGATGCCGATCACACCCGAGCGCTCCGACTCGAAGTGGGCATCGCTGGAAAGGGGGGCGGTTTCCGTGGAGCCCCACCCTGACACGACGGGAACCCGGCGTCCGATGGTGGCTTCCGCCAGGCGGTTGATTTCCTCGAACAAGTGCTGGGGCAGCGCCGCTCCGGCATAGAAGATCACCTTGAGGCGGGAGAAGAACGTGCGTCGTAGGTTCTCGTCGGCATGGAGAGCGGTCGCCAGCATGTCGAAGCCACGGGGCACGTTCATGTAGATCGTGGCGGGAATTTCCGCCAGGTTCTTGATGCTGGTTGCGAAGGCACCAGGCGCCGGCTTGCCACCGTCGATGTAGAGGGTGCCGCCGTTGCAGAGGACCAGATTGAAATTGTGGTTGGCGCCGAAGGTGTGGTTCCAGGGCAGCCAATCCACGAGCACGGGCGGTTCCACCTGGAGAAAGGGCCAGACCTGGCGCTTGGACTGCTGGCCGACGCAGAGCATCCGCTGGGTGTTGATGACCGCTTTGGGCATGCCAACGGAACCCGAAGTGAACAGGAACTTGGCGATGGTGTCGCCATTCACTCGGGACAGGGCCGCGTCTACGGCAGCGTCGTCGGTGTGGGACTGCAGTTCGGCAAAGGCAGTGGCGCCCTCCATCGCCGATCCACTTCGGGTGCCGGCAACGATCTTGCCGTTGTGCAGGGACGCGATTGCATCCAGGGCCGGCTTGAAGCGTGCGTGGTCCTCCACGAAGATCACGCCGGGCTCAAGCAGTTCAATGGCGGCCTTGAGTTTGGCGTAGTCCTTGGACATGAGCGAATAGGCTTGCGATATCGCTGCCGCCGGCACGCCGATGTGCATGGCCGCCAACATGAGAACGGCGTGCTCGATGCTGTTGTCGGAGAGGATGGCGACGGGCCTTTCGGGCGAGAGCT
>DASUJA010000125.1:0-3012 GCA_036279515.1 Rhodocyclaceae bacterium | reverse complement strand
ATATCAGCAGATCGACATTTGGAACGTGAACAACGGCGCCCGTTTCACCACCTACGCCATCAAGGCCGAGCGTGGTAGCGGCACCATCTCCGTGAATGGCGCAGCCGCTCGTCAAGCCGCTCCCGGCGACCTGCTGATCATTGCCACCTTCGCCATTTATAACGAGCTGGAACTGCAAAAGTTCGAACCCTCGCTGGTCTATGTGGATGCAAAGAACCGCATCACCGGCCAGAAGCAGAAGATTCCCTCCCAGGCTGCCGCCTGAGGAATCAAGCCTCACAAAGACAAAGGCCCGCAGTTGCGGGCCTTTGTCTTTTCTACCTATTGTTGGATTCAGTGATCTCTACGGCGCGGCTGCCAGCGTTTCAATAGCAGCGAGTTGCTGACCACCGACACGGAACTCATGGCCATGGCGGCGCCCGCGATCACCGGGTTCAGCATGCCGAACGCGGCCAGCGGAATGCCCAGCACGTTGTAGATGAAGGCGAAGAACAGGTTCTGCCGAATCTTTGCCAGGGTGGCGCGGGAAAGGGAGATCGCTTCCGCCACGCCGTTCAAGTCATTGCGCATCAGGGTGATGTCCGCCGCTTCCATGGCCACGTCGGTGCCCGCACCCATGGCGAAGCTCACGTCCGCAGCGGCCAGGGCGGGTGCGTCGTTGATGCCGTCGCCGGCCATGCCAGTCCGGCGCCCTTCGGCCTTGAGCCGCTCCACGGCTTTGGCCTTGTCAGCCGGCAGCACATTGGCCTCAAAGCGTCCGAGGCCGACTTCCTTGGCAATGGCGGCGGCGGTGCCGGCGTTGTCGCCGGTGAGCATCACCACTTCAACGCCGAGCGTCTTGAGTTCCGCCACAGCCTGCGTCGAGGACTGCCGCAGGGGATCGGCCACACCGATCAGCCCCAGCCAGGCACCGTCCCGTGCAACCGCCACCAGGCTGCGTCCGGCCCGTTGCAGGGCATCCACGGAGGCCTCGGGCAACGGGATCTGCTGCTGCATCAGCCATGCCGGAGAGCCGGCCATCACGACGCGTCCAGCCACGTCTCCACGCAGACCACGCCCGGCTTCGGACTGGGCGTTGGCGGGCGGCACGAGGACCAGCCCGGCTTCCCGTGCACGGGACACGATGGCCTCCGCCAGCGGATGGCTGGATGCCTGTTCAAGGCTCGCAGCCGCCTGCAGCAACTCGGTCTCGCTGACGCCATCTGCCGGCACCAGATCGGTCACGGCGGGCTTGCCTTGGGTCAGGGTGCCGGTCTTATCCACGACCAGCACCTGAAGCTTCTCCGCCAGTTCCAGCGCCTCTGCGTTGCGAATCAGGATGCCGGCTTTGGCTCCCAGGCCGGTGCCCACCATGATGGCGGTCGGCGTTGCTAAACCGAGAGCGCAGGGGCAGGCGATCACCAACACGGCCACGGCATTGATGAGAGCGGCGGCAAAGTTGCCGGCCATGAGCCACCAGCCGAGGAAGGTCGCCAGCGCGATGGCACACACCACCGGGACGAAGACGGCGGAAATCTTGTCGGCAAGGCGCTGGACCGGCGCCTTGGAGCCTTGCGCCTGCTCCACCATGCGAATGATGGCCGCCAGCATGGTGTGGCCACCCACGCCAGTAGCCTTGCAGCGCAGGAGGCCATCTCCATTCACCGTAGCGGCAAAGACTTGACTGCGCGCCTGCTTCGCCACGGGCAGGCTTTCCCCAGTGAGCATGGCTTCATTGACGTGAGAACCGCCCTCTATGACCTCGCCATCCACAGGAACGCTCTCGCCGGGACGAACGATGAACACATCGCCGGGAATCAAGCTGGCCACGGGCACTTCTCGCAGTTCGCCATCCTTCTCGATCCGCGCCGTTTGCGGCTGCAAACGGATCAAGGCTTCGATGGCACTGGAAGTCCGCGCCTTGGCCCGAGCTTCCAATATCTTGCCCAGAAGGATGAGCGTGATGACCGTGGCGGAGGCTTCGAAATACACGTGCTGGTCATGCAGCCCCAATGCAGTGACAATGGCGCTGTAGAGCCAAGCCATGGAGGTGCCCAGAGCCACCAACACGTCCATGTTGCCGCTTCCGCCACGCAGGGAATACCAAGCGCCGACGTAATAGCGGCTCCCTACCCAGAACTGAACCGGCGTCGCCAGCAGCAACTGGAACCAGCGCGGCAGGGGCTCGTGGCCGCCTTCCATACCCAACATCCAGAGCATCTGCGCCAGCAGCGGTAAGGTCAGCACGGCAGAGGCAATAAAGGCGTGCAGCTCCTTGCGGTAGTAGGCCGCGCGCTGGGCCTTCTCTTCCTCGCGGCTGTGATCGGTCAGCAGCAAGGCGTGATAGCGCCCGGTGCCTTCGATTGCGGCAATCATGGCCTCAGGTGCGATGGCCTCTGGAGCGTAGCGGACATGGGCCTTTTCAGAAGCGAAGTTCACCACCGCCTCCACGCCGGGCAATCCGTTGAGCGTCTTCTCCACCGTGGCCGCGCAGTTGGCGCAGGTCATCCCCGTAAGGGCCAGTTCGCAGGTTTGCAGATCGTTCGCCATGGAAGTCACACGTAGCAGACCACGCCTTGCCACAGACGTTGCCCAAGATTCGACGCATTAAACAAACCGAAAACACCAAAGCCCAGCACGAGCATGCCGGAAATGGTGCGCACAACGGAAGACTGGGCGAAGCGACGGAAACGCGCAAGCAGCAGCCCGGCCAGAAGCAAGTTGGGCAGGGTGCCTAAGCCGAAGGCCAGAAGGGTCGCCGCGCCGCGCAGAGCGGAGCCGCTCATGAGGGCAGTAGCGAGGACGCTATAGACGAGGCCACAAGGCAGGAAGCCCCACAGGAGCCCCAGAGAGAACGCCTGAGAAACGCCTTGCACCGGCAGAAACCGCTTAGTCAACGGCTGGACCCGAGCCCATAACCATTGCCCGCCCTTTTCCACCGGAGCCAAGCCGCGCGTGAAACCCACAAGGTAAAGCCCGAGGGCCACCAGCATAAGATTGGCCCCGACATAGAGCGCCATCTGTACAGGCAAG
>DASUJA010000124.1:0-60363 GCA_036279515.1 Rhodocyclaceae bacterium | reverse complement strand
TTCAGCAGGGCGAGCAGGCTGTGCAGCTGTTGCTTGTCGCTTTCCTTGAGGCCGGAGAAAAGTTCCAGAATCCATTTTTCGTGGGCTTCGGCCATCTTCTTGAATTGCTTCTTGCCGTCAGGGGTCAGCTTGACGATGTAGGCGCGGCGGTCGGCGGGGTTGTCCTCGCGCACCACCAAGCCTTCGGCCACCAGTTGGTCGGTGATGCCGGTGACGTTGCCGCCGGTGACCATCATGCGCTTGGACAGCTCGCCCATCTTGAGGCCTTCGGGGGAGCGCTCCAGTTGCGCCATCAGGTCGAAACGGGGCAGGGTGGTGTCGAACTGCACGCGCAGACGGCTACGCACTTGGGCTTCGATCAGGTTGGTACAAGCCAGCAGACGCAGCCACAGTCGCAGGGACTGATGGTCGTCGCGGGTGGCGCGGGTTTCGGTATCGGCGACGGTTGCCGCAACGGTTGTTTTGGTCTTGCTCATGACATGATTTCTCCACCAGAGATTGAAAGGGATTGGCCATTGATGGCCGCGGCTTCGGGACTGCACAGCCAAAGCGCGGCTGCGGCGACTTCAGCAGGACGCACTAGGCGTCCCTGAGGATTGGTTGCCACCAGATCGGCGAGGGCATCGGCCTCGCTGCGTCGGGTTTTGCTGGCGATGTTACGGACGGCATGACGCACCATGTCTGTATCTGTGTAGCCCGGACAGAGCGCGTTTACGGTTACGTTGTGCCCGGCCAATTCAATGGCAAGGGCGCGGGTCAGACCGATCAAGGCGTGCTTGGAAGCGCAGTAGGCAGCCACGTAGGCATAGCCTTTTTGCCCAGCGATGGAGGCCACGTTCACGATGCGTCCGCCGCCGGTTTTGCCGGCTTCCATCAGGTCGGGCAAGGCCGCGTGGCAGCAATGCCAAGCGCTTTTGAGGTTGGCATCCAACATGCGGTCGAGCAGAGCGGCGTCGCTGCGGGCGAAGGGCGCGCTTTCGGCCTGACCAGCGTTGTTGATCAGGATGTGAATGGGGCCGTGGGCCTGACGAGCCTGAGCGAATGCCTGAGCGACGGCTTGTTCATCGCTCACGTCGCAGGGAATGACGCCGTGGCCGGGTGTGCGCGCCAGACGTGTCACCTCGGCGCCCGCAGCAGTCAAACTATCGGCGATGGCCGCGCCGATGCCGCGAGAAGCGCCGGTGACGACGGCATGGCGACCATGGAGCGGCAGGCGGGTCATGGGGCTTTGCTCGCTTCTTGGGCTGCCTGACGCAGCAACTGATCGCGGCCGGCGACGTAGGGCCGGGGCCACGCCATGGCGAAGCCTTGTTCGGCGGCGGCGTGGAGCGTCCAGTGCGGATCGGCCAGATGGGGGCGACCCAGGGCGCAGAGATCGGCGCGTCCGGCAGCGATGATGGTGTTCACCTGATCGGCCAAGGTGATGTTGCCGACAGCGATGGTGGGAATGCCCACTTCGTTGCGGATGCGATCGGAGAAAGGCGTCTGGTACATGCGCCCGTAGACCGGGCTGGCAGCAGGATGGGTCTGTCCGCTGGACACATGGATCATGTCGGCGCCGGCTTGCTTGAAGGCAGCGGCGATGGCAACGGCGTCGTCGCCGGTATTGCCGCCGCTCTCCTTCGGCATCCAGTCGTGGGCGGAGATGCGCACCAGCAGCGGCTTGGGCCAGACCTTGCGGATCGCGGCGAAGACTTGCAGCGGGAAACGCAGGCGGTTTTTCAGGCTGCTGCCGTATTGATCTGTGCGCTGATTCCACAAAGGTGTGAGGAAGGCGGAGAGCAGATAGCCGTGGGCACAGTGCAGTTCCAGCAGATCGAATCCGGCACGTAGCGCCCGTTCGGCACTGGCGACGAAGGAGGCGGTGATCTGCGCCATGTCCGCTTCGTTCATGGCCGAAGGCACTGCGCTGTAGGGGCGCCAAGGCAGGGCGCTGGGCGCCAGCAGGGGCCAGGCATATTCGACTAAGGGCTGGTCGGTGCCTTCCCAGGGCGGGCAGGTGGCACCCTTGGGGCCGGCATGGCCCAGTTGCAGGCCTATCTTGGCGTCGCTTTGGGCGTGAACGAAATCCACGATGCGCTTCCAGCCGGCTTCCTGGACGTCGTTCCAAAGACCGGTGCAGTTGGGCGTGATGCGGCCGTTGGCAACGGGGGCCGTCATTTCGGTCATCACCAAGCCGGCACCGCCCAAGGCCCGACTGCCCAGATGGGTCAGGTGGAAGTCGTTGGGCAATCCGTCGGTGGCAGAGTAGGTGGCCATGGGCGGCACCACGACCCGATTGGCGAACTTCAGGTTGCCAAGCGTGAAGGGCGTGAAAATGGGCGGGACGGGGGGCATGAGTGCATCCAGTCCGGCACGGCGGGACAGGTCCGCTTCCACGATTCCGACATAGGCCGGGTCGCGGAGTTTCAGGTTGTCGTGGCCCAGGCGCTGGCTGCCGGTGAGCAGGGTGTAAGAGAACTGGATTGGGTCCATGCCCGTGTAACGATCCACGTGCTCGAACCATTCCTGGCGATTGCGGGCCGCGCTCTGGATGCGCTGCACGGCGGGTTCGCGCTCGGCCTGATAGCGGGCCAGGGCGGTGGGCACGTGGGGCTCGGCAGCGATGGCCTCAGCCAGGGCGATGGCATCTTCCATGGCGAGCTTGGTGCCCGAGCCGATGGAGAAGTGGGCCGTATGGGCGGCATCGCCTAGCAGCACCACGTTGTCCTTGTACCAGCGACGGCAGACCAGGCGGTTGAAGCGTAGCCACTCGCCGCCGCGAGGATGGCCGGATTTCAGTTGCAGATGGTGGCCGCCCAGGCGTTCGCGGAACAGGTTCTCGCAGAATTCGATGGAGGTCTTGGCGTCGGCCTTGTCCAGCCCTGCTGCAAGCCAGACGGGCTCTGGCGCTTCAACAATGTAAGTGGATGCATCGGCGGCGTAGCGGTAGGCGTGGAGAGAAAACCAGCCCCACTCGGTTTCGCGGAAGTCAAAGGTGAAGGCATCCAGTTCCTGGTCGCTGCCAAGCCAGAGATAGCGGCAGTCGCCAATCTGGATGTCGGGCTGGAATACCTCGACATCTGCATTGCGCACTGCGCTGTGAATGCCGTCGGCAGCCACGATCAAGTCTGCGTTGGGATAGTCGCTTGGCGTGTCTGCAGGCGTATTGAATCGCAGTTCAACGCCCAGTTCCCGCGCCCGGTCTTGCAGTATCTCCAGCAGCTTGGCGCGGCCAATGCCGGCAAAGCCGTGGCCGCCGGAGCGGATGCAGGTGTTGCGGTAATGGATTTCGATGTCGTCCCAGTGCACCAGCCCATTCAGGATGCGGCGATGGGTGTCGGGATCGGCGTTGCGCAGGCTGTCCAGCGTGAGATCGGAAAAGACGACGCCCCAGCCGTAAGTATCATCTGGCTGGCTGCGTTCAACGACAAGGACGTCATGGGCAGGATTGGCCTGTTTAATCAGTGTGGCGAAGTACAGGCCAGCTGGGCCTCCCCCGAGGCAGACTATGCGCATGGTCAATGAAATATGCCCGAATGAGGCGATCTGGGAATTTTAAGACATCAATAGACGCGCTGCAGCATTATTTTCTCCGCTCCTGCTCTAGGTCCTCGGTTTTCCCTTGTTTTGCTCGGCGCGGTGTGAACGGTTCGATGTGGGCTCGGATATTTTTCGATGTTCGAGCGCGGGGCGTGACGAGTAGGGCCTGTAAACTCTCGGCCTTTGGTTTTTCCCGGTGGAAAGATCGTGTTTCAAGAACTGGATGGATGAATATGCGCAAGTTGCTACAAAGCGGGCTGATCGGCGTTGCGGCCTTGTTGATGCATGGGGGGGTGGATGCCAAGCCGGCCCCGAAGAAGGTGGCTCAGGCTGCGGCCCCAGTTGCGGCGGAAGAGATTGTGCTGCGGCATGGCCTGGATGGTCGGGCCCTGGATGCTTTGGCAACGCTGACCCTCAAGTTCAATGAAAGCCAGAAGGGCAAGGTCAAGGTGGTGCTGCAAAGTGTGGGCAGCGTGGAGGACAAGCATCGGATGCCCCATATGGCGCTGCTGCATCCTGACGATGCCATGGCTTTTTTCGACACCCTGCCGCGTTTTCGCCCTCTCTATCAGGTGATGGGCGAGGGCGGCGTCAAGCTGGATGCCAAGCGTTTCTTCCCTTTGGTGGTCGATGCGGTGGACGATTCCGCCGGTCGCCTTCAGGCGCTTCCCCTGGGGCTTTCGCTTCCCGTGATCTTCTGGAACAAGGAGCAGTTCCGCAAGGCTGGTCTTGATCCCGAGAAGGCTCCCCGTACCTGGTGGGAGGTGCAGAACGCTGCCGGCAAGCTATTCGACATCGGCAGCCAGTGCCCAGTGACTTCATCCCGTTTTGTCTGGGTGCATGTGGAAAACCTTTCCAGTCTGCACAACGAGCCTATGGTTCAACGTCCGACCCGGGTTGCCATGAACAGCATGGTGAACGTGAAGCATCTGGCGCTGTTGTCGAGTTGGTACAAGAGCAACTACTTCCGCTACTACGGCTCCCGTGGTGAAGGTGATGAACACTTCATGAATGGCGATTGCGGCATGCTGACCGGCGAATCCAGTCTCTATGCTGAACTGGCTGCGCGCAAGATGCCCGTGGGTGTGGCGGCACTGCCTTATTACGACGACGTTTATGGCGCCACGCCGCGCAACACGGTGCCCGACGGTGCTGGTCTGTGGTTCCTGGCCGGGTACAAAAAGCCTGACTACAAGACGATGGCTGACTTTGTCTCCTTCCTCATGAAGCCCGAGAATCAGCGCGATTGGGTGCGTGCGACCGGCTATCTGCCCATGACATCTGAAGCTGTCGCTGCCCTCAAGGAGTCCGGTGGCCCGGCCAGTCTGCTGGATGCAGCGGCCCGTCGCCTGTCCGACCCCAAGGTGGTTCGCGTGAAGAGCGGTGGCCCTCTGGAGCGTCTGCATAACGTCTTGAGCGAAGAAACCGATGCCTTGTGGCGAGATGAGAAGCCCGCCAAGGCAGCTTTAGATTCGGCTATGACGCGGGTAAATGGCGTCGCGCGTTAAAGCTTGTTCATGACGCGTTCCCAGGCCCGCCTCGCGCGGGTCTTTTTGTTTGTAATTCAAATGCGTTAACCCCTGGAATAGGCGGGCCTAAGCGGGGCTATTCGGCCCGTTAACTCTGGTCTCCAGCGGCAATAATTGCCGCCATGGAAAAGTGGGTCTATGGCTGAAGACAGCGATCTCGAACGCACAGAACCAGCGTCAGGAAGGCGGCTGGAGCAAGCTCGTGAGGAGGGGAATGTCCCTCAATCTCGCGAGCTGATGGCGTTTATGGTGCTGCTGGCCACGGGTGCGGGCCTGTGGAGTATGTCCGGTTGGCTCTCCCATAATGCCGCCGACATCATGCGGCACGGTTTGATGTTTAGTCGCGAGGATGCTTTCAGTAGTCGCTCCATGCAGGTGGTGGCGACGACGCTCAGTTGGGATGGCCTGCATTTGGCCGCGCCGATTCTCTTTCTTGCCATTGCGGGCGCCATCGCTGCGCCGGCCATGATTGGCGGCTTCGTGTTCACCGCCAAGCCGCTGTCCCTGAATTTTGACAAACTCAATCCGGTGACCGGGATCAAACGCTTGTTTTCCCTTCAGGGCGTCGGCGAGTTGGTCAAGGCCATTCTCAAATCCTTGCTGATTGGTGGGGTGGTGTATTGGATGATTCGCCACGATAGCGAGGTGTTGTTTTCCTTGTTGGGCCAGTCGCTGGATGTTGGCTTGCACACGTTTTTTCACATGCTGTTCCGTGCGGGAATCCTGCTTCTGGTCGGCGTGGCCATTATCGTGGCGCTTGATGTGCCCTTCCAACTGTGGCGCTACTACGCCGGTCTGCGTATGACCAAGGAAGAGGTGAAGCAGGAGGGTAAGGAGTCGGAAGGCGATCCGCAGCTCAAGGGGAAGATTCGCCAGTTGCAGCGCGAGAGGGCTCGTCAGCGCATGATGGCCGAGGTGCCCAAGGCCGACGTGGTGGTGACCAATCCGACCCACTTCTCCGTGGCGCTCAAGTACGAAAGCGGGTCCATGGGGGCGCCCATTGTGGTGGCCAAGGGCATGAACGACGTGGCGATGAAGATTCGCGAGCTCGCTACCGAAGCCAAGGTTCCGCTGCTGGAAGTCCCGCCCCTGGCTCGTGCCCTCTATAAGCACACGGAGATTGGCGACCAGATTCCTTCTCAGCTCTATACGGCGGTGGCCGAAGTGATGGCCTACGTGTATCAGCTCAACCAATTCATCGCCGATGGCGGGCGCAACCTGCTGCCGCCTGATCTGCCGACGGCGATTGAGGTTCCCGAAGGTATGGATCCGGGAGTGCCTGAGGCATGAACGACACCCTAGCCCTAGCTTTCAATCAGATATTCGGTAAAGCCAACATCAAGGTGTTGGCGGCCCCGGCGCTGATCGTCATGATTCTGGCGATGATGGTGCTGCCGCTGCCATCCTTTGCCTTGGATATGTTCTTCACCTTCAACATTGCGTTGTCGGTGATGGTGCTGCTGGTGGCCATGTACACCGTCAAGCCCCTGGATTTCTCCGTGTTTCCCACGGTGCTGCTGGTGACTACGCTGCTGCGGCTGTCCCTCAACGTGGCTTCGACCCGGATCGTGTTGCTCGAAGGGCATACCGGCCCTGCCGCCGCCGGGCGTGTGATCGAGGCCTTCGGACACTTTTTGGTAGGCGGCAACTACACCGTCGGTATCGTGGTGTTCATCATCCTCACTGTGATCAACTTCGTGGTGATCACCAAGGGTGCTGGTCGTATTGCCGAAGTGGGCGCTCGCTTCACTCTGGATGCCATGCCCGGCAAACAGATGGCCATTGACGCTGATTTGAACGCTGGTTTGATCGGCGAAGATGAGGCGCGCAAGCGCCGTTCCAATATCGCCGCCGAGGCCGACTTCTATGGCGCCATGGACGGTGCATCGAAGTTCGTGCGCGGCGATGCGGTCGCCGGCATCCTGATTCTGTTCATCAACATCATTGGCGGCTTGATTGTCGGCATGGTCCAGCACGACATGGAAGCAGGTCTTGCGGCCAAGACCTATACGCTGCTGACCATCGGTGACGGTCTGGTGGCCCAGTTGCCTGCCCTGATCATCTCCACGGCTGCTGGTCTGGTGGTGAGCCGAGTAGGCGAAGACGAAGCCGATATCGGCCAGCAATTCATCGGGCAGATCTTTGGCAACCCAGCCGTGCTGGTGCTGACTGCCACTATTCTGGGCGTGATGGGCATCATCCCCGGTATGCCTCACCTTGTGTTCCTGCTTCTGGCGGGTGCAATCGGCGGCTTGGCCTACTGGACGCTGAAGCAGACAGTGCAGACCACGGCCGCAGCAGCTGCGGCGGAGGCCGGGGCGCAGCGGGAGGTGCCCAAGCAGGAAGCCGTGGAAGCCAGTTGGGCCGATGTGGCGCCGGTCGATGTGCTGGGCTTGGAAGTAGGTTATCGACTGATCCCCCTGGTGGACCAGGGACAGGACGGTGACCTGCTCAAGCGTATTCGCGGCCTGCGCAAGAAGTTTGCACAGGAGGTGGGCTTTCTTGCTGCGCCGGTGCATATCCGTGACAACCTGGAACTCAAACCCAACGCTTATCGCATCACCTTGAAGGGCGTGGAGATCGGTACGGGCGAAGCCTATTCAGGCATGCACCTGGCCATCAATCCGGGCCGCGTGAATGGCACGCTGCCAGGGAATCAGACCACCGATCCTGCCTTCGGATTACCTGCCACCTGGATCGAAGCCTCCCTGCGCGATCAGGCCAGCATGCTCGGTTACACCGTGGTGGATGCAGCGACGGTGGTTGCGACGCACCTGAACCACGTGATCCTCTCTCACGCGGCGGAACTGCTGGGCCGCCAGGAAACTCAGGCGCTGCTCGATCACACCGCTAAGGAATCGCCGAAGTTGGTGGAAGACCTGGTGCCGAAGCAGGTGTCTCTGTCGGTGGTGCAACGGGTGCTGCAAAACCTCCTGGAAGAGGGTGTCACCATCCGCGACATGCGCACCATCATCGAAACCCTGGCCGAATACACGGTGCGCACACAGGATCCGGTGGAGCTTACCGCCCAGGTTCGCATCGCCTTGGGTCGCGCCATCGTCCAGCACATTTTCCCTGGCACTTCCGAGATGCAGGTCATGGCGCTGGAACCCAGCCTGGAACGCATCCTGAATCAAGCACTCGGTGCAAGCGGCGACGCCGGCGCCATCGAACCCGGCCTGGCCGATACCCTGCTGCGGGAAACCGCAGTGGCGGCTCAGCGCCATGAAGATCTCGACTTGCCCGTGGTGCTGCTGGTCCCGGGCAATCTCCGCTGGCTGTTGTCGCGCTTCCTGCGCCGTGCCGTTCCCCAACTCAAGGTTCTCGCCAACGGCGAAGTGCCCGACTCCCGCACCATCAAGGTGACGACGATTATTGGAGCCAATAAATGACTGTGAAACGCTTTTACGCTGAGACGGCGCGCGATTGCCTGCGCCGGGTCAAGGAGGAGCTGGGGCCTGACGCTATCGTCGTCTCCAATCGAGCGGTGGAAGGTGGCATCGAAATCACCGCCATGTCGTCCGATAGCCTGGAAGAACTGTCCCGCCAAGCGGGCGGCGAGGCTGTCGCAACGCATTCAGCAGCCAAGAGTCGCGCCGTGGCCAACGTAGGTCGAAGCGATGCGGTGGATGCGGATGACTACACCGTGAGCCTTTCGCCCCAGGTAAAGAAGCAGCCGGCTTTCCGCCCTTGGCAGCCCCCGGTGCATCAGCCCGCTGCTCCTGCTTCTGTAGCGGAAGGCAAGTCTCGTCTGCGTCCCCTGCCGCCCAAGGATGATGTGTCCCGTGGCGTGGTGCCTTCTGCCGCGCAAGTGGCTGCGGTGCTCAAGAGCACGGTGGAAGAGGGCGAGCGCTTGGCCCAGAAGCCCAGCAACGACGGGCGTGTGAATGAACTGATGTTGGAAGTGCAGGCCATTAAGGGCTTGCTGGAGCAACAACTCGCTGGCTTTGCCTGGGGGGAACTGTCCAAGAACGCGCCCATGCGCGCCCTGCTGCTGTCTGAAATGCTGGAAGCGGGTTTCTCGGGACAATTGGCTCGTCGTCTGACTTCCGAACTACCCGCCGAAATGGGATTGGAAGAGGGCCGCAAGTGGCTGATGTCGGCGCTGAATCGTCGCCTGCGTACTCTGGGCAACGAAGGGGATCTGATTGATCGTGGCGGTGTCTACGCCCTGGTTGGCCCCACTGGTGTGGGCAAGACCACAACCACCGCCAAGCTGGCAGCTCGTTGCGTGGTGCGCTACGGTGCCGACAAGCTGGCACTGCTGACAACCGACAGTTATCGGATCGGCGCCCACGAGCAGCTGCGCATCTATGGCCGCATTCTCGGTGTACCCGTGCATGTGGTGCGCGATGGAGACGATTTGCGCCATACCCTTGCCGATCTGCGCGACAAACACATGGTGCTGATCGACACGGTAGGCATGAGCCAACGCGATCGCATGGTGGCCGAGCAAGCCGCCATGTTGATGCGTGCCGGCGAAGTGAACCGCCTGCTGCTGCTCAACGCAACCAGTCGTGGCGATACTTTGGACGACGTGATCCGTGCCTACGCGGGCGAAGATCTGGCTGGCTGCGTCATCACCAAGACCGATGAAACCGCTGCCATCGCCCCAGCAATCGACGCCATCGTGCGCCACGGTCTGCTGCTGGCCTATATGGCCAACGGCCAGCGTGTGCCGGAAGATCTGCATCTGCCCAACCGTAGCTATCTGCTGCACCGAGCATTCAAGCAGCCCATTGCCGGTTCGCCCCATCGACTGCGCGATGCGGAAGTGGGCATGGTCATGGCTCGCCAAGCAGGCGGCGTCAAGGAACGCCATCTTGGCTGAAGCCGACGTGCTCGATCAGGCGGCGGGACTGCGCCGTCTGTTCGGCCGCCGGGGCGTTTCCCTGGCGGTGGCCCATACGTCTCGTCGGTCAGGGAGTCCGCTGCAATTGGCGCGGACGGCAAATGCCCTGGCGACCCACGGCCACAAGGTGGTGGTGGTGGACGAACATCAAGGCGAGGGCAGTATTTGTGCAGCTACAGGTCAGGTGGTCAAGTTCGATCTGTTCGATGCGCTGGTAGGAAGTTGCACCCTGGCGGACACCATGATTCACGTGGCGCCCCAGATTTGGGTGGTGGCCGCAGCTAAGGCTGCTCGCCAGTTTGGACGTGGGGAGGACAACATTCAGGCCCGGATGTCGGCGTGTCTGAAGGAGTTGGGCTACGAAACTGCCTTCGTCCTGATCGACGGCGTGCTGAGACATGGTGCTGTGTCCCAGTTGGCACAGGCGGCGGATCATCAGGCCATCGTGTCCCGGCCAACGAGCAAGGACGTGACTCAGGCCTACGCGCTCATCAAAGCCCTGGGCAAGGCAAGTGGCCGCGACCAGTTCCATTTCATCTTTGATCAGGCGAAGGATGCCGCTTCCACGCGAACCCTATTTCGCAATCTGCGCACTACCGCTCAGGAGCATCTTGATCTGCAATTGCATCACCTTGCCACGCTGATTGGCGAGGCGGTGGAAGACTTGGCGGACGGCCTGTTGACTCGCTTGCCGAAAGTAAGTTCGGCGCCCGTGAAAATGCCCACTGGATCTCGTTCTGCGCATTCCTTCGCGACCGCGGCCCTGTACGAATCGGTGTTATAGTCGGCGCCGATCAACCGCTCACAAATAGCTTGTGATGTATACCCCCCAGGGCGCGCTGGACCGGGGCCAGCTCGTCAGCCAATATGCTCCGCTCGTCAAACGCATCGCCTTTCATTTGATGGCGAAGCTGCCTGCTAGCGTCCAGGTGGATGACTTGGTGCAAAACGGCATGCTGGGTTTGCTCGATGCGCTGGATCGTTACGAAGAAGGTCTGGGCGCGCAATTCGAGACCTATGCGGTGCAACGCATCCGCGGTGCCATGCTCGATGGTCTACGTGAAAACGATTGGCTGCCCCGCAGTGTCCGGCGCGAAATGCGTCGGGTCGAAACCGCCATTCAGCAACTGGAGCATGAGCATGGCCGGCAGCCATCCGAAACGGAACTGGCAGCCAGCCTGTCCATGTCTCTCGCCGATTACCAGAAGCTATTGGTCGAAGCGCGCGGCCATCAATTGGTTTATCTGGAAGACCTGACTGGCGAAGGCGGAGAGGATTATCTAGAACGCAACGTAGCCAGTACCGACCTTGACCCCTTGGCTGCGCTAGAAGATGCCAACATGCGGTCGGCACTCGTCAAGGCTATCGATGGCCTGCCCGAAAGGGAGAAACTGATGATGGCGTTGTATTACGAGCAGGATTTGAATCTGCGCGAAATCGGAGAAGTTATGGGCGTCACCGAGTCGCGGGTGTGTCAGTTACACAGCCAGGCTGTGGCTCGTTTGCGCGCTGCCATGCTGGGAGACGATAAGCCCCTGACCAAGGCGCGTCGCGGCCGTAAGCCCAAGGCTGCGTGACTGAAAGGACAATATGGATCTGATCAGCATTGCCGGATTACTGCTTGGCATTATCGCCATCGTCGGCGGCCAGATCCTGGAAGGGGGCCATATCGGTTCCCTGATTCAACCCACTGCATTCCTCATTGTTATCGGCGGCACCATGGGTGCCGTTTTACTGCAAAGCACCCTGAATACGTTCTTCAGGGGCGTGCGGATGCTGATTTGGATTTTCTCCCCTCCCAAGCTGGATGCGCCGGGGATGGTGGAACAGTTGAGTCGGTGGAGTCATTTGGCGCGTAAGGAAGGCCTGCTATCCCTCGAAAACCAGATGGATATGCTGGACGAGGGGTTTTTCCGCAAAGGCTTGCAGCTGCTGGTGGATGGGGCTGAACCTGATCGCCTGCGGGACGTGATGGAGGTGGAAATCGGTTTCTTTGAGAGCGAAATGAAGCAAGGCGCGCGGGTTTGGGAATCCGCTGGCGGCTATGCGCCGACCATCGGGATTCTTGGTGCCGTCATGGGCCTGATCCACGTGATGGAGAACTTGTCAGACCCGTCCAAATTGGGCGGCGGTATTGCGGTGGCGTTCGTGGCCACGATTTACGGCGTGGGTTCCGCTAACCTGCTTTTTCTCCCTATTTCCAAGAAACTGATGGCCAACATCAGCCGCATGGTGGCGTTCCGCGAGCTTTACGTGGATGGCCTCATCGGCATTGCCAACGGCGACAACCCGCGCATCATTGAAAGTCGCTTGCAAGGCTACGTGATCTAAGGCGACCATGGCCCGCCGCCGCAAGCAGGAGGATGAGCATGAGAACCACGAGCGCTGGCTTGTGTCCTATGCAGACTTCATCACTCTGCTGTTCGCCTTCTTCGTGGTCATGTACGCCTTGTCATCCATCAATGAAGGCAAGTATCGAGTCCTTTCCGATGCGTTGAACTCTGCCTTTCGCAGCGTTCCAGGAACCTCTGCTGGCGCCCAGACAGCTATCAACCCCAATGCGCCGATGCCCGTCACCATTCCCATGCGTAGGCTACAGCCGAACGTGAAAACGGACGAGGCCACGCGCCAGAATCGGGACAAGGTGCGCACTATCGCTAAGGACATCAACAGCGCCTTGGCACCTTTGGTGCAAGAAGGCAAGGTTCGGGTGACGGAGAGCGCACGGGGCATTTCGGTGGAAATCAACGCCAGCGTGCTTTTTGCGCCGGGGGATGCAAACCTCGATCCTGTGGCAGTGAAAGCCCTTTTCGCGGTAGCCAAAATCCTGGCGCCTTCCACCTTCCCTATCATTGTGGAAGGTCATACCGACAATGTTCCCATCAGCAATCTTCAGTTCCCATCCAATTGGGAACTGTCGGGCGTGCGGGCATCTAGCGTGGTCCGGCTCTTCATCGAGGCGGGTGTCGATCCGCGCCGTTTGACGGCAACTGGCTACGCCGATCAGCGGCCTGTTGCCGACAACGCCACACCGGATGGCCGGCAGCGTAATCGCCGGGTTGCGATCATGATTGAGGCCAGAAATCCCGACGAGGCAGTTGAGGTCAACGTCGGCCAATAGCTTAGACGCCGGAGAGGTGCGCCGGTAGTCGTCTTCCAAGTTGGGAATAGAAGCCGGAGGCCGGCTTGGAATGCTAGGCGCTGCCTAGTGTTCGGCCACCGCCGATAGGGAAGGCTTGGCCCTTGGGGCCGTAAGTGGCAGGCTTGTTGGCTGCAGCCATCAAGGCCTGGATGGCTTGTTGGTTGCCGATGAGGCGTTCGGTAATGATGCGGCCGTTGAGCTCATTGGTTGCCTTGGCCGCTGAAGCGAGTTCAAGGAACGTCGCCCAAACTTTCTGCTGCTGCGGCTGGGCTTGTGCCAACCAGTCCTTCACTCCTTCGCTGCCCGGAGGAAAGCCGCCTTTGGATTGTTCCGCTACGAGGGCCCTATCGAGCTGATCTAGCTGCAAAGAAAGCTCGCTTTTGGCCTGGGCGAACTTGGCGAGACCTTCATTGGTACCCGCGATGAGCGCATGCTGCTCCTCCTCAAGCAGAGTCAAGAAGCGCCGCAATAGGGCGATTTCCTCATTCAGAATCTGAAAAAAACGAGGAGCCAGCGGCATGGTCGAGGAAGTACTTAGGCTCCGGCGCGGTTATCCCGCAGCTGTTCACGAACGTTCTGGAGCAGGCCGTCCGCGATCTTTTCCGGATTGATCGTGAACCGGCCTTCAGCGATGGCTTGCTTGATTTCGCGAACACGGTCGGTATTGACCGCTGGTGTGTTGGCCAGGACGTTCTGCACCTGCTGCAACTGAGGGCTGACGCTACTGGCGTCCTTTGGAACAATGGGTGCGGCGGACGCAGGCGTATCAGCAGAGGTGGAGGTGTTTGTCGCCTGAGGATTGTCGCGGGCCGGGACAGTGCTGCCGCCTGGTAGCCCGACTGATTTGAGTGAGTTATTGATTTGCACGGCAGTTGCCTTTCCGCTCAGGATGTCTTGATGTGGATAACGGCACACTGACTGCAAACTTTAGCCCTGGTGCGTAAGTTTTTTCTGACCCTATTTTACGGGAAATCAGCGGCTTATTTCCACGGTTCCGTTGCCCTTGGCTAGTCCGCTGACGATTTGCCCGTTGGGCATCCGGATGCGGACGACTTGTCCCTGGCTTCCGTTGTTCAAGGCCTGGCCTTCGCTGGAAACCTGGAAGCCTGCGCCCTTTGAAATGACCGTTACCTGCTGGCCCTGCTGAACGACGACGGGCAGCCGTAGGGCATCGCTACGGATGACCTGGCCGGCCGCCAGGGATGCGTTGAGGGTTCGGCCGACCGCCGACTGTCGATCCATGATGACGTCGGGCGGAAGTTCGGCCAAGTCGCCTTGCCGTGTCTCCAGATCCTCATCGGTCAGTACCCGGCCGTAGGCCAGGCTGTGCTGTGCCACTAGGTAAGTCCCTCGAATCCTGATTTGAACCGGCACGAACAGAGACCAGGATGCGCCGCCCAAACAGCGAACCGTCACCTTGGTCCGGCCCCATAAGCGGTTTCCGTTTTCAAGGCTAACGGCGAAGGACGTACATGAGGGAAGCTGGTTGTAGGGGTCAATGGCCCCGATGGTGTAGCTGGTGACGGGTTGCCCTTGCGTCTGAGTCTTTAGGAAGTCGTCTATCGCTCGTTTGACCGGGGTCGGATCCTGGTAAGCCTGGGCCGAGCCGAAGAATGCAAGGAGAACGACAACGAGAAAAAGAAATTGGCTCGAGCGGGAGATATTCATGGGCATATTCAAACATGGTGCCCCTGTTCGGTAAAGGCGAGGGCGGGCAGATGGCCGAATCTTCGAGTGGGCTATTGCCGATTCTGTTCCCGGCAAGATTTGCCGAGATTAGACGGCCAAAGCGGCAATCCCCGTTCTTTCCGACCGGCAGAGCCTTCCACCGTTTCGAGTAAACCTGCATAACCACGCGGGATTGGCTGTGGCACGTATCCTGCATTTGGGGTGGTGTAGACCCTATAGGAGCCTGTGGTGATTGACCGCCTGGAACACGAAATTCAATTCAACCGAAACGCGATGAACCTGCGCGGCTATCGGCAGGAGTTGCTGGCGTCCAACATCGCGAATGCGGATACCCCCCATTTCAAGGCCAAGGACATTGATTTCAAGACCGCCCTCTCCAACGTGATGGCAGGCCGGGGCGAAGGAAGCATCGAATTGGCGCGTACCAACTCTGGTCACATCGAAGGTTCGGGGCCGGGCGCGTTTGACTCCCAAGTGAAATATCGCGCCGAGTATCAAGGCTCGGTCGATGGCAACACAGTGAATATCGACGTGGAGCGTAGCGCCTTCACCGAGAACTCCGTCCATATGGAAGCCCTGCTGTCTTTCCTCAAGGACCAGTTCAAAGAAATGCAAATCGCGATCACGGGTCAGTGAGGTAAGCCATGTTCAGCATATTCAACATCGCCAGTTCCGCCCTGACAGCGCAATCCGCCCGCCTGAATGCGGTATCGAGCAACTTGGCTAACGCGGACAGCACCGTGGGCGCGGATGGCCGTCCCTATCGTGCCAAGCAGGTGGTCTTTCAAGCCACGCCCATGGGCAAGGAAGGCGGCAACGGCGTGCGGGTCACCCAGGTGGTGGAAAGCGCTGCGCCCTTCCGCATGAACTACGATCCGGCCAATCCTGCTGCCAACGCGGATGGCTATGTGGCAATGCCGAATGTGAACGTGGTGGAGGAAATGGTGAACATGATTTCCGCCTCCCGCGCCTATCAGACTAATGCCGAAGTCATGAGCTCGGCCAAATCGCTCATGCTGAAGACCCTGGCCCTGGGCCAGTAAACGCTAAGGACATAGAGCATGACCACCACATCTAACGCGACAGCCAAGGATTCCGTTGCCGCGGATATCTATGCTTCCATCAATGCCTCAAGCAGTTCCAGCGGCAAGACGACGACTACGTCAGCCACCCAGGCATCCCAGGACAAGTTCCTCAAGCTGCTAACCACCCAGTTGCAGAACCAGGATCCGCTCAATCCTATGGATAACGCGCAGGTCACTTCCCAGCTGGCGCAGATCAATACGGTGCAAGGGATCACCCAACTGAATTCCACGCTGCAAACCATGCTGGACAACAGCAACGCCAATCAGGCAGTACAAGCGGCAGGTCTGGTAGGCAAGGGCGTCGTGGTGCCGGGTAGCGGGATGAACATCAGCACCAGCGGATCCAGCTCGGTGGCGGGCTATGAGCTCGCAGGCGCCGCGGACGTGGTGAGGGTGGATATCAAGAGCAGCAACGGCACCGTGGTTCGGTCCATCGACATTGGTTCCAAGTCCGCAGGTGAACAAACCTTCACCTGGGACGGCAAGGACGATGCCGGTGCGGCTGTGGCTGCTGGCAGCTATACCTTCAGCGTGTCTGCCACCCAAGGTGCCAACAAGGTGGATGCAACTGCCTTGCAAGTTGGCTCCGTCGGCAGCGTAAGCGGCAAGGGCAGCAGCCTGAAAATCAATGTAACGGGCGTGGGCAGCTTTGGCATGTCCGACATCCGCGAGATTCTTTGACCAATAGTTCCGCTGGAGAAACATCATGGGATTTCAACAAGGGCTAAGCGGCCTGAACTCAAGCTCCAAGGCACTTGAAGCTATTGGCAACAATATCTCCAACTCCGGTACGGTGGGCTTCAAGGGTGCATCCGCCCAGTTCGCGGATGTGTACGCAGCTTCTTTGGCTGGCGGCGGTGCCACACAAATCGGTATCGGTACGTCCGTGGCTGCGGTGGCTCAGCAATTCACCCAGGGCAACATCACTACGACCAACAACTCTCTGGACGTGGCGATCAATGGCAACGGCTTCTTTCGGATGCAGAGCCCGTCCGGCACCATCAGCTACACCCGTAACGGTCAGTTCCTGGTGGACAAGAACGGCTTCATCGTCAATTCTGGCGGCAACGAATTGACGGGCTACCTGGCCAACAGCCAGGGCATCATCATGCCGTCGTCGCCTGCGCCTATTCAGATCAATACCTCCGACTTGCAGCCCGTGGCGACGGGAGCCAGTGCCGCCAAGACGGGGCTTGTCATCGGCCTCAATCTTGACTCGCGCAAGCTGTCGCCTTCGGCCTCGGTTCCTGGTTCATTGACAGCGGGGACTTCTACTCCTGGATCCCTTGCTACAGGCCCCGCAACCTTTTCTGCGGTGATCAATGGCTATTCCACCGGCACATTGACTATTGCATCCGGTAGCTATTCCGCCAACACGCTGGCTAGCGCTGTGCAGACCGCCATCAATGCGTCGCTGCCCTCGGGCACCAGTGTGACCGTGTCCGCAAGTACTGGCGGCACGCTGACCATTAATGCCGTGCCCGGTGGCGTGGGCTCTTCCGTCGTCCTGAACGACACAACAGGAGTGCTGACGGGTGTCGCGGGGAGTACGAATACAGGCACAGCCGGGGCGGATAACTTCAGCATCTCGAATCCGCTTAGCTACACCAGTTCGACGTCAGCGACGGTTTACGACTCCCTTGGCAATCCCCATACCCTTGGCGTCTATTTCGTCAAAGAGGCCACGCCGAATAACTACACGGTGTATACCAACCTGGATGGCGGTGGCACCACCACATCGGGTACGGCGATCAACTTCACGAGTATGGGTGGCCCGGGAAATCTCAGCGCATTTACCATTCCCCAGTCATTTGTCATTACCACGGGTGGTGTGTCGACTCTGGATTTCAAACTCGACCTGAGCAACTCCACCCAGTACGGAAGCACCTTCGGTGTCAACTCCACCACTCAGGATGGCTACGCCTCTGGTCGGTTGTCGGGGCTTTCCGTATCTCCGGATGGCACGGTGCAAGGGAAGTACAGCAACGGCCAATCGCGAAATCTCGCCCAAGTGGTTTTGTGTACTTTCAAAAACCCCAATGGCCTGCAAAACCTTGGCGGCAACCAATGGGAAGAATCTGCCGCGTCGGGCCAGCCGCTGACGGGGGTGCCCGGTAGCGGCACTAACGGCATGCTGCAGTCCTCCTCGGTGGAAGAGTCGAATACCGACCTGACGGCCGAGCTGGTGAACATGATTACGCAGCAGCGCGCCTATCAGGCTAATGCTCAGACCATCAAAACCCAGGATCAGGTTCTCCAGACCCTGGTGAATCTGCGCTAATCGCTGACGGGAGCTAACTAAATGGATCGCCTGATTTACACCGCCATGTCTGGCGCTTCCGGCACGCTGAGCCGGCAGGCAGCGGTATCCAACAATCTGGCGAACGTCTCCACCACCGGCTATCGCTCCGAGGAGCATCGGCTACGTGCGGCGCAGGTGTTGACCAAGAAGAACCCGGACGCAGGTCCGGCACTGCCCACCCGTGCCTTCGTGGTGGATGCCAGCACCCATACCGATTTCTCCTCCGGTCCGCTCATGGCCACGGGGCGCAACCTGGACGTGGCCGTGCAGAACAAAGGTTGGATCGCCGTATCCATGCCCGATGGCAGCGAAGCCTACACACGGGACGGCAACCTCGAGATCAGTGCCAACGGCGTGCTGCAAACCCGCAATGGCATTCCCATCATGGGCGATAGTGGCGTTATTAGCGTTCCGCCCGACAGCAAAATTTCCATCGCCAAGGACGGCACCGTTTCTGTTTTGCCGGAAACCGGCACCCAGAACGCCGTCAATGCCATTGGCCGTATCAAGCTGGTGAACCCCGATGAGGCTGCTCTGCGTCGAGGCGGGGACGGCTTCTTTCGTATGGCCGACGGCACCGTGCCGCCGACGGACGACAAAGTCGTGTTGGCAAGCGGCTATCTCGAAAACAGCAACGTCAATCCGGTAGAGCAAATGGTGAGCATGATTTCTCTGGCTCGCCAATTTGAAATGCAAATGAAGATGATCACCACGGCAGACCAGGACGACCGTTCTGCAACGCAAGTGATCAACGCACGTTAGGACTGAACATGATTCGATCTCTCTGGATTGCCAAGACCGGCCTGGATGCCCAGCAAACTCAGCTGGACGTAATCTCCAACAACTTGGCCAACACCAGTACTAACGGCTTCAAGCGTTCGCGAGCAGTGTTCGAGGATCTGCTCTATCAAACCATGCGTCAGCCGGGTGCCCTGTCTTCCCAGCAGACCACCATTCCTTCCGGCCTGATGCTTGGTACTGGCGTGCGCCCCGTGTCTACGGAGCACATCTTTACGCAGGGCAATCCGCAACAAACCGGCAATCCCCTGGACATGGCCATCAACGGCCAAGGCTTCTTTCAGATTCAGATGCCCGACGGCACCCTGGCCTACACACGGGACGGCGCTTTCCAGAAAGACAACACAGGTCAGATCGTCACGGCCAGTGGCTATCCTTTGTCCCCTCCGATCACTATCCCTACCAATGCTTTGACGGTGACGGTGAGCCGGGACGGTATCGTTTCCATTACGACGCCCGGCACCACTGCGACAACCCAGATTGGTAACGTGCAATTGGCGACCTTCGTCAATAACGGTGGCCTGCAAAGCGTAGGCGAAAATCTCTACGTGGAAACCGCCTCCTCAGGTACCCCGACGCCCAATACCCCGGGCACCAACGGCGCGGGCGTCATCAATCAAACCTATGTGGAAAGCTCCAACGTGAATGTGGCGGAGGAGTTGGTGAGCATGATCCAGACCCAGCGAGCCTACGAAATGAACTCCAAGGCCATCTCCACTTCCGACCAGATGCTGGCCAAGCTCACGTCGCTCTAATGAAGAGGAGTGCTGACATGTTCCGCAACTTGATCGCTCTTGCTTGTCTCGGCGCCTCTCTGTCCGGCTGCCTCACCACCACGCCGCCCACCGCCGTGCATCAGCCCATGACCATCCGGCCCCTGCCGAGGGAAGAGCTGGCCTCCATCAATGGCTCTATCTACAACACGGCCAGCGCCCGTCCCCTGTTCGAGGATCGCCGCGCCCGCTTCATTGGTGACATCATCACCATCAACATCTCGGAAAAGGTTCAGGCATCCAAGCAGTCCGAGAACAAGGCTGAACGCTCCCACTCGATCTCCGCAAGTATTCCCACCATGAGCGGATTGCCCTTCCAGGGCATTGCCAATGCTGCCCTTTCCGCCAACGACAGCAACAAGTTCGACGGCAAGGGTTCCAATACCTCCACCGCCGACTTCACTTCCACTATCACCTGCACGGTGATCGAAGTGCTGCCTAATGGCAACTTGTTGGTGTCCGGCGAAAAGCAGATCGGCCTCAAGGAAGGCGAAGAGTTCGTGCGCTTCTCAGGCGTGGTGAATCCCAACACCATCACTACTGCCAATACTGTCGCATCTACACAGGTGGCCGACGCGCGTATCGAATACAAGGCCAACGGTTTCATCAACGATGCCCAAGTGATGGGCTGGCTCGGAAAGTTTTTCCTGAGCTTCCTGCCGTTCTGATTTAGGAGTCGCCATGAGCCTCACCCACAAGATTCTGCTCGCCGTCATCTGGCTGTTTGCCGGCCTCATGGTGGCGGATGCGGCTCGGGCCGAGCGGATCAAGGATTTGGCTTCCATCGCCGGCGTGCGTAACAACCAATTGGTGGGGTACGGCGTGGTGGTGGGCCTAGACGGTAGCGGCGACCAAACGACGCAAACGCCCTTCACGGTTCAGAGCATCGTGAACATGCTGTCCAATCTGGGCGTCACCATGCCGCCCGGAACCAGCCTCCAGTTGAAGAACGTGGCCGCCGTCATGGTCACTGCCGATCTGCCGCCCTTCGCCCGTAGCGGTCAGCAGATCGACATCACGGTTTCGTCCATCGGTAACGCCAAGAGCCTCAAGGGCGGAACCCTGGTGCTCACCCCGCTTAAAGGCGCCGATGGGCAGATCTACGCCATGGCCCAAGGCAATCTGGTGGTGAGCGGCGCCGGCGCCTCCAGCGGTGGTTCCAAAGTCACCATTAACCATCTGTCCGTGGGCCGCATCGCCCGCGGTGCCACAGTGGAGCGGGAAGTGCCGACCCCGCTGGGGCAAGGCGAGTTCGTCTATCTGGATCTGAACACCACCGATTTCGGTACTACTCAGCGCATGGTCGAGGCCATCAATCGTGTCGCTCCTGGCGCTGCGACGGCCGCCGATGGCCGTCAGATCCGGGTTCGCGCGCCCGTCAATCCGGATGATCGGGTGAGCTTCCTCGGTCGCATCGAAGACATCGAACTCCAGGCTGCGCAGGGCATTGCCAAAGTCATCATCAATTCCCGTTCTGGCTCCGTCGTGATGAATCGGGCCGTGACGCTGGACAATTGCGCCGTGGCCCACGGCAATCTTTCCGTATCCGTGAATGCGGACAACGCCATCAGCCAGCCCAATGCGTTCGCCGGTGGGCAAACCGCTGGCGTGACCAACGCCGAGGTGTCCATCAAGCAGGACGCCGGCGCCATCATGAACGTCAAGAGCGGCGCTAACCTCGCCGACGTGGTGAAGGCTCTTAACGCCATCGGCGCCAATCCTCAGGATTTGATTGCCATCCTGCAAGCCATGAAGGCATCCGGTGCTCTACACGCTGAGTTGGAAATCATCTGACGGGCAGTTTTTGCCGTCTTTTCCTGAGATCGTCGTTTCCCGGTCAATGACACCCTTGGATCATGACCGCTCCCGTCGAATCCAATATTTTTGACCCTCGGGGCCTGGCGGACATCAAGCGTCTCTCCAAGACCAACGATCCCCAGGCTCTGAAAGCTGCCGCTCGGCAGTTCGAGGCCATGTTCCTGCAAATGGTGCTCAAGTCCATGCGCGATGCCACGCCCAAGGACGGCATCATGGACAGCGACCAAACACGTATGTACGAGCAGTTGCTCGACCAGCAACTGTCCCAGTCCATGGCCACCAAGGGTGGCACGGGTTTGGCAGCCATGATCGAGAAGCAGTTGTCCCGACCCGCTGTCACCGATCCTGAGCAGGCGACAGGGCCGTTCTTTCTGAATCCTCCGCCCAAGGCCGTTCCCCTCCGTCAGGACGGGGCTGCGCCCGCGTTGCCGTCAGCTGCGCCATCGGCCTTTGCACCGATGCCCGTTGATGCGGCAATCGCAGGCGAGTTACCCGCCGGTGCCCAGGAATTCCTGGCGCGGGTTTGGCCCCACGCGAAGACGGTCAGCGCCGAGACGGGAATCCCTGCCCAGTTCCTCGTTGCTCACGCCGCCTTGGAAACCGGCTGGGGCAAGTCCGAGCCACGCCATGCCGATGGTCGCTCCAGCTACAACTTGTTCGGCATCAAGGCCGGCAAGACCTGGGGTGGGCAGACGGTGGATGCGCTCACCACGGAATATGTGGACGGGGCGCCTCAGCGGCAGACCCAGCGCTTCCGGGCCTACAACTCCTATTCCGAAGCCTTTCGCGATTACGGCAACTTGCTTGCCTCCAATCCCCGCTACTCCCGCGTGCTTGGTGCAAGCGACGGCAGCACCTTCGCTCGGGGTCTGCAGCAGGCCGGCTATGCCACCGATCCTCAATATGCTGCCAAGCTGGAACGCATCATCTCAGGCCCTACCCTGCGTTTTCGCCTGACCGGCTAAGGTCTTTTTTCCCCTGAACCCCTCGTGCGGCAAGTCCGGCACGGGGGTTGCTCTACTCCAGGTAAAGATTTAACCCTCGGCAACTTTTGCCGTTATCGGGATTACCAGAAGGAGTTGGCATGGGAATTTTCAATGTTGGTGTGAGCGGTTTGAATGCGGCCTCAATTGGCCTGCAAACCACCAGCCACAACATTTCAAATGCTTCCACCGACGGTTACGTTCGCCAGACGATCGTCCAGACCACCAATACGCCGTTCTCTTCCGGGGCTGGGTTTATCGGGCAAGGCACCAGTGTTGAGACAGTCAAGCGTGCTTATAGCCAGTATCTGACTGGCCAGGTGTTATCAGCACAGGCGGGGGCTTCTTCCATGGATTCCTATCTGGCCCAGGTTCAGCAGATTGATAATCTGCTCGGCGATGCCAGTGCGGGTTTGAGCCCCGCGCTAGCTCAGTTCTTCAAGGGCGTGCAAGAAGCGACGGCCAATCCTTCGTCGATCGCTTCTCGCCAGTCCATGCTTTCCGCTTCCCAGAGCTTGGTTGCGCAGTTCCAAGCGGTAGACGGTCGTCTTACGGATATCCGTCTCGGGACAAACTCGCAGATTTCCAGCGAAGTGACGACGATCAATGCCTATGCCACCAAGATCGCGGAAATCAATCAGAACATCATCAACGCTTCGGCCACCGGAAACGGCCAGCCGCCTAACGATCTGCTGGATCAGCGCGACAAGATGGTGTCAGATCTGAACAAGGAAATTCGAGTTCAGACCGTCAGCCAAGCTGATGGCACTTACAGCGTCTTCATCGGCAACGGCCAGCCCCTGGTGGTCGGTACGGTGACTTCCCAGTTGCAGGCCTTGCCATCGACTACCGACCCGCAACGGACTACGGTTGCAGTGGCATCTTCCTCCAATGGCGGCAAGCCAATCTACATTCCCGAATCCCTGATTTCGGGCGGTAAGTTGGGGGGGCTGATTGCCTTCCGCAACGAATCCCTCGATCCCGTGGAAAACGGTATGGGGCGCATTGCGCTGACCTTGGCCAACGACTTCAACACACAGCATCAGTTGGGGATGGATCTGGATGGAAAGTTGGGCGGCAAGTATTTCGATATGACCAACATGGTGGCCCAGCCCACCGCAGATGCCAACAATTCTGGTAGCGGCGCCCCGACCATTTCGATCTCGAACTACGCGTCCTTGACGACGAGCGACTACCGGCTGGCTTATACCGGGTCGACCTACACCCTGACCCGCTTGTCCGACAACACCGTCACCGATCTAGGGAGCACATCTCCGCTGACAACTGCGGATGGTTTCACGATTAATACCTCCGTCGGTTCTCCCAATGCCAACGATAGCTGGCTGATTCGTCCGACCCGGGACGGGGCAAAAAACATGGCCATGTTCTTGGCCGATCCTCGTTCCATTGCCCTAGCGGCGCCGGTTCGTACGTCGGCTGCAACAACCAATGCGGGTACGGGCACCATTGATGCGGGGACTGTGGTCGATACAACCAACGGTGCCTTTGCTGCTCCTGGAAAGCTCACGCCCCCGGTACTGGTCAAGTTCAATTTGCCGGCGACAACCTATACTGTCTATGACAACAGCAATCCAACAGCCCCTGTTGCCCTGACAAACGCCATCACCTATACCGCAGGATCGGCGGTCTTTCCTGTGCCGGCCGGTAGCAGCCTGTCCGGCTTGCCGCTGGATTACGGCTACCGCATGAAAATCAACGGTAGCCCCGCAGCCGGAGATCAATTCACGGCGGACTACAATTCCAGCGGGATATCGGACAACCGTAACGGCGTGCTTCTGGGGGCCTTGCAAACCACCAGCAGAATGGAAGCCACGGCGTCGTCTCCTGCTGGGACTGCAACCTACGCCACAGCCTATGCGCAGTTGGTGTCCTACGTCGGCGCCAAGACCAACGAAGTGACCGTGACCGGGCAAGCACAGCAAACGCTGACGGATCAGGCCAATAACTCCTTGCAGCAACTCTCTGGGGTCAACCTGGATGAGGAAGCAGCAAATTTGCTGCGGTATCAGCAGGCGTACCAAGCCGCGTCCAAAATGATTTCACTGGCGAGCAAGTTGTTCGACAACATCTTGGCCCTGGGCGGCTAATTAGACGGCATTCGGAGAATCATCATGCGCATCAGCACTTCAATGATCTTCAATTCCGGGGTCAATACCATCAACAGCAAGACCGCGAATCTGTTGCACACTCAGCAGCAGGTATCCCTGGGGCGGCGCATGGTGACGGCGGCGGATGATCCCGTGGCAGCGGCCCGTGCTCTGGAGGTGCAGCAGTCCGCCAACGTTAACACCCAGCAGGCCACCAATCTTGACAACGCCAAGTCGGCGCTTGGTTTGGAAGAAAGCCAACTTTCCAGCGTGAACGATTTGGTGGCGAATATCCGAACACTTGTCGTCAAGGCTGGTAATGCCACTTTGAGCATGAGCGACCGGAGGTCGATCGCTACGGAACTGCGCTCGGACTACGATCAACTCATGACTGTCGCCAATGCGGCGGACGGTAGCGGCAAGTACTTGTTCTCCGGCTACATGGGCGATACGACGCCCTTCGGTGGCACTATCGATAACATCAACCAAGCCGCCGGTAATGAGATTGGCTATTACGGCGACAGCGGCCAGCGTTCCCTTCAGGTGGCCGCTACTCGCAATCTGCCGATCAGCGATGCGGGCGATGACATCTTCAAACGGATCAGGAACGGCAACGGCTACTTCACTACCGGATTCAATCCCACTAACTCAGGTGGCGGCGTCATCGGTGCAGGAAGCGTACTGAACCCCGCCACCTATAACAACTCAACGGTGAAGAACGTCAATGTACTCTTCACTGTTGATACTACTGTCATTCCGAACAAGACCTACTACGACTTGGTCGATGCTACGGCGGGTTCTGCGACATCGGGCACTTCGCTGCTGACGGGGCAAACGTACACCATGCCCCTGACTTCGAGTTCCGCTCCCGCTGCCGCCACGTCAGGTCAGCTGCGAGCCTTTACGGATGGGCAACCCATTTCCCTAAAGAGCGTAGCGGGCGATACCACCGCTTTTGATTTGGGATCTACGCTGGTCATTACCGGCGCCCCCGCCCAGGGCGATAGTTTCTCAACCGCGCCAAGCACTTCTCAAAGCATTTTCAAAACGATAGCCACGGTTGTGAATGTTTTGGAAACAGCGGTGACGGCGACGACGTCGGGGTCAGCAGCACTTGCTAACAATCTTGGTTTCGCCCTGACTAACCTTGATCAAGCCAACGACAATATCCTTCGGGTGCGTGCAGCCGTCGGCTCTCGTCTGGCGGAAATCGACTCCCTGTCCAGCACGAACCAGGACGTGAATCTGCAATACCAATCGACGCTGTCCAATTTGCAGGATCTGGATTACGCCAAGACGATCACGGATTTGACGCGGCAACAGACCGACTTACAAGCTGCGCAAAAGTCCTTCGTCAACGTGTCTCAGCTTTCATTGTTCAATTACATTCAATGAGCTGGGTAATGCGTGGAGCAGGCGCGCTGACTTGTTTGCTTTTGGCCGCCTGCGGTACCCCCAAGATCCCCTCGACGCCGACTAACGCCCAAGGCGCTACAGTCTTCAAAGGCGGTTTGATTCCCGCCACGACGATCGCTTTGTCACCGACGACTACGGTAACGTTGGAGAAGCTCGTGTATTGGGGAGGCGTTGCTGCCATTGCCTATTACGTGCTGGACCCTCAGTCGCCCAATTGGGAAATACAGGAAGCCAAGTTTCCCGATGAGCACTACATGCTGTCGCTGAAGATGAAGCGCTATTACGCTGGTGGTGCAGGCGAGGCCCGAGTGGTCTTCAATCGTCGTGCCAAGGAGTTGGCCAATGCGAACGGATATTCGGGATACAAGATCCTTGAGTACAGCGAGGGCTTGGATTCCAACATCATGGGCTCCCAGCGCACGTCCGAGGGTGTCGTTGTCCTGACGGGGCAGAAGGTTCCGCCCCCGGCTTCACCCCAGGCCCAGGCGGCTCCGGCGACAGTACTTGCTGTTGCTCCTGCTCCGGTACTGCCTGCCATCGTGACGAAGGCGGAGTCTCAGTCTCAATCCAGCCCCTTACCCCAGTCCAAACCCAAGCCCAAAGCCAAGCCGAAGAAGCGCAAGGATTGCTAGTGCATTGCCGCCATTACTTTCAGGAGTGATTGGAGGGCACTGAAGCCCTGGCCGTAGAGCCGCTCCAACGCGGACTCCATATAAGGCAGGGACAGGGTCAGCACCATCATGCCTCCGGCCAAGGTGACGGGGAAGCCTACTGCGAACAGGTTCAGGGTCGGGGCGATACGGGTCAGGACGCCGAGCGACAGGTTGGTGATGAGCAGCGCTGCCACCATGGGCAGCGACAGCAGCAGCCCCGAAGAAAACAACACGCCGGCCCAGGACAGAAGGCTGCTGATGCCTTTGATGGAAAAGGGCTGCGCCGATATGGGCAGTAGATTGAAGCTTTCTGCCAGCGCCGCGATGATGACCAAGTGGCCGTCCATGGCCAGAAAAATCAAGGTGGCCAAGAGGGTGATGAAATTGGCAATCACAGGCGTCTGCCCTCGGGTTTGCGGATCGTAGAACACGGCAAACGACAAGCCCATCTGCAAGCCAATGAGGGAGCCCGCCAAGTCGATGGCTGCGAACACCAAGCGTAGCGTCATACCCATGATCAAACCGATCAGGATTTGTTCGCCGAGAATCGCGATGCCGACCCAGGAGCCGGCAGGCACTGCCGGCATGGGCGGTAGCACCGGGCTGAGCGCGTAGGTCAGCACCAGACCGATGATGAGGCGAGTTCGGCGCGGCAATGAGGCATTGCTGAAGACGGGCGCCAAGGTCATCAGCGCCATGATCCGCGCTAACGGGAAAAAGAACAGCGCGATCCAGGCATCAAGCTGGGCGGAGCTGACGCTCAGCATTGCGCGCTATCCAATGAGAGTGGGAATTGCCTCGTAGAGGCGCCGGATGTAGTCCGTCATCACGGTAATCATCCAGGGGCCAGCCGCCAGCAGGGTGACGAAGACCACGATCAGTTTGGGCACGAAGGAGAGAGTCGATTCGTTAATGGACGTGGCCGCCTGGAAGATACTGACGATAAGGCCGGTAACAAGGGCAGCAATGAACAATGGTGCGGAAATCAGCAAGGTGATTTCCATGGCATGGCGGCCAATTTCGATGACAGTCGTGGGGGTCACGCAACTTCCTATTTAAGTCGCAGAGCGACTTCCTACTAATCGCCCCCTTCCTCGGGAAGGGGGGTGGGGGGATAGCCGTGGTAATGAATCTTTATTGCTTCCCATGTGAGGGGCTTGCATTAGCCGAAGCTTTGCACAAGGGAAGCAATAATAAGATCCCAGCCATCCACGAGCACGAACAACATCAGTTTGAAGGGCAGGGACACGATCACCGGCGACATCATCATCATGCCCATGGACATGAGCACCGAAGCCACCACCATGTCGATGATGAGGAAGGGGATGAAGACGATGAAGCCGATCTGGAAGGCCGTCTTCAACTCGGAGGTGACGAAGGCGGGGATCAGAACGCGCATGGGAACCTGATCCACCGTTGCAGGTTTGGGCTGTTTGGCGATCTTGGTAAACAACTGCAAGTCAGCTTGCCGCGTCTGCTTAATCATGAAGGCCCGCAGGGGAACTGCGCCTCGCTCCAGCGCTTCGGGGAAGTTGATCTTGTTTTCAGCTAGGGGGAGATAGGCGTTGGTGTAGATCTGGTCGGCCACTGGACCCATGATGAAAAAGGTGAGGAACAGCGACAGGCCGACGATGATCTGGTTTGACGGCGCGGTCTGCGTACCCATCGCATTACGAAGCAGGCCCAAAACAATGACGATGCGGGTGAAGCTGGTCATCATTAGTAGGATTGCAGGCAGGAAGCTGAGGCTGGTGAGCAGCAGCAGGGTCTGAATCGATAGTGACCATTGGGTGCCGCCGCCGCCCGAGGGGGTGCTGGTTACGGCAGGCAGCGCCTGCGCCAAGGCAATGCCGGGCAACAGGACGAGCAGGAGCGGAAGCCACGTCTTACGCATTGGTGTCTGAACCCTTGTTGCGCTCCAGGGCGCGCTTTAGCCAAGCAGAAAAATCTGGGACCATTGCCCCGTGAGGTGCCGGCGGCAACTCCTGCCGCGGCAGTTCGGCAAGCTTTACCATGTAACTTGGGCCCATGCCAATGAGCAGCCACTGACCACCTACCTCGATCAGTACTGCACGTTCTCGGGTGCCCAGCGGCAGGGTGCTGACAACCTTCATCAAACCACCGGAACGACCATGGGACGTGCTGAGACGTTTCAGCAACCAGAGGCAGCCGAAGAGCACGGCCATCACCACAACGAAGCCAAACCCTAGCTGCAACAGGCTGCTCCCTAGATCGGTTGAGGCCGACGGCGTTGGCGCGTTGGTCTGCGTCGCAATGGATGGTGGTGCAGTGGGAGCAATAGAAGTAGTGGAAGCCGCAGGTGTCCCATTGGCGGCGGACTCAGGCGCCACACTGGAGCTCGTCGAGCCGGCGGCAGCCGGGGCTCCCCCCGCATTTTCGGCAAGGGCGAAGGCGGGCGATAGCAGGATCGCTGTCGCGAGCAAATGGGGAAAGAGGCGTCGAATCATGGGGCATGGGAGCCGTGGATCAAAAGTCCACGCATGCCGGAGCATAGCTCCATGTGCCGGAAACAATCGTCCAAGCAGCTTAAAAAAGGCGGGGCATTTCCGCCCAGAATGGGCAGTACAGCTAACTCGGGCCTGGGAGCCAAGCCCCGAGGCCTATTGGTTGAGCTTCTTCATCCGCTCGGAGGGCGTGATGACGTCCGTCAGACGGATACCGAACTTGTCGTTCACTACCACCACCTCACCTTGCGCAATGAGGGTGCCGTTAACCAGGACGTTGAGCGGTTCGCCAGCCAGACCATCCAGTTCCACTACCGAGCCATGTGCCAGCTGCAACAGATTGCGGATGGTGATGCGGGTGCGGCCCAGTTCCACCGTCAGGTGGACGGGGATGTCCAGAATCCGATCGAAATCTTCGGGGATTGGGTTTTTGTCGGCGCCGCCGCCGAGTTCGGGAAAGACGGCAGGCGTCGCTTCGGCGGTGGCCGTCTCAGCATCGGCGGCTACCTGCTCGCCCATGGCCGCGGCCCAATCGTCTTCCGATACCTGATCGTTGTCTTGTCCGTCGCTCATCTATTGCTCCTAGTCCTCTTCTGTCGCGGTGAAACGTTCCACCCGCAGGGCATATACGCCATTCCGTACCCCGTAGGAGCACTCCATGACGGGAATGTTGTCGACCATGGCACTGATTTTATCTGCCACGTGCAGTGGGATAACGTCGCCCACCTTCATGTTCACTATGTCGCGCAGGGTCAGGTCTGTTGCACCCAGTAGGGCCGTCAGACGGACGTCGGCCTGCTGCAATTGTTGCGACAGGGTGCCCGTCCAGCGTTTGTCGGACGCCGCTTGCTCGCTGTGCATGGTGCTGTAGAGGATGTCCCGGATGGGCTCCACCATGGAGTAAGGCAGGCACAAATGCATTTCTGCCGAGTTGCCCGAAAGCTCCAGCGTAAAGGTCACCGCTACCACGATTTCCGAAGGGGTCGCGATATTGGCGAACTGGGTGTTCATCTCCGAGCGCACGTACTCGAATTTGATCTCGTATACAGGCTTCCAGGCGCGTTCATACTCCGCGAAAACCACGCTAAGAATGCCCTGGATGATGCGCTGTTCGGTGGGGGTGAAGTCGCGGCCTTCCACGCGGGTGTGGAAGCGTCCGTCGCCGCCGAACATGTTGTCCACCACCAGGAACACCAGGTTGGGATCAAAGACGATGAGCCCGGTGCCTCGTAGTGGCTTGATGGTGATCAGGTTCAGGTTCGTAGGCACCACAAGGTTGCGCACGAACTCGCTGTATTTCTGCACTCGGATCGGCCCCACGGAAACTTCCGTACTGCGGTGCATGTAGTTGAACAAGCCGATCCGCAAGTAACGAGCAAAACGCTCGTTGATGAGCTCCATGGTGGGCATGCGCCCACGCACGATTCGCTCCTGGCGCCCCAACTCATAACTTTTGACCGGGCCGCCCTGTTCTTCGGTCTGAACTTCGTCAGCCTCTCCCGTGACGCCCTTTAGCAGGGCATCAACTTCTTCCTGGGAGAGAAAATCCTGACTCATCGCTTTTGCGTGATTACTGAATGATGAAGCTGCTGAAAAGCACGGCGGTCACAGGGCCTTCGGGCGGCTGTGCGTTTTTCCGCTTGGGCGGATTGACGATATTGTTCACCGAGTTGCGGATTTCCTCGGCAAGAGCGTCCTTGCCTTCCACCGACGTGAGCTGAGACGGCTTCTTGGCCGATAGCAGACGCAGAACCACATTGCGGATTTCCGGCATGTACTGCTTCAACTCTTCGCCTTCGGGGGCTGTTTCCACCTTCAATTCTGCAACGAGCTGAACGTATTGCGCAGCCGATTGTTCCCCTGGGTTCTCAAACGCGAGGTTGGTGGTGAAGGTGTCGAGCTTCACATAGACAGGAGGGGGTTGATGACCACCGGCCTTTTCCTTTTTGACTTCCGTCTTGTGGGCGGGGGCATCGCCGTCCTCTTCCTCTGCGGGGGCTTTCTTCAGCAGTAGCACGGCCGCTACGGCACCAATCGCCAGCACCACTACGCCGATGATGATGAACAGCAGCAACTTGCCCTTTTTCTTGGGGGCTTCTTCCCCGGTTTTGGCCTCAGCCATTAATTACCTCCGCAGCCCGTATGAATGGGTTTTATTAAACGAACGTGTCCACCATGCCATTGCCTTGCTTCGTCCAACTCTGAGCGCTGGCAGAAGAGGCGAGCCCGGGGACGAATTCGCCGGTCACAGTCTTGTTTTGCCCCCGATTATCGCGTCTTTCCGGGTTCTGCGACGAATCTCCGCGGCTATCGGCACCGACTTGAGCCTGTCCAAGCTGAATGCCAGCGTCTGCCAGAACTTCTTTCAGACGGGGGAGAGAGCCTTCCAAAACTTCCCGTACGGCTGGGTTGGCGGAGATGAAGGAGGCGTTGGCCTGGTCTCCGTTAATGGTCACACTGACCTCAACGCGGCCCATGTGCGGTGGATTGAGTACTAGGGTGGCCGTGCTTTCCTGCTTGTTCACCATCCAGGTCAGTTTGTCGCCCACCTCTTGGGTCCAGCGCTCGTGTCCGACCGGCGTTTCGATTCGGGTCTCGGTGCGGCTCGTGGTTTGGCCCACGCGAGATTCTTGGCCGTGCTGGGCCTGTTGCGCGTTCTGAGCGCTGTCTAGCAAAGTTTGGAAGCCTGGCTCTGCGGCATCCTTGTCACCGGCCTTTTTGGCTTGGCTGGCGAGTGCATCTTCCATGGCAATAATTGCCGGCTGGCCGGCAAGGGCTGACGTGGTATCCGATTTGGCATCCGTCGTGCCGTTGTTTGGGGTGCCTGTGATTGCTGTCGGCTGCGCCAGTTGCTGCTGTGCTCCCATGGCTCCGGCGAGGCCCGCTAACAGGCTTTCCTGACCAGATCCAGCGTTGCTATCGTCTGTCGTCTTCCTTGCTTTTTCCTTGCTTTCGCCGGTCTGTTCCGCGTTTTGCGCAAGCTGGGCGAACTTTCCTTGGAGCATGGGAAGCAAGCTTGCCAGCGGATCCGAGGGGGGCGCTGCCTGGCCGGTGGCAGTTGCAGAGGCCGTAGTGGCGCTGCTTTGCTGCGCGTCTTGGCTTTCGGTCTTGTTGCCTGTCTTGGCGTCGTTGTGGGATTGCTGAGCAGGCTTGTCCGCGTTGCTGTTGCTCTTCATGGAGCGTTGCAGGGCAGACGAGAAACTGGTGTCGCTGTTGGCGGCGTCATTGGTGCTGTTGGCATTCCCATTGGAGGCAGCGTTGTTGCTGACGTTGGGGGCGACTGGATTGGGTGCGACGGCAAGGCCCGGCATGGGGAAATCCCTTTTAACAATTTCACCGGAATACTGAGCAAGCCCTGTGCCTGCATCGAAAACGGTGCGTTGTCAGGCATCCCGCTCGCGGAATTGCCGGGCGGTGTGCTCGTCCATGGCTTTTTGTTCGCGCCGTGCCTCGGCATAGGCCTGGCGCTGCTGGTAGCGGTCGGACAGGGTGTCATAGGCTTTGACCTGGCCCCGTTTTTCCAGCCAGTGCTTCTGGCCGTTGGCGGTGTGTTGCTTGGACTGGCGTACGGCTTCCTGGGCCTGATCGACGGCTGCATCCAGTCGGGCGATGAAGCCCTGGAAGTTGCGCCATTGATCTTGGCTGAGACCGTTCTTGGCGGTTTCGAGGAATCGGTGGTGATACTCGGCCCGGTATTGCTGGAGCAGTTCCAGCCGCTGGGTAGCTTCCTTCTCGCTCGCCATCAGCTCTCCCAGGCGGCGCGTGGCGTCGTCGAGCTTGTTCTGGGAAAGGTCCAGCAGCGTTTGTAGGGGAAACTTGTTAGCCATGGAGTAAGTCTAGTTCGTGGCGCTAATAGCGGTAGAGCACTTTACGCCCGCGAATGCACGTCCCTGCGCTTTCACTAAAAACACTTAGGGCGCGAAGACGGCGCCGAGGCCTTCGATAGAACTTGCGTAATCCGCTCGCTCGTTGATGCGCTGCTGGAGGAAGGCTTCGAGCTTGGGATAGAGCCTGATTGCCAAGTCCAGCGTGGGATCGGATCCGGGCGCATAGGCACCCACGGCGAGCAGATCTCTGGCGCGTTGATAGCGGGAGTAGAGCTGCTTGAATTGACGCACCAGATCCAGGTGGTCCTGGGGAATGATGTTGGTCATCACTCGGGAGATGGATTGCTCGATGTCGATGGCGGGGTAGTGGCCCGCATCGGCCAGACTGCGGTTGAGCACGAAGTGGCCGTCGAGAATGGCTCGGGCCGAGTCGGCGATGGGGTCCTGCTGGTCGTCCCCCTCGGACAGCACCGTGTAGAAGGCCGTGATGGAGCCGCCACCTTCCGGTCCGTTGCCGGCCCGCTCCACCAGGGCCGGCAGCTTGGCGAAGACGGAAGGCGGGTAGCCTCGGGTCACCGGCGGCTCGCCCACGGCCAAGGCGATTTCCCGCTGGGCCATGGCGTAGCGGGTGAGGGAGTCCATGATGAGCAGCACATGCTTGCCCTGGTCGCGGAATTGCTCGGCAATGGTGGTGGCATAGGCGGCGCCTTGCAGGCGCATGAGTGGGCTCACGTCTGCGGGGCAGGCCACCACCACGGAGCGGGCCAAGCCCTCGGGGCCCAGGTTGTGCTCAATGAATTCTTTGACTTCGCGGCCCCGTTCGCCGATCAGCCCTACGACGATGACTTCCGCCGCCGTGTAGCGGGCCATCATCCCCAGCAGCACACTCTTACCGACGCCAGAGCCAGCGAAGAGACCGAGGCGTTGGCCACGGCCCACGGTGAGCAGGGAGTTGATGGCGCGAATGCCCACGTCCATGGTGTCGCGGATGGGTTCGCGTTGCAGGGGGTTCAAGGGGCGGCTGGCAAGGGAGCGGGATTCGCCGGTTTGCAGGGGGCCGAGTTCGTCCAGAGGGCGGCCATTGCCATCCACTACCCGGCCCAAGAGCTTGTCACCCACGGGCAGGTGTTTGGCTCGGTCATAGGCCCGGCGCTGGGGGGGCGTGTATTCGCCGACCTTGGGCGGATGAATGGGCGGTTCTTGAGGGCTGACCAGAGCACCAGGAGCGAGGCCGTAGACATCCTCGGTAGGCATCATGAACAGGCGCTCGCCGTTGAAGCCCACCACTTCAGCTTCCACGGAGGTACCGCTGGAGCCGTGAATCTGACAGCCGGAGCCCAGCGGTAGACGCAGGCCAGCGGCTTCCATGACCAAGCCATTGATGCGGGTCAGTCGCCCTGCCACCTGAATGGGGCTGGCATGGGCCACGTGCTCCCGGCATTCGCTCAGGTAAGCACGAAGGGCAGCGAGATTCACGGTGCGTCTTCCTCGGGGGAGGGGGCCTCTTCCACGGCGGGTTCAGGAGCGGGGGGCGATTCGGGATTCCAGGCCATGTCCATCCCCAGAGTGGCGACCACCCGACGCCAGCGGTTTGCCACGGAGGCATCCACTTGAGCGCCGCCGGCTTCGAGCAACACGTCGCCATGATTTAACCGCTGGTCTTCGTGAATGCGATGGCCGGCATGGTTCAATTGGTCGCCTGCGTATTGGCGCACCAGCGCGGCGTCGGCGGGATTCAGATAGATGTTGGCGTGCTGATGAGGCAGGTGGGTCAGCGCATCGTGAATGACGTTGACGATGGTCTCTGGCTGGGTGCGGATGGTTTGACGCAGAACTTCCTGGGCCATCTCCAGTGCTAGGGCCGCCAACTCGTCGGCGATTTGCGGATCGAGTTCAGCCAGAGCATTGTCCAGCTTGGCCGCCAGGGCTGCGATCTTCTGGGCGGCTTCCGCGGCTGGGGCGTAACCCTCCTGGTGGCCCGCTTCGTAGCCTTCCTTATGGCCGTTGGCGTAACCGTCCTGATAACCCGCGTCGCGGCCTTCCTGGAAACCTGCCTCGTGGGCCTGGCGGCGGATTTCTTCCACCTCTTCGGCTGTGGGCAACTGGATCAGAACTTCCGGCTCGGGCACGGGGGGAGGTGGCGCCTCCACCTTGGGCGGGTGCAGGGGGTGGTGCTTGAGTTCCTGCGCTTCGTCGAAGCTCGCCAGTTCCCAGCGCTCCCAGGCGGTGAGATTGCTTTTGGTCATCTCTACTTAGACACCGATCAGACGAACTGATCTTCGCCGCCGCCGCCGCCCAGTTGGATCTGGCCTTCTTCGGCGAGTCGACGAGCCACTTTGAGGATTTCCTTCTGCTCCGATTCCACTTCGGAAAGGCGCACGGGGCCTTTGGATTCCAGGTCTTCCCGCAGCATTTCGGCAGCGCGTTGGGACATGTTCTTGAAAATCTTTTCGCGCAGTTCGGGCGAGGAGCCCTTGAGGGCGACAATGAGGGAGTCGGACTGCACTTCCCGCAGCAGCAACTGGATGCCTCGGTCGTCCACGTCCATGAGGTTCTCGAAGACGAACATTTCGTCCAGGATCTTTTGGGCCAGGTCCGGGTCGTACTCGCGCACGTTGTCCATGATCCCGGTTTCCGCCTGCTGACCCACGAAGTTGAGAATTTCCGCCGCGTGGCGGATGCCGCCCATGGCCGCTTTTTTCACGTTGGTGGAGGCGCCGGCCATGAGTCGTGTCAGGGCATCGTTCAGCTCGCGCAGGGCCGTGGGTTGTACGCCATCCAGGGTGGCGATACGTAGCAGCACGTCGTTGCGTAGGCGCTCGGTGAAGTGTTTGAGCACTTCACCGGCCTGGTCGAATTCCAGGTGTACCAGGATGGTGGCGATGATCTGCGGGTGTTCGTTCTTGATCAGGTCGGCCACCGTGGGCGCATCCATCCACTTCAGGCTTTCGATGCCAGCGGTGTCGCCGCCTTGCAGGATTCGCGCAATCAGGTTGGCGGCCTTGTCGTCGCCCAAGGCCTTGGTCAGCATGGCCTTGATGGCGGCTTCGTCTACTGAAACCGGGGCCCCCTTGCTGGTGTGTTCGAGGAATTCATTGATGACTTCTTCCACGCGCTCACGGGGCACAGCCTTGAGGGCCGCCATGGCGTGACCGATCTTCTGCACCTCTTTGGGCGAGAGGTTGCGCAACACTTCGGCTGCTTCATCCTGGCCCAGGGTGAAGAGCAGGATCGCGCTCTTGTCGACGCCCTCATCGGGATTCGCCATTCACCCACTCCTTGACTAGATTTGCGACCATCTTCGGGTCTGCCTTTGCAATTTCCTTGGCCTGCGCCACTTTCTCCTCGAAAGTGGGAATGTGCTCGCCAGTCTCTGTTGTCTCTCCCTCTTCGCCTTCTTCTGCTTCAGGGACAGGTTCGGGTTCAGGGAACAGCTTCTTCCAGATGGGTTGCGCCACTTTCTTCCAGACAATGAAGATGACCAGGATCAGCACCAGATAGCGCAATAGCTCCTTGGTTCCCGTAACCACCTCCGGATCCTTCCACAATGGCGTTTCAGGCAGAGCGCTCTTCTCTTCAGGTACGAACAGGGAGTTGACCACGTTCACCGTATCGCCCCGGTCCTTGCTGTAGCCCACGGCTTGCTGGGCCAGGGATTCGATCTGCTGCATTTGCTCGGGGGTGAGGGGTACGGCCTTCATCTTGCCGCCCTTCACCTCTTCCTGCTTCTGGTTTACCACCACAGCGACGGACAGGCGCCGCACCACACCGGGCACGCCCTTGGTGTGGCGTATGGTCTTGTCGACCTCAAAATTGGTGGTGGAGTTCTTGGTGAAGTTGATCGGCGCTGCGGCGTTGGTGGTGACCGTTGCCCCCGGCGAGTTCGGCGCGGGGGGGGTGGTGATGGGTGCCGTGGCCGGTGCCGGTGCCTGATTGGTCAGGGCGCCAGGAACGCCAGCAGCCGGAGGATTGGTGGTGCCGGATTCGTTGAGTTGCTGGCTGCGGATGGCGGTGTCGGGCGTTGGGTTGGGACGATAGGTTTCCGCCACTTGGTCAATTTGGGAAAAATCTACGTCGGCCGTGACCTGGGCCTTTACATTGGGGGAGCCGACGATGGGCGCGAGGATGGTTTCCACCCGCTTCACCAGATCCGTTTCGATGTCCCGCACGTACTTCATCTGGGTGGGGTCGAGGCCCGTGCGATTGTTGTCCGGGTTGGGCGCGATCAGCTTGCCGTCCTGGTCGATCACGCTCACGTTGAGCGGATTCAGCTCCGGTACGCTGGACGAGATCAGGTGCACGATGCCGGCGATCTGCACGGTTTCCAGGACGCGGCCGGGAAGCATGTTGATCAGCACGGAAGCGGTGGGCTTTTGCTCATCCCGCAGGAAAGAGGTCTGCTTGGGAATGGCCAGATGTACCCGTGCCCCCTTCACCGAGGCAATGGTGGAAATGGTGCGGGCCAGTTCGCCCTCCAGGGCGCGCTGGTAGTTGATCTGCTCCAGGAACTGACTGGCGCCGAGCTTCTGGTTTTCCATGACTTCAAAGCCCACCAGGCCACCCTTGGGCAGCCCCTGGGACGCGAGCTTCAGGCGCACGTCGTGCACCTGGGCGGCGGGGACGAGGATGGCGTTGCCGGTGTCGGAGAACTGGTAAGGGACGTTCTGCTGCTGAAGGACTGCGACGATTTCGCCGCCATCCTTGTCCGACAGATTGGAGAATAGGACCGAATATTCGGGCTGGCGGGCCCAGAGCCAAGTGCCGACGATGACCGCAATGGCCACGGCAACCGCCACGGCGGCCGCAATCTTGAACCGCATGGGCAGGTTTTTGACTGCCTCCAGGTTCAAGGGAATGCGGGAGCCAGGGGGGGGGGCGGCGGTGGCTTGTGCTGCGTCAGGCATTAAGAGTGTTGGCTATGTTTGTGAATTGAATGAGATTTTGGCGCATCGGGATTGTCAGGCTTTAAAGCAAGGGGAGTTCCCGTAAACAGCGGCAATAATTGCCGCCTATTAGCCGAAAGTCTTTCCAGCCCCGTGAGCCTTGGAGAACGGGGGCTTTTGTGCTTTTTCCGAGTTTGCTCCAGGCGGCGAATCTGCCATCATGGGCCGCATGAATACCCCCTCCACGCCCCCGGCCCAGCCGCCTACCGAATCCCCCGTCAGCACTGAAGAAGCCGCTCGCCTTGCGGAGGCTTTTCGCCTCTTCAATCAGGTGTCGGACGAACTTTCCCAGGCCTATACCCAGTTGCAGGGACAGGTGGCCGCACTGACCGAACGCATGACCTTGCTTCAGGATGCGTTGCCTGCCGGTGTGGTGGTCCTCGACGGCGGGGGGCGAATCGTACAGGTGAATCCTGCTGCCGAACGACTTCTTGGTTCTGGATTGACGGGTTCCTTATGGCAGGACGTGTCCGATTCCCGGCTCACCCCAGCCGACCTGCCTGGTGATTACCTAGTGGGCGAAGGGCGATCCTGCCGTCTTTCGCTGACTGATAGCGCTCTGGATTCCGCTGGGGGCCGCATTGTGCTGGTTCACGATGTGACCGAGGCCCATCGGCTCAAGGGGCAGGCTGAGCGTAACGAGCGGCTTGCTGCCATGGGCGAGATGGCGGCCCAGGTGGCCCATCAGCTGCGCACGCCCTTGGCGGCGGCCCTGCTCTATGCCGGCAATTTGGAAAACCCCGATCTGCCCGCCGCGACGCGCACCTCCATCGCGCAGAAGACAGTGGCTCGGCTCAAGGCCCTGGAACGACTGATTCAGGACATGCTGTTGTTTGCCCGCGGCGAAGCCTTGGGGCGGGAGTTCATGGCCATTGCCGATCTGATTCAGGAAGTGGTCCATACCATAGAGCCTCTGGCTAAATCCCGACAGGTGGCTTTTGAAGTGCGGGATGAGAGCGGCAACCAGGGCCTTACCGGCAATCGGAAGGAGCTGGCCGGAGCCTTGCAGAACCTGCTGGAGAATGCACTGCATGCGGTGGGGAGCAATGGTCGGGTGGAGTTCGAGGCGCGGGTCTTGCCTGAAGTGGTGGAGTTTCGCATCCGGGATAATGGCAAAGGTATGGAGCCGGCCCTGGTGGCGCGTCTGTTCGAGCCCTTCTTCACGACTCGGGCTGAAGGCACTGGCCTCGGTCTTGCTATTGCCAGAGGTGTGGCGCGGGCCCACGGCGGAGGTATTGAGGTGAGTTCCGAGCCAGGTCGGGGAACCGAATTTCGATTTACCGTTGCGCGGCAGCCGCAGACCGAAGCATAGGCATGTAGGGCAATGGCCCAGGCAATTGGGTTCTATTGCACGGATACTTGTGCCGCCCCTGTGATTCAATAACAGCATGAGCAAAAAGACATTACACATCCTGGTGGTCGAAGACGACGAAGCCCTGCGCGATGCCCTGTGCATCACGCTTGAGGCCGCCGGCCATAAGGTGGATGGCGCCGAAAACGGCCCCCGAGCCCTGGAGCTGATTGCCAGCCGGGAATTCAATATGGTCGTTTCCGACCTGCGTATGGACCCCATGGATGGCCTGCAACTGCTGGGCGAAATCCGTGGCCGCAAGCCGGGCTTGCCGGTGTTGCTGATGACCGCCTTTGGCGACGTGGACAAGGCTGTGGCTGCCATGCGCGGCGGTGCTTGCGACTTCATGCTCAAGCCCTTCGAGCCCAAGGATCTGCTGGCCCAGATCGAGCGCTACGCCACGGCACCAGTGTCCGAAGGCGTGGTGGCGGAAGACCCAGCGACCCGACAGGTGCTGCTGCTGGCCGCCCGCGTGGCTCGCAGCGAGGCAACGGTGCTGCTCACCGGCGAGTCCGGTGTGGGTAAGGAGGTCTTTGCCCGTTACATCCATGAACAATCGGGCCGGGCTTCCGGTCCTTTCGTCGCCATCAACTGTGCGGCGATTCCCGACAACCTGCTCGAAGCCACGCTGTTCGGTCACGAGAAAGGCGCCTTTACCGGCGCTCAGACCGCTCAGGCCGGCAAGTTTGAACAGGCACACGGCGGCACCTTGCTGCTGGATGAAATCTCCGAAATGCCCCTGCCGCTTCAGGCCAAACTGTTGCGCGTATTGCAAGAGCGGGAAGTGGAGCGGGTTGGCGGACGCAAACCGATCCCGGTGGATATCCGCGTGCTGGCTACGTCCAACCGGCAAATGGCCGATGAGGTGAAGGCCGGCCGATTCCGGGAAGACTTGTTCTACCGGATCAACGTGTTCCCACTACAGATTCCCTCCCTGCGCGACCGGCCCGGCGATCTGATTCCTCTGGCCCAGCATTTCCTGTTGCGGCAAGGCGCCCGCGATGGCCGTCGGGTGAAATTAAGTGCCGAGGCGGCGGCAATCATTGCCGCTCACCCCTGGCCCGGCAACGTACGGGAACTGGAAAACACCATGCAGCGGGCGCTGATTCTGGCCCCTGGCGACACGGTGGGCCCCGAGCATCTGCTGCTGGCACCAGGCATCACGCCTGCCCTGTCTGCGGCACCCGCGCCCGCAGCTGCCCTTATTGCCTATCCGCCCACGATACCCGCAGCCCCTGCTGCGCCTGGCTCTACCAACATGAAGGATCTGGAAAGGCAGCACATTCTGGATACCCTGGCCAAAGTTGGCGGCTCCCGCAAGAAGGCCGTGGAACTGCTTGGAATCTCTGAACGGACGCTGCGTTACAAGTTGGCCCAGTACCGATCAGAAGGTTTTGCGGTGGGGGACGAATGAAAGGCCTTTTCGGGCATAAGGATTGCTCCTACAATGCCGTAAAGGCATTTGTTGCCGCCCTTTAATCTGACTGCTGATCCGAGCGTTCATGTCCATCGATACCCGCAACATTGAATCCATGCTTGCCGAGTTGAAGGCCTCCACGGCCGTCGCTCAAGGGAAGCCTGCGAGCCAAGCGGCCGAGGCTGGCGGAACCGACTTTTCCAAGGTGCTTCAATCCACTTTGGAGCAGGTGAATCAGGCCCAGCAGAGTGCCCAGAAGATGACTCAGGATTTCGCTTCCGGCCAGGACAATGTGAACCTGCAGGACGTGATGGTGAATCTTCAGAAGGCGAACATTTCCTTCCAGCAGATGGTACAGGTTCGTAACAAGTTGGTTACCGCCTACAACGACATCATGAATATGCAGGTATGAGTCTGACTCCTGCCATCGCTCCTCAAGCCCCGGTTCGCCGGGGCTTTGCGTTTATACTCAAACGATGAGCGATCATAAGGGATTACCTGCTCCCATTCTTCCGAAGTCTGATACCGAAGCGGCGTACGACCGCTTCGTGCCTCACCAGTTTCTGGAGCTTCTAGGGCGTCCTAGCATCGTGGACGTGCAGTTGGGGGACCACGTGGAAAAAGAACTGACCCTGTTCTTTTCCGACATTCGTGAGTTCACCACCCTTTCCGAATCCATTCTCCCCGCCGAGAATTTTCGTTTCATCAATTCCTACCTATCGGTGATGGAGCCGGTGGTGGCGAGCAATCAAGGCATCATCGACAAGTACATCGGTGATGGCATCATGGCCTTGTTCCCCGGTAGCGCCGACCATGGCTTGCGTGCCGGCATCGAAATGCTGCGCCAATTGGTGGCTTACAACGCGGGCCGGGCGCGGGCGGGTTACATCCCCATCCGGATCGGCATCGGCATCAACTCGGGCCTGGTCATGATGGGCACCGTAGGTGGTCACAACCGGATGGACAGTACGGTGATCGGCGATGCTGTGAATCTGGCTTCGCGGCTGGAAGGTCTGACCAAAAACTACGGTGTGCCGTTGGTCATCAGCGAACACACCTACCACTCCCTGGATGACAAGAACGCCTATTGCGTACGTTTTCTGGACAGGCTGCGAGTGAAGGGGCGCTACCAGGCTCAGTCGGTTTATGAAGTATTCGACGCGGATCCGGAGCCCCTCTGGCGAGCCAAGAAACAGACCCTTGCCCAGTTTGAAGAGGCGCTGGCTTATTTCCACATGGGGCATCCCGAGCGGGCCATGCCGCTCCTTGAAGAATGTGTCCACGTGGCGCCTGACGATAAGGCTGCACAGCTATATCTCGAGCGTTGCCAAGCAGCGGAGCGGAGTGGCATTCTCGAATCCGTGGGCGACTCCCTGCGCGAGTTGGGCTGGCGCGACGAGTATTCGGTGAGCATCGGCGAATTCGATGCGCAGCACAAAGAGCTATTGGGCCGCATTGGCGATCTGCTGAAGCAGGTGGGGCAGGGCGATGATCGCGTGCCCGTGACCTTGGATGCTCTGGCGGATTTCATTGGCCAGCACTTCGCCACGGAAGAAAACCTGATGGGGCGTTACGACTACCCCTTCCGCAACGAGCATGTGCGTCAGCATCAAACCTTCCTGCGTTCCCTGGAGCAACTCAAGCAGGAGGTACTGGACCCCACGCGCGACAAGCTTTACCTGTTGTTCCGCATCCAGCTAATGCTAGTGGATTGGCAGATCAACCACACCACCAAGAGCGACCTGCACCTCGGCCACTTCCTGCTGCGGGCCGGGTTGTACTAAGCAGCCGAATTTCACTTCGGCTGCTTTCATATGCTTGAGGCGAAGGAGTTTTCGTTTCTTGCCATGGGGGCTGATTGCCGTCTGGTTTTGCATACGGATGAACCCCTGCAGCGAGCGTGGCGGATGTTGCGATGGATGAGGTCTTCCGCATCGAAGACAAATACTCCCGCTATCAACAAGGCAGCCTGCTATCCCAAATCAATGAAGTAGCTCGGTCGGGCGGTTTCATCGATGTCGATAGCGAGACCGCAGGCTTGCTGGATTTCGCCTACGTCTGTCATCAAAAGAGCGATGGTTTGTTTGACATCACATCGGGTGTTCTACGCCGTGCATGGGATTTTTCGTCAGGGCGGCTACCTGCTCAAGAAGCCATCAACCCTCTCTTGCCGTGTATCGGCTTGAGCAAGGTGCATTGGACATCGCCTTGCCTGAATTTCCCCGTCCCCGGCATGGAGTTGGATTTCGGCGGCATTGGAAAGGAATACGCTGCGGATCGGGTCGCGGATATTTGCATCGAAATGGGAGCGAACTCCGGTTTCGTGGACCTTGGCGGAGACATTCGGATCATCGGCCCGCATCCTAGCGGAGAGCCTTGGATCATCCATATCCGCTATCCACGGACGCCAGACATTCCCTTTGCCACCCTCCACTTGCATCAAGGGGCAATCGCCAGCAGCGGGGACTACGAACGGTTCATGGATGTGGACGGCAAACGCTATTGCCACATCCTGAATCCCAGGACCGGCTGGCCGGCCCATGGTTTGTCTTCGGTGAGTGTGGTGGCAGATCGGTGCATGGCGGCCGGCGCCGTGTCGACCATGGCCATGCTGATGGGGCGAGACGGTGCGGAGTGGCTAGGGACCACGGGGCTTCCCCATCTATGGATGGATGAGGATGGGGACAAGGCGGGGAAGGGGGGGGGGGCAACTTCAGCCCCAAGGGTGGGCCTGAAGTTGCCATAAAGGCGGGATGAAGCTCAGTTCAACCCGCTCGGCTTCACCTTCACCGGCGCGATGTGACCCTTGCGGGCACGCTGGCCGCGGAACACTTCAAGGTCGCGACCTTCGATGATCGCCGTGCCGGGCTTGCCGCCACGGCCCATGCCCTCGATCGTCAGGCTGTTTCCGTAGTTCACGCAGACGGCGACCAGTTCGTCGGCCTTGTCCAGGTCCATGATCTTGTTGCCGCGACCCTTGCTCATCTCCGGCATCTCGGCCAGGGGGAAGAGCAGCAGGCGGCCAACGGCGGAGATGGCACACAGGGTGGCGCCGTTAGTCTTTGCCGGGACCAAAGGCTTCTCGCCCTTGTCCATGCTGAGGAAGGCCTTGCCTGCCTTGTTGCGGCCCACCAGATCGGCCAGCTTGGCGATGAAGCCATAGCCGCCGCTGCCGGCGAACAGATACTTGGTCTCGGGATCGCCGGTCAGGGCCTGGGCGATCTTGCCGCCGTCCTGGAGGTCGATCAGGGTGGTGATCGGCACGCCATCGCCGCGACCGCCGGGCAGGTCGGAAACCTTGACGCTGTAGGCGCGGCCATTGGTGTCCATCACTACCAGCGGCCAGATGGTGCGGGATTCCATCACCAGCCAGCCGAAGTCGCCGGCCTTGTAGCTGATGGTGTCGGGCACGATGTTGTGGCCCTGGCGAGTGCGTACCCAGCCGTTCTTGGAGATGATGACCGTCACCGGCTCGTCGGGCACCGCCACTTCGGCGGCGGCCACGGGGGCCACGGCTTCCAGCAGGGTGCGGCGGTCGTCGCCGTATTGCTTGGCGTCGTCGGCGATTTCCTTCAGCACCAGCTTGGTCAGTTCGGCGCGGGAGTCGAGCAGGGTGTTGAGGCCGCCGCGCTCGTTGCGCAGGTCGCCCAGTTCCTTCTCGATCTTGATGCCTTCCAGCCGCGCCAATTGACGCAAGCGGATTTCCAAAATGTCTTCGGCTTGGACTTCTGTGAGGCCGAAGTGGGCCATCAGCTCGGCCTTAGGCTCGTCCGATTCGCGGATGACGCGGATCACTTCCTCGATGCGCAGGAACACGGTCATGCGGCCTTCGAGGATATGGATGCGGCGTTCCACTTCGGAGAGACGATGGCGGGTGCGGCGTTCGACGGTGCCGATACGGAACTCGCCCCATTCGCGCAGGGCCTGCACCAGCGACTTCTGCTGAGGCCGGCCGTCGCGACCGATCATGGTCATGTTCAGGGAAACGCTGGCCTCCAGGCTGGTGTGGGCCAGCAGCACGGCCATGAACTCGTCCTGGGCGATGCGCGAGGAGCGGGGCTCCAGCACGATACGCACGTGAGCCTTTTCGTTGGACTCGTCGCGCACCGTTTCCAGCACGCCCAGTACCACCTGCTTGAGGTTCTTCTGCTCTTGCGAGACGTCCTTCTTGCCGGCCTTGGGCTGCGGATTGGTCAGGGCTTCAATCTCAGACAGCACCTGGGCCGTGGAGACGCCGTGGGGCAGTTGCTCCACGATCACGCGCCATTGGCCGCGCGCCATGTCCTCGATGCGCCAGCGGGCGCGCATGCGCAGGGAGCCGCGGCCGGAAGCGTAGGCATCGCGGATGTCGGAAGGATTGGAGATCAACTGGCCGCCGCCGGGGAAGTCGGGGCCGGGCAGCACCGCTATCACTTCTTCCAGGGAGGCTTCGGGCTTCTTGATCAGTAGGCGAGCGGCTTCGGCCACTTCGCGCAAGTTGTGGGGCGGGATTTCCGTCGCCATACCCACGGCAATACCGGAGGCGCCGTTGAGCAGCACGAAGGGCAGGCGGGCCGGCAGCAGCGTCGGTTCTTCAAAGGCGCCGTCGTAGTTGGGGGCGAAGTCCACCGTGCCGCGATCGATCTCGGACAGCAGCAGTTCGGCGATGGGCGTCAGGCGGCATTCCGTGTAACGCATGGCCGCCGCGCCGTCGCCGTCGCGGGAACCGAAGTTGCCCTGGCCGTCCACCAGCGGATAGCGCAGGCTGAAATCCTGGGCCACGCGCACCATGGCGTCATAGACGCTGGAGTCGCCGTGGGGGTGGTACTTACCGATCACGTCGCCCACCACGCGGGCCGACTTCACATGCTTGGCCGTGGCCGACAGGCGCATCTCGTTCATGGCGAACAGGATGCGGCGCTGAACCGGCTTCATGCCGTCCTCAACCTGAGGCAGGGCGCGGCTCTTCACCACGCTCATGGCGTAGGCGAGATAGGCACGCTCGGCGTAGCCGTCGAGGGGCAGGGCGGAGCCGTCGTCGAAAGCAGACGGCGCGGGAGGTGTCGGCGGCTGGGCGCCGAACATGTCAGGGGTATCGTCTTGAGTCATCAGATGTCGGCCTCAACCATGTGGCCCTTTTCTTCCATCCAGGCACGGCGGCCGGAGGCCTCGCCCTTGCCCATCAACAGGTGGAACAGCTTGGCGGTTTCCGCATGGGCCTCGGGGCGTTGAGCCACAGGCAGGACGCGGCGGGTGGCCGGGTCCATGGCGGTTTCGCGCAGCTGTTCAGGATTCATTTCGCCCAGGCCCTTGAAGCGGCCCACTTCGATTTTGTCTTCGCTGATGCCTTCCTTGATGATGCGGTCGCGGATGGCGGTCAGTTCGCCTTCGTCCAGGGCATAGAGGCGCCGTGCGGGGCGCTTCTTGCCGCTGGCCGGCACGTCCACCCGGTACAGGGGCGGCTGGGCGATGTACACGTGGCCCCGTTCAATCAAGGCCGGGAAGTGCCGATAGAACAGGGTCAGCAACAGGGTCTGGATGTGGGCGCCGTCCACGTCCGCATCGGACATGATGACGACCTTGCCGTAGCGCAGGTTGTCCAGGTTGGGCGTGTCTTCGGGACCGTGAGGGTCGATGCCCAGAGCCACGGCGATGTCGTGGATTTCAGCATTGGCGAACAGGCGGCCGGCTTCGATTTCCCAGGAGTTTTGCACCTTGCCGCGCAGGGGCAGGATGGCCTGGGTTTCCTTGTTGCGGGCCATCTTGGCTGAACCACCGGCGGAGTCGCCCTCTACCAGGAACAGCTCGTTTTCGGCGATGTCCGTGGATTCGCAGTCGGAGAGCTTGCCGGGCAGCACGGCCACGCCAGACTGCTTTTTCTTTTCGACCTTCTGGGCATTCTTCTGCCGCGCCAGAGCTTGCTTGATCGCCAGCTCGGCGATGGCCTTGCCCGCTTCCACGTGCTGGTTGAGCCACAGCTCGAAGGGGTCGCGCACTTGCGCAGAAACCAGCTTCACGGCTTCGCGGGAGTTGAGCTTTTCCTTCACCTGTCCTTGGAACTGGGGGTCCAGCAAGCGGGCGGAAAGGACGAAGCCCATCTTGCCGCACACGTCTTCCTGCTGGAGCTTGACGCCGCGAGGCAGCAGGGCACGCAGTTCGACGAAGGTCTTGATGGCCTCGAACACGCCCGAGCGCAGGCCCGATTCGTGGGTGCCGCCATTGACCGTGGGGATCAGGTTTACATAGGACTCGGATGCAACGCTGCCGTCCGTGAACCAGCCCAAGGCCCAGGCTGCGCCTTCGCCTTCGGCGAAGTCACTGTCCTGGGCGGTGGCGTATTTCTCGCCGGCGAAGAGCGGAATCGGGTTTTCGCTGGAGAGGGAGTCGCCCGCCATTTCCTTCAGGTAGCCGGCCAGGCCTTCGGGGTAGCTCCAGGTCTTGGAGAGCACGCCGCCGCTGGCTTGTTCGATGTCCAGGGACACCTTGACGCCCGGCAGCAGCACTGCCTTGGAGCGCAGCAGACGTTCGATTTCGTGCAGGGGAATCTTGGGCGAGTCGAAATACTTGGCGTCGGGCCAGACGTGCACGCGGGTGCCGGTCTGTTTGCCGCAGGTGCCCAGTTCGTTCAAGGGGCCGATCTTCTCGCCGCCTTCGGCAAACTCGATGCCCCAGACCTTGCCTTCGCGCCGCACTTCCACCGCAATACGCAGGGAGAGAGCGTTGGTGACGGCCACGCCGACGCCATGCAGGCCGCCGGAGAAGGCGTAGGCAGAGTTGCCTGATTTCTTGTTGAATTTGCCGCCGGCGTGGAGCCGCGTGTAGGCCAGCACCACCACCGGGATTTTTTCCTCGGGATGGAGGCCCACCGGGATGCCGCGGCCATCGTCGGTGACGCAGACCGAGCCATCCAGTTGCAGCAGTACGTGGATGTTGCGAGCAAAGCCGCCCAGGGCCTCGTCGGCGGCGTTGTCGATGACTTCCTGAATGATGTGGGCGGGCGAGTCGGTACGGGTGTACATACCGGGGCGCTCGCGCACGGGCTCAAGGCCCTTCAGGACGCGGAAGGAGGATTCGTCGTAGCGTTGCGTACTCATGGGGTCGCTAGTGTATGCGGCGAGAAAATTCTTGAAGGGGAAAAATGCAGGTTTCCCCCGGCTTAATGGAACGTTGGTTAGACGTCCCTAGGATGACAGGCCCGATTCACGGGCCTTGCGTTCGCGTTCTATCCGGATGATGTAGCGCTGGATTCGTGTCAGCGTCGGCCCAGGCAGATTCACGAACTCGCAACCGGATCGCTTGATGACTGTGCCGTTGCGCAGGGTTACCTCAAACATGCTTTTGACTCGGAGTGTGGCAGTGACGGTGGCGACTTCAGGGAGGTTGATCTGGCAGCCGGGATATTCCTGCCCGGTTTCCAGTACCAAGCCGTCTGGCGGCGAGACAACTGCGATACCGCCGCCACTGATGTCCACCACGTTTATTTCTATTTGCGTTGCCTCGCCTGTGTCCTTGTTAGTGAGCGGGATCACGCACTTGAGAGGGCGAGTGACAGGCATGGTGAGCCGGTAGTACTCGCGCCGCTGCAAGCGCAGCAGGGTTTCGGGATAGTCGGCGCGAAAAGCTGGCCGGCCTTGGTATTCAGTCTGTTGTAGGCCGCGCAGGATGAACTGGATCTTGACCTTGTTCAGGCTGGCGACACAAAAGAGCTTGAGTGCTTCTATGGCCTTGCGGTCCGTTTCGGCGCTGGAGCCGAAATCGAAAATCAAACCCTGGTCGTCGATGGCAATCAGGGCGGTGAGCAGTAAGTCCTTGCCCTCATTGAAGAAGATCGTGATCTGGGATCGATTTTCAATGAGATCCTTGAGTACAAAGACGATCTCGGCGCGGTTATGCAGCAGGTATCGGTGATAGTCCGAGGGCTCCTGTAGCGGAACTGTGCTGGCTTCTTCTTCGGTCGTAAGGGGGAAGGGGACTTCAGTCATTCCGCTTTTCTCAAAGGGGGCCGGAGTTTAGCCCAAGTCCTTTGGAACATGCAGCACGGGGGCCGGAGGCGCTTCCCCTTGTTCCACTTGATATAGCCAAGCCAGTAGTTCAGCCACGACCACATAAAGCTGCGGGGGGATTTTGTCGTCCAGGTCCACCTGTTGCAGCAGGGTGACCAGCTCTGGGGATTCATGGACGTAGACGCCGTGTTCCTTGGCGCGACGAATGATCTCTTCGGCGATCAGGCCTCGTCCCTTGGCGACGACACGGGGCGCGGGATCGCCGGTGGCATAGGAGAGCGCAACGGCGAGGGAGCGGTTGTCGTCAGGTGTGTTCGCCATACCTAGTCCGCCTGTCTAACTCGCAAGGATAGGGGCAGAACACCCGCTGCCGTGAGTGAGTTGCCGAGCTGCGGCAAGCTTTGCCGTAGCTCTTCGACGCTGGCGTCGGCGGGCGCCAGGATGCTGATGTGTACGCCGGTGCGACGTAGTTCCAAGGTGGCTTCTACCCGGCCCAGGCGGGGCGTGGTCAATGCAAGGCGAGTGGTCCAGTTGTCTTTCAAGTCTTCGCTCGCACCCTGCTGTTCGGGGGCGTCCCGCTGGATTTCCCAGTCCATGGGCTGATTTGGCCAAACCTCACCGTGCCAGATCATGCGCTGAGTCGCTGCTGCGTCCAGTTGCTGCTGGACGATTTTGTGGAGTTCCTCAGGGACTGCATGTTGAGCGGGAAGGGATTGGGGGGCGTTAGTCGCAGGGTTCTCACCTGCGTTTGCTTTCTCGCCGCCCAGCCAACCCAGGATGCTCTGTTGCCGAGGTGCTTGTGCGGCGACTTCCTCGCTACGTGGTGTATGTGACGCCTGATTTTGCGGTTCAGCGAGGAGTTCGCTGGTGGGGATCTGGCCAGCCACCCACTTCGCCTGATGGGCCTCGTAGAACATGCCGCTCTGTCCTACTGCCTTTTCCAATTGCTGGGCGAGTTGGCTGATTGTGACTCCCTCGGCGCTAGGTGGAGCGGCGAGCAGGGGGGCTCCCTGATTGAGGGCAATGGGCTGGGCTGCCTCACCTTGGGCCGGCAGCAGACGGGCGATGAGTTGTGCTGCGGGGCTGAGGGTAGTGTTTGGATAGGGTTGCCCGGCTTGGGCCTCAGTTGCGCTATCGGCAGCTAATCGTGCAGTAACGCCTTGGGGCGTCTTGTCCACCACCACCAGTTCGAGGCTGTCGCCCGTCTTGGCGCCGGAAGGCAACGAAAGGGTCAGGCTCTTCCCCGCCACGAGCGCCTTATAGGTCTGCTCGGGAAGCACTTCCAGAATTCGCGCGGAAAAGACCTGACCCTGCCGCAGATCCGGCAGGTCGGATGGGATTTCCGCTGGGGCAGTGGTGGGGCGAAGCGGAGAATCAACCTGCGTGCGCAGGTTGATTCCGACATCGGTGGGGATTAGAGCCATGGGGAACGGCTCATAAAACGACTAAGAAAGGCCAGCGGAACGCTGGCGTTTTCGGAGCTAAACCTGACCGTAAGCCCGTTCCATCTGGCGTGCCCTGCGGCCTTCGCCAAGAAACTTGCGCACCTGTTCCATCCATGGTTCCGTATGGCGACGCACTTCAGCGTCGTCATCCAGAATTTTCTGGATGAGAGATCGCTTACGTTCGATTTCGATTGAGGATAGCTTGCTGTTGTCATCATCGGTCTCCAGGGATGCTCTGAGACGAGCGACCGACTTTTCCAAACTGACCAATTCGTCCCAATCGTGAGCTCGCGCTGCTTCGGCCATCCGGGCGGAAATGGTGCCCATGTTTTCGTAGAGTTCGATCTGGGAATTCATGTTCAGCATGGTACCCATTACGTATTACCTCCAGTTTTTGGAAGAACACCAGGATCGTCGGCTATTTCCTCCCAGGCCCCGCGCAATTCCTGCAATAGATCGGCAATTTCCCTTAAAGCCTGCGGATCATTCTTCAGATTCGCATATAGCAGGCGGTTGCACATGTAGTCGTACAGGGCATTGAGGCGTTCTGCGATCTCTCCGCCGGCCTCCAGATTCAAACTGCTCTGTAGTCCACTGCCGATGATTTCCAACGCATGGGAAATCTCGCGTCCCTTCTTGGGTACGTCTTTGGCTTCCATGGAGACAATGGCGCTGTTGATGGCAAGGATTGCTCCGTCATAGAGCATGAGGATGAGCTTGTGGGGCCCGGCACTTTCGATGCCGCTCTCCACATTAACCCGCCGGTATGCATCGGTCGGCTTTAATGAGGTTCCAAACATGGGGATTTGTCCTGAGCTGCGCGTTTAGCCAGATGAAGTGTTTTTGCTAATTGATGCTAGCTGGGTCGTCAGATACGACTGGGTGGACTGCATGCTGGCGAGCAGCGTATCCAGCGAGTTGAATTGTTTTTGGTAGTTCGCCTGGACTTGGGTCAGTCGTTGCTGGAGTGCGGCCTTGCGTTTTTCCAGCAGATTGATCCTGGATTGCAGGCCGGTCGTACTGCTGGAGAGCAGGCCCTTCGACGAAAGAATGGTACCCAATTGGGACGACATCTGGACCGCGAGGCCTTTCTTCGGAAGAGTGGAGTCCGTGGATGTGAGCAATGTTGCTACATCGTCTAGCGATCCGCTCAATGCGCTTTGTAGCTTTATGGTGTTCAGCACTAGGGAGCCGTCCTTCTTGAGCGCAATGCCCAGGTCCGACAAACTATTGATGGTTGAACTCGCACCAGGGCCCTCAAGATGGGTCATGTTGCTGAGCTGAGACAGGAGGTTGCGGGCTGCGCTATCGCCCGTGAGAATGCCCGCCGTCTTTTGCTTTGAGTCGTACAGCGACATTTGCCGTCCTAGGCTCACAGTGCTGTTGTAGTCCTTAACAAAAGACTCGATGGCCGATTGAATCGCCGTGGTGTCAGGGGCGACATTCAATGTGGCTGAGCCTGTCTTGGCTAGCGTCATGGAAACGCCAGTAATAGCGTCCCCGATGGTGTTGGTGTTGCGGTAAAGGTCTACGCCATCGACTTGTAGATGAGCATCTTGAGCGGCAGCTGAGACGGTGTACTCATTCCCGCTGCCGGAAGCTTTTGTTGGGTCGTAAGAAAACTTGGCAATGTTGGTGTTATTGGTCAGTGCATTGCCACTGGCATCCATCGCAGTAATGCGTAGGCTGCCCGCAACCCCCGATGTGTTACTGGTGATGGATAGCTTGAATTGGGTGCCGGCGGAATCCACTGACACAATTTTCGCAGTTACGCCAGCATTGGCTGCGTTGATCTGATCCCGAATTGTGGAGAGGGATGAATCAGCCGCTGCGATGCTGATGGTTGTCGGACTACGGGACGAGGTCGCTGTAAACGTTGAGGAAGCGCTGTCATAGGTGCCGAGTTCGATCTTCAGTTGTCCGTTGATGGTGCTGGTAGCGGAAGACAAGCTGGAAAAGACTTGGGAAGTCAGGGTTTGCGCCGAAGCCAAAGTGACCACGTTGATGCTACGGCTCGCCTTGCTTGCGGCAGAATTTGCCGTTGCGCTGAAAATGGTGCTGTCGCTGGAGGTGGCTGCAAACTTTGTATAGAGGGTTGAAGCCTTAAGCGCATCTACCGAGGACTGCAACGACGAAACAGAACTCGTAAGCGTCCCATAGGCGGACAGCTTCGCTTGATAGCTGGCTTCCTTGGTGTTCAGTGTAACCAGCGGTTGTTGCTCCACCGCCATGAGTTTGGAGACGATAGCGGTGATGTCGAGACCGGAGCCCACGCCCATTGCGGCAAGCGGTCCGGAAGTAGAGCTAGAGGTGGAAATTGAGGTGGCCATGGCGACATCCTTGCTGTGTCAGTACTGCGTAGATAGCAAATTATCGGCCAGTTCCTAGGATTTATTAAGGAAAAAAGCCCGCGTATGGCGGGCTTTTGAAAAATAAATCACTGGTGCTGGCCTCAGGCTTCCTTCTTGAACAGCATGCCTTGCATCGATTCGATGGACTTTGCAATTTCCAGCACATCCTTTGAGGGGATTTGCCGGATCAGATCGCCCGTGCCCTTGTCCACCACGCGGACAATGGTCCTTCCTGAATCCTTATCCACCGAAAACTGAAGGTCGCTTGACGATGCGTCGGCGACCTTTTTTAGCTTATCCAAAGCAGCGTTGAGTTGGTGGCTGTCCGGTTGGCTGTCTTGCGCGTTTCCTGTGGCTGCTGAAGCGTTGCTCGTATCGGGATGCTTGGTGGATTGAGTGGGGCTTGCCGCGCTTGCTGCTTGTACGCTGCCCCCTGTATTACCAACGGCTTGGATAGACATAGTCATCTCCTTTGCCAACGCTGGCACGCCTTGGCGTGCCAGCGTCAGCTTCGCTCAGCTTACTTCAGGAGGGACAGAACCTGGTTAGGCATCGCGTTGGCTTGGGACAGCATCGCGATACCGGCTTGTTGCAGGATCTGGTTGCGGGTCATGTTGGCAGTTTCCGATGCGAAGTCAGCATCCTGAATCCGCGAACGGGCTGCGGACAGGTTGGTGGATGTGGCTTGCAGGTTGCTGATCGTGGTCTCGAAGCGGTTTTGCAGGGCACCGTAACGAGCACGCTGGGCATTGATGTTTGCCAGCGCGGAATCCACCATCGCCAGGGTACGGTTAGCGGAATCCACAGTGCTGACGTCCATCTTGTCCGCCGATTGCAGCTGGGCTGCATTGGAGGTATTGGCCAGCGCGAAACTTCCGGTACCTGCGGCACCCACGGCAGTGGTTGCCTTGAGGGAGAATGCGCGGTCGGAGTCGAGGGTCACTTGACCCGTGATCCAGGCGGCACCAGTGCTTGCCCACGTAGCGTTCGTGGCTTGGGGACCTTTGGCAGTCAGCGTGCCGCTGGTATTGGCCACGTCGGCGGTCGTGGTGTTGCCATCAAGCACCTTGGATGTTTCGATGGTCAAATCCTGACCTGTGGTGGATGTGCTGGTCATCCGCAGGTCGGCACCATTTTCGTTGGTCAGCTGGATACCGAAGTTGCCGTTATCGGTCTTGACCACCTTGGCGGTGAAGCCGGTCTTGCCAGAAACGTCGTTGAAGGCCTGCACTGCAGCGTTCAGGTCGGATGCGGAACTTGCAATGTTGCCGGTGGTGGTGCCGCCGACGGTGAAGGAAACCGTGGTGAAGCCCGCTGAGGGAGTGGTGCTGGTGGTCGGGCTGCTGGTGTCGCTGGACATCTGGAAGCTGTAGCTCAGGCCTTGCGCGAAGGCCGAGCCGCTGGTCGCGGCCGCGCCTGCACCATCGTTGGCACCCAGCACAAAAGAGGTGGTCGCAGTGGCGTGGACACCCAGACCGGCGTTGTTGATTGCGGCAGCTGTTTTCGCTGCGCTGTCGCCAGCGGAGATCTTGATGTCGGATGTGCCGGCTGCGGAGGCAATGGTGAGCGTATCCGCGCCGATGGCAGAGGTGTTGGCCGTGCTGAGTCGCAGCAGAGAAACCGATTCAGTGGAGCCCTTCACCAAGTCGCCGACGCCGGTTTGGCTATCGGCCTTCAGGCCGCCAATACGATAGTTGCCGTAGGCGCTGGTGTTGAAGTTGCCGGAGGTAGCGGTGATGGTTTGGTTGGCATTGGCGCCCACTTGGAAGGTGGCAGCCATGAAGGAGCCGTCTAGCAGCTTTTGGCCGTTGAAATCGGTGTTGCCGGCAATGCGTTGAAGTTCTTGAAGACCTTGTTGAACTTCAGAGTTCAGCGCGGCCCGGTCGCTGGTGGAGTTGCTGGCATTCAAGGACTGCACAGCCAAATCGCGGATACGTGCGAGGATGTCGCCGGAGGACTGGAGGGCGCCTTCAGCAGTTTGCGACAGGGAGATACCGTCGTTGGCGTTACGGACGGCTTGGTCCAAGCCACGGATTTGGGAAGAGAAACGCTGAGCGATGGAAAGGCCGGCGGCGTCGTCCTTCGCGGAGTTGATGCGCAGGCCGGAAGACAGGCGTTGCAGCGAAGTCGACAGAGCGTTTTGAGACTTGCTCAGGTTGCCTTGAGCGTTGAGAGATGCAATGTTTGTATTGATAACGGAAGACATTTTCCTACTCCTTTCAAGTGTTTAGCCTTCTCTTTACTGCTCTGCGAAGGCACTCGACTTCAACTTTTGCAGCGATGATCTGCCGCTTACAGAAGCTTTATCGGAGTTGGGGCAGAAAACTTTAGCTGCCGCAATTCAAAATTTGCGCCCAAAAAAATAGGCAGGACCGAAGTCCTGCCTATTATGGATATCGCTACGTTGTTTTGTAAGTATTGCCTTACTTGAGTAGCGTCATTACCTGGTTTGGCAGGGCGTTGGCCTGGGACAGCATCGCCATGCCAGCTTGCTGCAGGATCTGGTTCCGGGTCATGTTGGCGGTTTCGGCGGCGAAGTCGGCGTCCAGAATTCGGGACCGAGCGGCGGAAAGATTTTCCGAGTTGGTTTGTAGGTTGGTGATTGTCGACTCGAACCGATTTTGCAGCGCGCCGTAGCGAGCCCGCTGGTTATTGATGTTGGCCAGGGCCGAATCCACCATCGCGAGCGTGCGTGAAGCTGATGCAACCGTACTGATATCCATCTTGTCAGTAGATTGGAGCTGCGATGCATTGGCTGCCGTGTTGAGAATGAAGCTGCCCGTGCCGGCGGCACCTACCGCCGTTGTGGCGGTAGCGGAGAAAGCGCGGTCAGAGTCGAGAATGAGCTGACCGCTCACCCACCCTGCGTTTGCGGCGGCCCAGGACGTAGAGGCGGCTTGGCCTGTCAGAGTACCGCTGGTATTGGCGGTATCGAGAGTGGTGGCGTCACCGTCGATGACCTTGGTGGTTTCCGTGGTCAAGCCCTGAGCGGCACCGGAGGTGTTCGCTATCCGCAGGTCCGCGCCATTTTCATTCGTGAGTTGAAGACCGAAGTTGCCGTTGTCGGTCTTGACGACCTTGGCCACGAAACCTGTCTTGCCGGATACGTCGTTGAAGGCCTGCGCTGCGGCATTCAGGTCGGCGGCGGAAGTGACGATGTTGCCTGTGCTGCTTCCACCAACCGTGAATGCAACCGTGGTAAAGCCCGAGACCGGCGCACCGCCGACGGAACTGGTGTCCGTGGCCAACTGGAAGCTATAGCTCAAACCTTGGGCGAATGCGCTGCCGCTTGTAGCTGCGGCACCGGCGCCATCGTTGGCCCCAAGGATGAAGCTGGTGATAGCGCTGGCGTGGATGCCGAGGCCTGCATTATTAATGTTGCCCGCGACGGTGGCTGCGCTGTCGCCAGCGGCAACCTTGATTGAGGTGGATCCTGCCGCTGAGGAAAGGGTGATCGTATCGGGACCGATAGGCGAGACGTTGGCGCCGCCGAAACGGAGCAACGAAGCCGATTCGATGGATCCCTTTACCAGATCACCCGCGCCGGTTTGCGTTGTCGCCGCCATGCCGCCGACGCGATAGTTGCCGTAAGCATTGGTGTTGAAGTTGCCGGACGTGGCAGTGATCGTTTGGTTGGCGTTGGGGCCTACCTGGAAAGTGGCCGCCGTGAAAGAGCCATCCAGCAGTTTCTGGCCGTTGAACTCGGTGGCGCCGGCAATCCGCTGCAATTCCTGGAGGTTTTGCTGGACTTCCGCATTCAACGCCGCGCGGTCGCTGGTGGAGTTCGTCGCATTCATGGATTGAACGGCCAGCTCGCGGATGCGCTGCAGAATGTCCCCCGAGGATTGCAGCGCGCCTTCAGCCGTCTGGGATAGCGAGATGCCGTCATTGGCATTCCGTCGCGCTTGATCCAGACCGCGGATTTGGGTCGTCATCCGTTGCGAAATAGCGAGGCCGGCTGCGTCATCCTTGGCGGAGTTAATGCGCAGGCCCGAAGACAGCCGCTGAAGCGACGTCGCCAAATCCCCTTGGGACTTGGTGAGATTCCGTTGCGCGTTCAACGACGCAACATTCGTATTAATGACCGCTGGCATTTTCTTCTCCAAACAAGTTGCGGAAAGGCCTCTAGGGCTTTCCTGCCGCACACATGGCAACAGAGGCTTGCTGGGTAGCAATGAGCAACAGGCGTGCCATGTCGTGTTTGCCCTGGAATACTGGGGGTCTGCGCTGAAAAGTCGGCAGGAATTGCCGTTCCTTGCCGACCGGCGGCAAGATTTTTCCGCTATCTTCGGCAGACACTCATCCGACTCCTCGCCATGGACAACGTGCATTCCTCTTCCCCCCTTGAACAGGCCTATGCCTTGGCTTTGCAGCTCTACCAAGCGGGGGGGCGCGCAGAAACGGAGGAGGCGTGCCGGGTGATTCTGGCGGCTGATCCTCAGCAGGCGGAGGTTTTGCTCCTGCTGGGTACTTGCCAATGGGATAGGGGTGACGCGGCGCAAGCTATAGCGCTTTACGACCTGGCACTTGCGGCCAAGCCAGATTTGGCAGAGGCGCACTTCAATCGAGGGCTGGCATTACGAGCCTTGGGGAATGGTGCCGAGGCTTTGGCCAGTTACGACGCGGCTATTGCACTACGCCCTCTGTGGGCGGAGGCTTACTTCAACAAGGGCAATCTATTGCAAGATGTTCTTGTTTCCCCCGTAGATGCCTTGGCGGCCTTCGATCAGGCCATTCGTCTGAAGCCTGACCTCGCCTCAGCCCATTGCAACCGGGGCAATGCACTTAGAACCCTTGGCCGGACCGAGGAAGCCATCGCGGCGTATCAGGATGCCGTAGTCGCTGCGGCTGACTATGCCGATGCTTACTACAACAAAGGTGAGTTGTTGCAGGAACTCGGACGCTATACCGAGGCGCGGGAAAGTTATCAAAACACCTTGGCGATACAGCCCAGTCACGGTAAAGCCTTGAATAACTTAGGGGCAGTCGCTTTGCAGCAAGGTGATGTCGAGTCAGCCCTGGGGTATTTCGATTCGGCCATACGGGCGGAACCACGCTATGCAAGCGCGCACAACAATCGCGGTGTTGCATTGAAAGCGATGGAGCGCCTTGAAGATGCCCGCGAAAGCTACAGTGCTGCAGTGGAACTCGATCCACAGTATGCAGCGGCATATTGCAATCGAGGACAGTTGCTACAGCAGATGTTGCTGCTGGATGAGGCCATGGCTGATTACCAGCGTGCGCTGGCGATTCGCCCTGATTACCCCGAATGCAAATGGAACGAGGCTTTGTGCCTATTGCTGAACGGTCAGTTTGCTGCCGGCTGGGACATGTATGAATGGCGTTGGCAGATGGCAGAGCATGGTCATGCTCCATCTATGCCTCTCGCCTGGTCGGGCCAGGAATCGATTGCAGAGAAAACGGTATTGCTTTGGGCTGAGCAGGGGTTCGGGGATACCTTGCAGTTTTGCCGCTACGTTTCCTTGCTGGCCGCACGGGGTGCTCATGTTGTGCTGGAGGTACAGCCAGCATTGGTTCCCTTGTTGCAGAGTTTGCCGGGTGTGTACCGCGTGATTGCCGCGGGTAGCGAGCGGCCAGCGTACGACTGGCACTGCCCGTTGCTTTCCTTGCCCCGTGCGTTTGCAACCGACATGCACTCGATTCCCGCAGAGGTTCCGTACATCGCCTGCCCCGAATCCAAGCGTGTTCATTGGAACGAACGTTTGGGGGCTGGCAGTGGCCCAAGGGTTGGGTTGGTTTGGTCAGGGAGTCCGACCCACAAGGGAGACCAGTGGCGAAGCATTCCCCTGCGCCTGTTGCGATCCTTGGCGGAAATTAGGGGCGCTGAGTTCTTCTCATTGCAGGCCGATGTTCGTGAGGCAGATAGAGCGGCGCTATCCAGCTTGCCGATCCGACACTTTGGCGGCGACCTCAATGATTTTTCCGATACGGCGGCTTTGGCGGACGCCATGGATTTGGTGGTCACCGTTGATACATCGGTCGCTCACTTGGCCGGCGCCTTGGGAAAGCCTGTCTGGATCATGCTTCCCCACTTCCCCGACTGGCGCTGGTTGCTAGAAAGAACGGACAGCCCTTGGTATCCCACTGTGCGATTGTTTAGGCAAACGCAACGATGTGAGTGGGGAGCTGTGATCGAAGAGGTGGCTGCCTCCCTACTGGAGTGGTTGCCCCAAGCGAGTTCCCGCTAGCGGCTAGGGAAGCACCGCATCAGTCGTCACATTGGCGAGGCGGTGTCCAGATGGGTAAAAGCACAGGATTCCTGCGTTCACGCACTGCTGTCCGGAACAAATATCGCGACGGCGAAACCGAAGTGAAGTCGTCATTCCGGCGTTCGCCGGAATGACGAAGATTTACCATCCGGCGCCCAAATCGAATGCCGTCGTACATTTGAGTCCATTCGCAGCAGCAAAGCCTGAATCGGCGTACCTGCCTGCGTTTTCGGAAGGTTCTCGAAAATTATCCCGGATAGCAGTGGGCGTTCGCAGGAATGATGGACGGGGACTTAATCGGCATTTCCCTAAACCTCCCAGGCCTCGCGCCACGCTTCCAGGTGCTGATCCAGCATCCAGTTATCCAGGATGTATTGCCGCAGGGCATCGCCGCGCTTATAGGTTTCATCCACGTTGTTGATGTGGTCACGAATCGCTCGCACCCAGTCCTGATGTTTGTTCTTCACCAAGGTGATGGGGAAGCCTGATTGATATGGCGTGATGTTGGTGGCGATCACGGGGACGCCGAGGATGCCGTACTCAAGAATCCGCAGATGGCTCTTGCATTCGTTGAAGGGGTTGAGCTCCAGCGGTGCAATGGCGAGATCCAGATTCAGTTTTGCCAACTCTTCCGGATAAGCGTTGAAGGGGGCGCCAGCGTGGAATTCCTTGATGTGCGGGTTCAGTTCCTTGAGGCACATCCCCATGAAAACCCATTCCACTTCGCCTGCGAGTTCCTTCACCACGTCGCGAACCAACTCCAGGTCGCCTTGATGGCTAACACCACCGGCCCAGCCCACACGAAGCTTCCTTGATGTGCCGCGCTGAGAACTCAGGTGAGCCCATTGCGAACGAAGCAGCGCATTTGGAACCACGCGGATGTCGTCGTGATACTGCTTGAACTCCCGCGCCAAGGGTTCGGTGGAGACGGTGAATCGATGGGCCAATTCTCCAACTCTGCGCAGGCGGCCCTTCATGTCCTTGAGCAAGGTTCGTTTGTGGATGTTCTTGTCGGGGACGTTGGTCAGCAAGTCATCGAAGTCCATGACGATCTTGCAGTGAAGCAACTTTTTGAAGCGAGCAAGATTCTCCAGTTGCCGATCTTCCAGTTGGCGCTGGGAGAACACCACGTCGATGTCGAGCTTTTCCATCATCATGGGTACCGGATACCCAAGCCCATAACGCCCGCGGATCAGCCCTTGTTCGGTTGCGTGCTGGATTGGCTGAATGACGCGGTAATGGCCTGCGCCATCCTTGTCCGACGACATGGAATAGACGTTGGGCACTGGGTGCCAAGTGATCGGATCCGGCATGAACGCCGGTTCGGCCTCAGGTTGGTTGGTGTCACTACCCAGCGCGATGTAGGGGTTGTGACAGGGATCCGTCACCATGGCCTTGCCCCACTTGGCGAGGAGAGCATTGTTGTCGCTCTTGTCGCCCCAGGTTGTGTTGTCCGTATCGTGGATCAGTGTCGCGTAGGGCGTCCACATGATCTTGTGGCCCGCTTGGGTAAGCTTGAGACAGAAGTCGATGTCGGCGAATTTTTCAGGGAAGGTCTCGGCGTCCATTCCTTTGAGCGCATCGAAATCTTGTTTGGATACCAGCAGGCAGGCAGCGCTGACCGCAGCGACTCGTTGCACGGCATGGACGCGCCCGAGGGGCGCCGGGTGGTCTATGGGCCA
>DASUJA010000123.1:0-6696 GCA_036279515.1 Rhodocyclaceae bacterium | reverse complement strand
GTTAAAGGGAGGCTCCATGTTCATAGGCCATTTCGGTGTCGGCTTCGGCGCAAAAGCGGCTGCACCGCGGGTGTCCCTAGGTACCCTGTTTATCGCTGCCCAGTTCATCGACCTGTTGTGGCCCACGCTGCTGCAAATCGGAGCCGAGCAAGTCCGCATCGCACCTGGCGCTTCGGGAGTCACGCCCTTGGCCTTCGAGCACTATCCCTGGAGCCACAGCCTGCTGATGACTTTGGTCTGGGGCGGGCTGTTGGCTGCGGCTTACCTCGGTCTGCGGCGCGACTGGCGTGGGGCCTTGGTCGTGGGGCTGCTGGTGCCGAGCCATTGGCTGCTGGATCTGGTGGTTCATGTGCCCGACCTGCCCTTTTACCCCGGCTCGTCGCAGCGTTTCGGATTGGGACTTTGGCACTCCCTGCCCTGGACTCTGGTGGTCGAAACCACCCTATTCGCCGCCGGCGTTGCGCTCTATGCCCGCCGCACGCAGGCCGCGGATCGCATCGGCCATTGGGCCTTCTGGGGCCTGGTGGCGTTTCTCGCCATCATTCAGGTCGGCAACATGTTTGGCGATCCGCCGCCGAATGTCGTGGTCCTCGCCTGGGTCGGCCAAGCCCAATGGCTGCTGGTGCTTTGGGGCTACTGGGTGGACCGGCACCGTACGGTGCGCTGACACCTCACCGCATCAACCGCTGCCGCAACCAAGCCGACGCGTGATCCACCGCAATCGACAGCAGCAGCATGGCGATGATGACCGTGCTTGCTTGGGCGTGGTGGAACAGGGACAGCTCCACGTACAGCAGTTGTCCAAGTCCACCGGCGCCGACGAAGCCCAGCACTGCGGCCATGCGGATGTTCATTTCCCAGCGGTAGAGGGTGTAGGCCAGGGCCTGGGGCAAAGCTTCGGGTAGGGTGCCGTAGAGAAACGCGGTTAGGCGGCCGGCGCCTGCTTCGCGCAATGCATCGCCAGGGGCCGTGGGGGCGTTCTCGATGGCTTCGGCGAAAAGACGGCCGAGTACGCCGCTGGTATGCAGGGCCAGGGCCAGGCTGCCGGCAAAGGGGCCGAGCCCTGCAGCGAGGACGGCCAGCGTGGCCCAGACCAGTTCCGGGACCGAGCGCAGGGCGTTGAGCAGGAAGCGGCTCGTGCCGCGCAACAAGCCTTGCCGACTGGCGGCAGCCAGCGCCAGCCCGCTACCCGCCACGGCGGCGAGGCCGGTGCCGACTGCCGAAATCGCCAGGGTTTCCATGGTGCCGAGCGCCACCTTCGCCATCCATTCGCGGCTCAGGTCGGGAGGAATGAAGGCCAGCCAGAAATCGCCGAATTGATGAAGCCCGTCCTGCGTCCATAGGGCGCTGAAATCCAATTCCAGACGGTGGACGCTGCTGGCCACGGCTGCCGCCAGCGCCAGCAGGAACAAGGTGCCGCCCAGGCCGATGCCGGTGCGGCGCCGGGCGCGTCCGCCGTGGCTGATCCAATGACGGAGGCCGCTGGAGACGGTATCCGCCGCCAGAACCAGGGCGAGAAAACTGAGCAGGATGCTGGCCGCTTCGCCGCCGTTGAGCAGCTTCATGGCCTGGTCCATCAACTGTCCCAGACCGCCGGCGCCGACGAAGCCCATCACCACCGAGGCGCGCACCGCGCATTCCCAGCGGTACACGGTGTAGGAGGTCAGCTCCCGGGCAGATGCGGGCAGCAGGCCGTAGAGGCAGGCTGCGAGCGGCGTGGCGCCGGTTGTCAGCAAGGCGCGCACAGGGGCTCGGTCGGCACTCTCGAAAATTTCCCCGTAGACCTTGGCCAGCATGCCGCCGTAGGTGAGCCCCAGGGCGAGCACACCGGCAGCCGGGCCGAGGCCGAAGATGCGCACGAACACCAGAGCCCAGACCAGTTCCGGGATGCCGCGCAGCAGCGTGTGCAGGCTCCGTACGCCGTTGCGCAACAGGCCTTCCCGCACGGCACCCGGTCCGGGGCCGATGTCGCTGCGGGAAAGGGCGCGGCTTGCGAGCAGCGCCAGGGGTACCGCCAGGAGGAAGGCGAGGGCCATGCCGGCGGTGGCGATGGCCAGGGTTTCGACTACCGCTGTGCCGAGCAGGCCGAGGAACTCACGCCCGTGTTCGGGGGGAAGGAATGCGCCGAGAAAGTGGCCGATGGTCTGGAGATTGGCCGGATCCACAAGGACGGCGGGATCCACCTGGGCTTGCCGTAGCAAGGGCCAGGCGATCAGGCACGCCAGCAGCAACGCCGTGGCACGCGGAAGGAGCGCAGGGTCGCGCAGAGTCGGCGGCCTAGACGTCGTCGTAGGACTCATTGCCGTACAAGGTTTGAAGCAGCGCCGGCGTCACTTGATCGGCGGGCAGATCGAACAGGATCTCACCCTGGCGCAGACCGACGATGCGGGGGAAGTGCTTCAGCGCCAGGCCCACGGTATGCAGGCTTGCCACCAGGGTGGCGTTGCGTGATTGGGCGTCGGCGCAGAGCACTTGCAAGGTCTGCTCCGCCAAGGCGGGATCGAGGGAGGACACGGGTTCGTCGGCCAGGATCAGCTCGGGGCCTTGGTAGAGCACCCGGGCTACGCCGACGCGCTGCACTTGTCCGCCGGAAAGGCGGTCGCAACGGTCGAACAGGCGGTCGGCCAAATCGAGTTGGGCCAAGGCGCTGCGGGCGCCGGCCATGTCGAGCGGGTAGGCCAGGGAGAGCAGGCTCTTCCACAGGGGCCAGCTTCCCAGTCGTCCGGCCAGGACAGCCGTGACCACGCGCTGCCGGGGCGGGATGGGGGCGCTCTGGTGCACCTGTCCGATGCGGCTGCGCAGGTGCGCCAGGGCGCTGGTGCCCAGCCGCCAGGGCGCGAGGCCCAGCAATTCCACGTTGCCTGTCGTGGGCCGCAGCGCGGTGCCGAGGACACGGAGCAACGTGGTCTTGCCTGCGCCGGATGGGCCGATCAGGGCGATGCGTTCACCCAGCGCGGCACGCAGGCGTAGGTCGCGCAGGGCGGCATGGCCGTTGGCGTGGGTCAGGCCCACGCCTTCGAGAACGAAGCTCACGACAGGGAATTACTTGAGTAGGCCGGCGCTGTGGGCTGCCTGTTCAATGCCTTCGTAGTTCTCTTTTTTGGTGGGGATGAACTTGCTGGCCCGCTGCAATTGCAGGATCTCGGCGTGCTCGGGGTTCTTAGGATCGAGCTTGAGGAAGGCGGCGGTCAGCTTTTTCACCAAAGCCGGGTCCAGGTCGCCGCGCACGGTCCAGTTGTAGTCGAAGTAAGGGGGCGTAGTGGCGAAGACGTGCACCTTGGTCGTGTCGACCTTGCCCTGTTCCACCAGCTTGTCCCACACGGAGGCGTTGAGCACGCCGGCCTGGGCCTTGCCTGCGGCAACGAAGGCAACGGTGGCGTCATGAGCGCCGGAGAAGGCCACGGTCTTGAAATCCTTGTCTGCGTCGATGCCGGCCTTCAGCAGGAAGTAACGCGGCATCAGGTGGCCGGAGGTGGAGGATGGTGCGCCGAAGGTGAAGGTCTTACCCTTGAGTTGGGCCAGGGAGGTAATGGCCGGATCGGCGGTGATGAAGCGCGAGGTGAACTTGCTGTCTTCTTCCCGTTGCACCAGGGGAATGGCGCTGCCGTTGGTGCGCAGCTTGGCCTGGACGAAGGTGAAGCCGCCCAACCAGGCCAGGTCGAGCTTCTTGGTGGCAAGGGATTCCACCACGGCAGCGTAGTCGGACACGGGCACGAACTTCACCGGCATGCCCAGTTCCTTTTCCAGGTACTTGCCGAGGGGAGCGAACTTGCGTTGCAGTTCGGTGGGCGCTTCGTCGGGGATGGCGGACACGCGCAGGACGTTTTCCTGAGCGTTGGCGGAGGGGGTGAAAAGGGCGGCGGCGCAGGCGCAGGTGAATGCGGCCAAAGCAGCGCCCAGCCCGCGCAGGCGCGGATGACGAAGGTTCATGAACGACTCCCAGTTTGAGTAGCCACCCCTTGCGAAAGACACGGGGGGCCTATTGGAGAAATGCGTGCTGACCGCGTGAGGCGGTGGGTAGCGCCGCTGGGCGCGGATTGTACGCGGACGGGTGCGGGCGGTTCAGCGGCGGCTCGCCAGAAACCGATCCAGTCGATTGGCAAAGGCCTGTCGGTCCGAAGCGCTGAAAGCCGGTGGGCCGCCCGTGTCCACACCGCTGCTGCGCAGGGTGTCCATGAAGTTGCGCATGTCCAGCAACTGGCGAATGTTCTCCGTGCTGTAAAGCTCACCGCGAGGATTCAGCGCGTGGGCCTGCTTTTCCAACACCATCGCGGCGAGGGGAATGTCGGCGGTGATCACCAAATCCCCTGGCAGCACCTGATCGGCGATGTGGCGATCCGCCACGTCGAAGCCTTGCGGCACCTGCACGGCGCGGATGTGGGGCGAGGCCGGCACGCGCAGGAACTGGTTGGCTACCAAGGTCAGTGAAATGCCGGTGCGCTGGGCAACGCGGTAGAGGATTTCCTTGATGACGATGGGGCAAGCGTCCGCGTCGACCCAAATTTTCATGGAAGGCATTTCGCTCACAGCAGCTCCGTGTCGTCGTGGGAATAGGCGGGGCTGCAACAACAGAGGATGCGCAGCGGCTCCGTGCCGGTGGCTTCGATGCAGTGCGCGGTGCCGGGCGGGATCAACACCGTGTCGCCGACGATGACGGAGAACTGTTCGTCGCCCAAGGTCATGAGGCCGCCGCCGGCAGTCACGTGGTACAGCTCTTCGGTGAGGGCGTGTCGATGCAGCAGGGTGCGCTGGCCTGGCGCCACGATGGCTTCGGCGAGGCTTTGGTTGCGGGCGCCGTGGTGAGCGGGATGCAGCAGCTCGCGAATCTCGGAACCGTCGCGGGTGGTGTAGGCCACCACGTCTTCGTAGAGGGTTTTCATTCCACGTTCACCGATTCGCCGGTGACGAAGAACTGGCCGCCCGCCACGTAATGCAGAGTGCGCAAGTCATCGTTGGCGTCGTCGAAATGCCAGCGGCCATCGGCGAAGACTCGCGGGTCGGCCCAGGCGGCGACCACTTCGGCGAGAAATAAATCGTAGGCTTGCTCGTTGTGAGGTTCAGGAATGACGCGGCATTCCAGCCAGCCCACGCAGCCTTCCACCAAGGGCCCAGCGATCTTCTCGGAAGCGAAATGTGTGAGGCCCACCTCGCGCCATTTGTCGCCGCCCTCGCCCAAATCCTTCGCGCTGATGGAACCGGCTTTGAGACACGCAGCGGCGATCTGCCGACTCGGAATGTTGAGCGCGAACTCGCCGCTGGCTTCGATCAGTTGCCGGGTCAGCGTGCTCTTGTCCACCACCACCGCCACCTTGGGCGGATCGAAATCCAGCGGCATGGCCCAAGCCGCCGCCATCACGTTGCTGCGCCCGCCGTGGGCGCTGGAAACGAGCGTGACAGGGCCGTGGTTGAGCAGGCGATAGGCTTTGTCGAGAGGGACGGGCTGGCGCATGGCGGTCGAAGATGAAGAAACGATGGGCAGCACTATAGCGGCCCCACTTGTGTTTCGTTTTGCAACGAACTATATTTCGTCCAACGACGAAATACTTTTACCATGGCAAAGACCAAACCCGAACCGCTCAACCTGGACGAAATCATCAAGGCCCTGGCCCATCCGGCACGGCGCGAGATGTTGGCCTGGCTGAAGACGCCCGAAGAGGTTTTCAGCGAGCAGCACTACCCTTTCGACATGGGCGTGTGCGCCGGCAAGATTTTCGAGAAGGCCGGGCTGTCGCAATCCACTGTTTCCGCGCACCTGGCGACGCTCCAAAAGGCGGGGCTGGTGACGACGCAGAAGGTGGGCCAATGGATTTTCTACGCGCGCAATGAAGACGTGATTGCGCAGTTTCTGCAACGTATCCAAAGCGATCTGTAATCCAAACAACAAAGAAGGAAGAACAAATGCCCCAACTCTCCACTCCCCTCAAAGTCGGCGATTTGCTGCTGCCCAACCGCGTCGTCATGGCGCCCCTGACCCGTACCCGCGCCAGCGAAGGCCGCGTGCCCAATGCGCTGATGGCCGAGTACTACGCTCAGCGCGCCAGCGCCGGTTTGATTCTGTCTGAAGCCACTTCCGTGACGCCCATGGGCGTGGGCTATCCCGACACGCCGGGCATCTGGTCCGACGAACAGGTGGAAGGCTGGAAGCTCGTGACCCGCGCCGTGCATGCTGCCGGTGGCCGCATCTTCTGCCAGCTGTGGCACGTGGGTCGCATTTCCCATCCTGACCTTTTGAACGGCGAACTGCCCGTGGCGCCCAGTGCCATTGCGGCCCAGGGCCACGTGAGTCTCCTGCGCCCCATGCGCGAATACGTGACGCCTCGTGCGCTGAGCACCGAAGAAATTCCCGGTGTGGTGGAGGCCTATCGCAAGGGTGCCGAGAACGCGAAGAAGGCCGGCTTCGACGGCGTGGAAATTCACGGCGCCAACGGCTATCTGCTCGACCAGTTCCTCCAGGACAGCACCAATAAGCGCACCGACGGCTACGGCGGTTCCATCGAGAATCGCGCCCGCCTGATGCTGGAAGTGACCGACGCCTGCATCGCCGTGTGGGGCAAGGATCGCGTGGGCATGCATCTGGCGCCTCGCGGCGACGCGCACTCCATGGGAGATTCCAACCCGCTCGCCACGTTCAGCTACGTGGCGACGGAACTAGGCAGGCGCGGCATCGCTTTCATCTGCGCACGGGAATCCCTCGGT
>DASUJA010000122.1:0-12705 GCA_036279515.1 Rhodocyclaceae bacterium | reverse complement strand
ATCGGCCAGGGCCATGGCATTCATCACCGTGGCCAACATACCCATGTAATCCGCCGTAGCCCGGTCCATGCCGGTGGCCGTACCGGCCACGCCGCGGAAGATGTTGCCGCCGCCGATCACCACACCGATTTCCACGCCCATCTCGGCCACGGCTTTGATCTCGCCCACGATGGACGAAAGCATGGCGGTGTTGATGCCGTAGGCGTCATCGCCCATCAGGGCTTCGCCGGAGAGCTTAAGGAGAATGCGTTTGTAGCGAGCGGCAGCTGCAGTCATGGGATGCGTTTTTCCTTCTTACTTGCCAGCAACGGCAGCGGCTTGAGCAGCCACTTCAGCTGCGAAGTCGGTGACCTTCTTTTCGATGCCTTCGCCGACGATGAAGAGGGTAAAGGAAGCCACGGAGGCGCCCTTGCTCTTCAGCAGTTGCTCGATGGTTTGCTTGCCGTCTTCAGCCTTGACGAAAACCTGGCCCAGCAGAGTGACTTCCTTCAGGAACTTCTGCACTGTACCTTCAGCGATCTTTTCCAGCATCGCTTCGGGCTTGCCGGCTTCCTTGGCCTTCTCGATGGCAACGCGGCGTTCCATCTCGATCAGGTCGGCGGAAACACCGGTGGAGTCCAGGGACTTGGGCTTCGATGCAGCGATGTGCATGGCGATATCCTTGGCCAGGCTTTCGTCGCCGCCAACCAGGTCGATCAGCACGCCAACCTTGGCGCCACCGTGGATGTAGGAGGCCAGCTTGCCCTTGGCTTCGGCACGAACGAAGCGACGGATGGTCATATTCTCGCCGATCTTGCCGACCAGGGCGGAACGAGTGGATTCAACCGTGCCGTCGCCCATGGGCAGCGCGGACAGCGCAGCCACGTCGGCGGGGTTGTTCTTTGCAATCAGCTCGGCACAACCGTTGGTCAGGGCGATGAACTCGTCGTTCTTGGCCACAAAATCGGTTTCGCTATTCACTTCAACGATGGCGCCGGTCTTGCCGTCAGCGGAGATGCTGATGGCGACGATGCCTTCGGCGGCCACGCGGGTAGCGGCCTTGGAGGCCTTGTTACCCAGCTTGACGCGAAGAATTTCTTCAGCCTTGCCCATATCGCCTTCGGCTTCGGACAGGGCCTTCTTGCATTCCATCATGGGCGCGTCGGTCTTTTCGCGCAGTTCCTTGACCATGCTTGCGGTAATTTCCGCCATGACACTTACTCCAAAATTTCAATCAATCATCGACAACGGCGGCACGCCTTTACACAACCAAGGCCATGCCGCCGTGCTTACAGCCAATAAAGCGAGGAGTTACTCAGCGGCTTCTTCGACTTCAACGAATTCGTCGTCGCCAGCAACAGCAGCAACCACTTCATTCAGAGACTGAGCCTTGCCTTCCAGGATGGAGTCGGCAGCGCCACGAGCGTACAGACGGATCGCACGGCTGGAGTCGTCATTGCCGGGGATCACGTAGTCCACGCCTGCGGGAGAGTGGTTGGTATCGACCACACCGATCAAGGGGATACCGAGCTTGTTGGCTTCGGTCACAGTGATCTTGTGGTAACCCACGTCGATCAGGAAGATCGCATCGGGCAGACCGCCCATGTCCTTGATGCCGCCGATGGACTTTTGCAGCTTGTCCATTTCGCGTTGCAGGGTCAGGGCTTCTTTCTTGGACAGCTTTTCGAGGCTGCCGTCTTCTGCCATCTGTTCCAGCTCCTTGAGGCGCTTGATGGAAACCTTGACGGTCTTGAAGTTGGTCAGCATGCCGCCGAGCCAGCGCTCATCAACGAAAGGCATGCCGGCGCGTTGAGCTTCTTCGGCAACGATTTCGCGAGCTTGACGCTTGGTGCCAACGAAGAGGATGGTGCCCTTCTGGGAAGCCAGCTTCTTCATGAAAGCCATGGCTTCGTTGTACTTAACCAGGGTCTTCTCGAGGTTGACGATGTGAATCTTGTTGCGATGGCCGAAGATATAGGGGGCCATCTTGGGGTTCCAGAAGCGGGTTTGGTGGCCGAAGTGGACACCGGCTTCCAGCATTTGACGCATGGTGGTAGTAGTCATCGAATTGTGCTCCGATATGGGTTGAAACCTCCGTTCGGCGGTGTTGCAACTCCTATGCAAAGGAGTCACCCAATCGGCGCCGAACGTGCGGATTTGTCCAGGCAGAAACCTGAACAGCCCAAGATTATAGCTACTTCATCCAGTTAGCGGCAAGGTCGATTCCACTTTCGCAAGAGTGATTGATCCTGACGGCCCATTTCTGGCGCTTTGGCGAGGCGGTGCGTAAAATGGCCGATCCACCCCGAAAGCCGCAGAAAACCCGGCAAAAGTCATGGCTATCACCATAAAAACCCCTGAAGAAATTGAAAAAATGCGCGTTGCCTGCCGCTTGGCCGGCGAAGTGCTCGACTACATCACCCCCTTCGTCAAACCCGGTGTCACCACCGAGGAGCTGGACAAGCTCTGCCATGACTACATGGTGAACGTGCAAGGCTGCATTCCCGCCCCGCTCAATTACGCCCCGCCGGGCTACGCCCCCTACCCCAAGTCCATCTGCGCCTCCATCAACCATCAGGTTTGCCATGGCGTACCCAACGACCGCCCCTTGAAGAAGGGCGACATCGTCAATCTGGACATCACCACCATCAAAGATGGCTGGCATGGGGATTCGAGCCGGATGTTCATCGTCGGCGACGCTTCCATCCTGGCCAAGCGCCTTTGCACCATTACCCACGAATGCATGTGGATCGGCATTGCCCAGGTCAAGCCCGGCGCCCATCTGGGCGACATTGGCGCTGCCATTCAAAAGCATGCCGAGAAGAACGGTTTCTCCGTGGTCCGCGAGTTCTGCGGGCACGGCATCGGCGCCCATTTCCACGAAGATCCCCAGGTGCTCCATTACGGCAAGGCCGGCACTGGTCCCGTGCTGGAACCCGGCATGATCTTCACCATCGAGCCCATGATCAACGCGGGCAAGGCCGCCATTTCCGAGCTCTCCGACGGCTGGACCATCGTCACCAAGGACCGCTCCCTGTCGGCCCAGTGGGAGCACACTCTGGTGGTGACTCCCACCGGCCACGAAGTCCTCACCATGAGTGCAGGCGCCCCGCCCAAACCCGCGACGATCGCCTGATATGACCGCCAAGGCCGTCCCTGCCCAAGACCCGCGTAGTCTCGCCTCCCAATATCGCGCTCGCCTCCAGTCCGAAATGGCCGAGCTAGTGGCGGCCTACAAGGAAACCGAAGACGTAGACGCCCTGCTTCACGGGCGTACCAAGCGGGTCGATGCCACCCTAATCGAGCTTTGGCAACAGATGGACATGCCGCCGCAAATGGCGCTGGTGGCGGTGGGCGGCTATGGGCGCGGCGAGCTTTTCCCCGCTTCCGATGTAGATCTACTGCTCCTGGTGCCAGAAGGCTTCGACACCGCGAGCGATCCGCGTCTGGAACAACTGGTGGGCCTGCTCTGGGACATGGGCCTGGACGTGGGCCACAGCGTGCGCAACCCGGCCGAGTGCCTGGAAGAAGCGGCCAAGGACATCACTATCCAGACCGCCTTGCTGGAAGCTCGCTTCCTAACCGGCGACGAAGCCCTGTTCATGGGCCTCGTCCAGCAGCTCAACGACGCCCGCGATCCGGCGGACTTTTTCAAGGCCAAGCAGCTGGAGCAGGAAGAACGCTATTCCCGCTATCACGACACCCCCTACAGCCTGGAGCCCAACTGCAAGGAAAGTCCTGGGGGCCTGCGCGATTTGCAGGTAATTCGCTGGGTAGCTCGGGCCGCCTTCCTGGGCGAAACCTGGGATGAGCTGGTTCGGGAAGACCTGCTGACGGAAGATGAAGCCCGCGCTCTGGCACAAGCCGAGCGCTTCCTCAACAACCTGCGGATCAAGCTCCACCTGCTGGTGAAGCGCAAGGAAGAGCGCATCCTGTTCGATTACCAGGAAGCCCTCTCCCAAGCCATGGGCTTCGAGCGCACCGAAGCCAAGCGCGCTTCGGAAGTGCTGATGCAGCGTTACTACCGCAACGCCAAGCTGATCACCCAGCTCAACGCCCTGGTGCTGCAAAACCTCAGCCTGCGCCTGATCAAGCGCCCGCCCGCCCCGCCCTTCATCATCGACGAGCACTTCCAGATTCTGCGCGACCGGCTGGACATCCGCGACACTGCCCTCTTCCAGACCCAGCCGTCCACCATCCTCAAGAGCTTCCTGCTGCTGGAACAGCGCCGCGAATTGATCGGCATGACCAGCCGCACCCTGCGTGCCCTCTGGCGTGCTCGCCATTGCATCGACGACAAGTTCCGCGCCGACCCGGCCAACCGCGCCCTCTTCCTCAAGTTGTTCCAGCAGCGCCACTTGATCCGCGAAATGCGGCGAATGAACCAGTACGACATCCTCGGCCGCTACATCCCCGCCTTTGGCCGCATCGTCGGCCAGATGCAGCACGACCTGTTCCACGTCTACACGGTGGATCAGCACATCATGATGGTGATGCGCAATCTGCGTCGCTTCGCCATGCCCGAGTTCGCCCACGAGTACCCCTTCTGCTCGCGGCTCATGTCCGGCTTTGATCGCCCCTGGCTGCTCTACATCGCAGCCCTGTTCCACGACATCGCCAAGGGTCGCGGCGGTGATCACTCCAAGGAAGGCATGGCCGACGCGCGCCGGTTCTGCGAAGAACACGGTATCAGCCAGGAGGACACAGAGTTGATGGTGTTCGTGGTGGAGCACCACCTGACCATGTCCGCCATTGCCCAGAAGCAGGACTTGTCCGATCCCGACGTGATCGAGATGTTCGCCGGTATCGTCAAAGACGAGCGCCGCCTGACCGCCCTTTACCTGCTAACCGTGGCCGACATTCGCGGCACCAGCCCTAAGGTTTGGAACGCCTGGAAGGGCAAGCTGCTGGAGGACCTGTTCCGCCTCACGCGCCGCCACCTGAACGGCGACCTACCCTCCCGCTCCGCCACCCACGACAACCAGGAAGCCGCCCTCGCCCAACTGCGCCTACGCGGCCTGCAAAACGGCATCGAGCGCGATCTCTGGAAGCAACTGGATACTGCCTACTTCCTGCGCCACGACGCCGACGAGATCGCCTGGCACGCCCGCACCCTGTACTACCAGGTGAACAGCAATGCGCCCGTCATTCGCGCCCGACTGAATCCCATCGGCGAAGGTCTGCAAGTCATGGCCTACGTGAGCGACCAGCCTGACCTGTTCGCCCGCCTCTGCGGCTTCTTCTCCAAGTACGGCTACACCATCGTGGATGCCAAGGTGCATACCACCCGTCACGGCTACGCCCTGGATAGTTTCGTGCTGCTGGACGCCCAGGAGCACCTGCCCTACCGGGACATGATCGCCCTCATCGAGCACGATCTGGTGGAGCTGCTCAAGACCCATCCGCCCCTGGAGGCCCCGATCAAGGGCCGCCTGCCGCGCCAGGTCAAGCACTTCCCAATTAGCCCGGAAGTCAGCATCCGCCCGGACGAAAAGGGCAATCAGTTCATGCTGTCGCTCACCTCCGCCGACCGGCCGGGCCTGCTCTATGCCATCGCATTGGTCCTAGCGAAACACGGAATCTCCCTCCATACTGCCCGAGTGAACACCCTCGGCGATCGGGTGGAAGACACCTTCCTCATTTCCGGCCCGGAACTGGAAAAATCGGCCACCATGATCAGACTTGAACAAGAGCTGTTGGAAGCCCTACAGGTATGAGCCACTGGATCAAGGAACCCTTTTCCTTTCACGACACCCAGAAGCTGCTGTTCAAGCTGGCGGAACGCGTCAAGGCGTTCCATGGGCTGACCCCGGCGGAGATCGGGGAGCTCCTGATCAATGCGGAGAAGTGCACCTTCGAGCCCTTCGCCGACATCGTCACCGAAGGCAATAGCGGCATCCACATGTACATCATCCTGTCGGGCAGCGCGAAGGTCACCAAGCGCAGCCGCAACGGCGATCTGGAGTTGGCACGGCTTGGCGCGGCCGACAGCTTCGGCGAAATTGCCCTGGTGGATAAAGAAACCCGCAGCGCCACTGTCACCGCCCTGGAACCCAGCGTTCTTGTGCGCATCTCTGACCAAGCCATCGACAGCCATCCGGTTGCGGGCCTGAAGATCTATCACAACATCTGCCGCGTCTTGGCCCAGCGCCTGCGCGACGCGGATGAACAACTGGCCTGGCGACTCTAGGCCGCCAGGCCAGTCATCAACTCACTCTCTGTCTTCAGTGGTGGCCATGCTCCTGATGCTCGCCACCGTGGCCGGATTTGCCAGCAAAGCCGCTACCGTTCGAGGCACCGCTCGCCGTCACGATGCCACTCGTGCTGGCAGTGCTCGTTGAACTCGTCGTCGTAGCGGGACGAGCCGTGTAGGCCCCGCCTACGCCAGCCGTCGTACCCGCAGCAGTCAGCACCACCGGACGGTATCCGGCGTGATGATGCTGGTCATACTCCGCATGCTCGTAACCACGATGCTCGCCATGTCGACCGCCTTCGTCGTGATGCTCGTGATGGTGATGATGATGCCCTTGCGAAACGGGGCCGCCCGCTGCTGTCACGATGCCGGAGCGGCTGGTCTGACCACCGTAGCCATAGGGCGCACCCGGTCGTCCGGAATTGTTTTGACCAATCACGCGCCGACCAGGAACGAAAATGCCCGTACCGGCGGCGGTGGTGGTACCCGCAGTCGCCCCCGTTGTGGCCGTGGCTCCGGAGGTGCCAGTCGCCGCAGTCGAGCCGCTGGCAGTCGTCGTGCTACCCGTGGCACCGGCCGTGGCGGTCGAGCCAGTCGTTGAGCCGCCGCTTCCGGTTGTCGTTCCGACGGTAGTTCCAGTCGTAGTGCCAGTGTTCGTCCCCGTAGCCGAGGCCGTCTGCGCGAAGGCGCCGATGGAGGACAGCAGCGCCAAGGCGCTGGCAGCCATGAGGCCAGCAAAGCGGTTGTTACGATTGTTTTTCATGTGTTCTCCTTTGGTCAGTCAGTGTGGGTTCGGCTTAACCACCCAGAACCTTTTCGGTCTGGGCGATGATTTCGTAGGCGGTGGCGCTGTCGTAGAAGAGCCCTTGCTTGGCAACGGCCCTCATGCGGGTGGTGTTCGCGGACAGGACTTGCAGATCTACTTCGATCTTCCGGTCATTGGCCGTGGCGGTGATGATTTCTTCGCCGGTGGGCTTGCCGGCTCTATCCACGGGGCGATCCACCTTCTCCACCTTGATCGCCATGCGATTCAGGGCCGCCAACGTCGCGGTCCTGACCCGTGGCGTCGGCATGGTGAAGGTGCGGTAGGTGACGCCGTTAAGGCCGTGCTGCACCCCGGTAGAGGCGCCGATGCCGAACATGGTTAGCGCCGCGCTTTCGCAGCCGCCAAGGGTCAAGCTACCCAGCCCAAGCAGCAGCAAGGCTGCCCGGCGTGATTGAAGGATGAGGCGTGCATTCATGATGGTGAGTTCTCCCTAACCAGCCAGCACGGCGACGCCGTTGCTGATGCGAACCCGGTCGCCGGTACCGACGCTCGGCGCGTCATGCTGATAAAGCGTGCGGAACCCACCACCATCCATGCGGACTCGAATCTGATACGACGTCCGAGCGTTCTTGTTTTTCTCGATCTCATTGCCCAGGTAGGCGCCGCCACCCGCCCCAGCAATGGTTGCCACGGTACGGCCATTGCCGTCGCCGATCTGGTTGCCGACCAAGGCGCCAGCCAAACCGCCTGCCACCGCTCCCAGGCCGGAGCCCTGGCCCTTCACCTCCACGGTGCGCACGCTTTCCACCACACCGCAGGTCTTGCAGGCAGGAGGCGCATAGCCACGATCCCGAATCGACTCGCCCTCCTCGGCCTTGGCGGTCCTCAACCGGCTACCGTCGTCCGATACGGCATTTGCTGCATTTGCTGCATTTGCCGCATTTGCACTAGGCAGATGCCCCGTCAAAGCGGCGATGCCGGTGGCGCTGAGCAAGGTCACAGCGACAGCGGCAACGATCAGGGCGGGATAAAGCAACTTGGGGCGCGCGTTCATAGCGAACTCTCCTTTCAAAGACGGATGTGAGTTGGGAATCAGCAAGGCATAAAGGGGCGGAACGTCCATCAGTGGCGCGCTCCCGATGACGGGACGAAGCGCCCCAGGGCGCAGCCAGTACCCCCGAGTCCGATTTGAGTGTTCATGGGCTTGCTCCTTTTCTGGGTGACAGAAGCGCCCCGAAGGCGCTGACATGGCTTACTAATCGCAGCCTCTGTGCCAGCCCTCGGGTTTCTTATGAAATCAAACAGTTACCTCGCAAATCGCGAAAGGCCATGAAGGCGATTTGTCGCCAGATGGCGACAGCGATCCGACCGAATTACGCAAGCCATTGAACTGCATGAGGTTTTTAAGTCGCCGAGCGGCGACAAGGAAGAACGTGTGCGAGTGGAAGCGCACTTATGCGCAAGGAGGAAAAGTAGGCGCGGCCCAAACCGCGCCTATCCCGCCGATTCGGCTACTTGAACAAAGCCGGATCGAGAGCGTGCCGTTGCAGCAGCTTGTAGAAATCCGTCCGATTGCGCTGGGCCAGCTTGGCAGCTTGAGCCACGTTGCCGCCAGTGAGTTTGAGCAGGCGCCCCAGATAGTCATGCTCAAAACGTCGTCGGGCTTCGTCGAAGGGAATCACCTCTTCCACCTGACGGATGGCGCTCTGGATCAAGGCCAAAGGAATCACCGGCCCGGTGCAAAGGGCCACGGCCTGCTCCACCACGTTGAGCAGTTGCCGCGCATTGCCGGGCCAGGCGGCGCGCACCAGCAGCTCCAAGGCTTCGGGGGCGAAACCGTTGACCTCCTTGCGGTAGCGAGTCGCCAGCCGTCGCAGGAAGTGTTTGGCCAGGAGCGGAATGTCGTCCCGCCGCTCGGCCAAGGACGGAATTGCCAGGGTCACCACGTTGAGGCGATAGAACAGGTCGCTACGGAAACGCCCTTCGGCCATCTCTCCTTCCAAATCCCGGTGGGTGGCGCTGATGACCCGCACGTCCACGGGGAAGGACCGCGTGGCGCCCACGGGCCGGACTTCCCGCTCCTCCAGCACCCGCAGCAGCTTCACTTGCAGGGGCAGCGGCATGTCGCCGATTTCATCCAGGAACAAGGTGCCGCCGTCGGCCTCTCGCACGAGGCCTAAATGATCCCGTGTGGCGCCGGTGAAGGCGCCCTTCACGTAACCGAACAGCTCCGACTCCAGCAGGTTCTCCGGGATGGCGCCGCAGTTCACCGCCACGAAGGCGCCCGAACGACGGGGGCTGGCGAGGTGAATGGCCTTCGCCAGCATCTCCTTGCCGCTGCCGGACTCCCCCCGCAACAGCACGCTGGCGTCGCCGTTCGCCACCAGTTTGGCGCGCGCCAGCAGGTCTTCCATGGCCGCGTTCTGGGTCATGATGTCCGCCCGCCAAGCGCCGTCATCACTGCCTGCTGGGGCTGCGGAAAGCCGCAGTGCTTGGGCCACTTGGGCCAGCAGCACCTTGGCGTCGTAGGGCTTGGTCAGGTAGCTGAATACGCCGCGATGGGTGGCGGCCACTGCGTCTGGGATGGTGCCGTGGGCGGTGAGAATGATCACCGGCAGCATGGGATGGGCCGCCTTCACTGCGTCGAACAGGGCGTTGCCATCCATGCCCGGCATGCGCATGTCGGTGATAACCAGCTGGGGCCGCTCCGCCGCAATGCGGGCCATGGCTTCTTCGCCGCTGGCCGCCGTAGCCACCTGATAGCCCGCTGCTTCGAGGCGAATCGCCAGTAGGCGCAGCAGATCGGGGTCGTCGTCCACCAGCAGCAGACGGCCTTGGGCGGCGGTGTTCATTGCGCTTGTCCCTTCGTAGTATCCCGATCCGTCCCTTTACTCGGCCGACGGTCCCGTTGGAGCAGGTTGCGCTCGATCTCCTTCACCGCCTCCAGCTTGCGCTCCAGGTCGTCGCTACGGCGATTGCCCGAGAGCATCAGCGTCGCCAGCAAATGCAGTTCCCTGTCATGGCCTTTGGTTTCACGGGCCAGGGGCTCCAGCAAGGATGCAGCCTGGCGATGATCGGCCAAGGACGCGGCGGGTGCATCCAAGGCCATGGAGAGTTGCAATCGGTGGAAGTCAGACTTGTCCTTGCTGAAGGCACGCCGCGCCCGCTCCTGCTCCTGCATCTGATCAGCAGGCGACAAGGCACGCAGGTAATCGAAGTAGTAGAGCAGCGCCGTCACGTCGCTGGTCCGCCATCTATCGGCCCGGAGCCAATAGCGGTCTTCGCCGAAACTGGATAGCGCGTTGCATCCGCTGAGCACCGATAGCGAAAGCGCCACCAAGCAAATGCGCCAACAAAATCTCATTGCTCTCCTTTGGGCAGGAACACGCTGAAATCGCCGCGTCCCGTTCCTATTTCTATAGTGCCGCCCAGGGCCTGCACGTGGTCGCGGCAGATGGACAAGCCCAGCCCCGTGCCTTGCACCGCGCCGCCGGCAGGAATGGCGCCCCGGAAGAAGGGATCAAACACACGCTCTCTATCTTCGGGCGCGATGCCTGAGCCTTCGTCCAATATCCGCAACCGAACCCGGTCGCCCTCTTCCGTCGCCGTCAGGCTGACCGCGCTATTCGCTGGAGCATACTTGATCGCGTTGGACAGCAGATTGTCGAGGATGACCCGCAGCCGATCCGTGTCCGAGTACATGAGGAAGTCACCGCCCTCCAGATGCAACGCGATCTGCCGTGCCTCGCGGGCCACCCGCTGCTTCTCCGCCACTAAAGCCATCACATCCCGAGGCCGCAACGGCTGAATGCGCAACGCTGTTTGCTGAAACTCGGCTTCGCCATGGCGCAACAGGTCTTCGATCAGGTACTGGAGATGCAGGCTGTTGTCCCGCAGGATGCCGGCGATTTCCTGCTGACGCGGTGCCAATGGACCGACCACGCCTTCCACCAGCAATTCCGATCCCTCGCGCAAAGCCGTGAGCGGCGTCTTCAATTCGTGAGATACGTGGCGCAGGAAACGGCTCTTCTGCTCTTCCAGTTGAGCCAATCGACGGCGCAACCAGTCCAGTTGCTGGCCAAGTTGCTCCAGGTCTTGGGGGCCTTCCACCTGGATCGGCGTATCGAACTTGCGCTCGCCCAAACCACGGATGCCCTCTTCCAACTGGGCGATGGGTTTTGCCAGGAGGTAGCTAAATCCGGCCACCAGAAACAGGGCCACGGGCAGCACGATAGCCAGCTGCAACCACGCGCGGGACTCGGTAGCGGAAGCTTTTGCACGCAGATTCTCGGCTTCCCGGTCGATGCCTTCGTTGGCTTTGGTCAGCAGTTGATGACTTTGGGCAACAACGTTCTGGTAACTCAAGGACACCTGGGCCGGTGTCATGGACCTATGCTTGCTGCCCCATTCGCCCCGAAGCTTTTGATCCAGGGCGGACTCATCGCGGACCAGCTTGTCGAGCAGCTTGCGGGTATCGCCATCCAGGGGCAACTTCGCCAAGCTGACGGAAAGGCTGGCGAATTTCTTGTGCCGTTCATCGTAGCCCTGCCAGAGTGCCGCATCCCGCAACACCAGCCCTTGTAGCGCGGCCCGCTCCAGGCTGGGCACCGACTCCACCAACTGGCGGCTACCATGGGCAATCCGCGCCGCATTGAACACGGCTTGCCGACTTTGCGATGCCAGTCGCCCGATGGCGACAGTGTCCATAACAAGGCTCAGCGCAAGCGGTGCCACCGCCAGCAAGAAGCCGATGGACAGCAGCTTGAAGAAGGATCGGGGATAGCGAAGATGCACGGGCAATTCCATGGCCCGCATCACCGCAAGGAGCGTGCCTTTGCTCATGGGCGGGCGGTCTGCCGGAAAAACCGACTACCCATTCTCCGCCGCCTTGGTTTCCAACGCTTCCCACCGTTCCATGGCCGCCATCAATTCTTCATCTAAGGCAGCGGCGCGCTCGTTGAGGCGCTTGGCTTCGTCGGGCGCATCCCGATAGATCGAGCCTTCCGCCAGACGCTGGCCGATGGTCTGCTGCTCCGACTCCATGGCGGCGATGCGATCCGGCAACTGCTCCAGTTCCTTTTGCTCTTTGTAGCTGAGCTTGGTCTTGGATTTGACCGCAGGCTTGGGCACTTCCGCTGTCTTGACGGTGGGCTTGTCCGTCTTAGCCTCAGGTGACTGACGCGCAGGCCGCACCCGCTCCCAATCGGCGTAGCCGCCGGCATATTCCTTCCAGGCGCCGTCGCCTTCGTAGGCAATGGTCTGGGTCACCACGTTGTCCACGAAAGTCCGGTCGTGGCTCACCAGCAGCAAGGTGCCTGGATAGTCCTGCATCAGTTCTTCCAGCAATTCCAGGGTCTCGATGTCCAGGTCATTGGTGGGTTCGTCGAGCACGATCAGGTTAGCCGGCTGGGCGAAGAGCCGCGCCAGCAGCAGGCGATTACGCTCGCCGCCGGACAGGGTGCGCACCGGAGAGCGAGCCCGTTCCGGGGCGAAAAGGAACTCGCCCAGGTAGCCGATTACATGCTTGCGCTTGCCGCCGATTTCCACGTATTCGGAACCGGGGCTGATGGTATCGGCCAGGGTCGCTTCCTCATCGAGCTGGGCGCGCATCTGGTCGAAGTAGGCAATGTTGAGCCGGGTGCCCAGCCGCACCTGGCCTTCGTCGGGCTGAAGCTCGCCCAGGATCAGCTTGATCAGCGTGCTCTTGCCGGCGCCATTGGGGCCGATCAGGCCGATCTTGTCGCCGCGCAGGATGCGGGTGGAGAAG
>DASUJA010000121.1:0-16942 GCA_036279515.1 Rhodocyclaceae bacterium | reverse complement strand
TTGCCTTGGCGTTCTTGGCGTCTTGGCGGTTTAACCCGATGGCCTCCTTGCTCTACGCCTGGGAGTTCGGTGCCAACTTCGGTCACGTCGGCGCGTTCTTGCCGCTGGCTCGTGCGCTACGGGATGGTGGGCATGACGTTCATTGGGTCGTGACGCAAACGGCGCCGGCGGCGCGCTTGCTCAAGAACGAGGGCTTCACCTGGATGCAGGCGCCGGTTGCCAATGAATTGCATCGCCCCGGTCCGCCGCTGACCTATGCCGACATCCTGCTGCGTTTCGGCTATGCCGATGCCGCCGATCTGCTCGGCTTGGTAGTGGCCTGGCGGGAGCTGATGCAGCTCACCGGGGCCCGCTTGGTGCTGGCCGACCATGGGCCCACGGCCATGCTTGCGGCGCGGACCTTGGGCTTGCCGGTGATGGTCTTCGGCAACGGTTTCTACATTCCGCCGCGCCAGCGGCCTCTGCCCAACATGCGGCCTTGGCAGCCCTTGCCCGAGGCGCAGTTGCTGGCCCTGGAGGATGAGGCCCTGGCCAGCATCAATGCCGTGCTGACCCATTTCGGCAAGGCCCCCTTGGGCGCCGTTATGGAGTTGTTCGACGTGGCGGAGGAGGCCTTGATGACCTACCCCGAACTCGATCAATACGAGGATCGCGGCCCGGCCCGCTACTGGGGCTGTTTGCCCAATGCTTCCGTCGGTATTGCGCTGCCCTGGCCGGACATGCCGGGCAAACGCGTGTTCGCCTATCTGCGCCCCGAAGTGGCTCAATGGAAATTGATACTGCAAGGGCTCCAGGGCCTTGGCGTGCCGACCGTGGTCTATTTTCCAAACCTGCCGCCCCACGCCAGGGCTCGTTACGAGTCGGCGCATCTACGTTTTGCCGATCAGCCCGTGGACCTGGGAAAGGCCACGGTGGAGGCGGATGTGGCTATCACCTATTCCAGCCTTTCCACCACCACCGCCTTCTTGCTGGCAGGAAAACCGCTGCTGTTGATGCCGTCCCATTTGGAGCAATTTCTTCTGGCGCGGCGGGTCGCGCAAATGGGTGCGGGGATGGTGGCGAATCCCGAACAGCCCCCGACAGACTTTTTGCCCCTGTTGCGGGAGCTGATCGAGAACGACGGCTACCGCGAGAACGCCGCCGCCTTTGCTGCCAAGTACGCTGCCTTCAATCAGGACGCGGTGATGGCCAATTTGGTTCGCCGAGTCGGCGAGCTATGCGATGCTCCCAAGGAAAATTCACCATGACAACCCCATCCGCCGCCATGCCCCGCGAGCCTAGCGCGGAAGCCTTGCCGGGCCCGCTGTTGCGAGCCTTCCTCGCTACTCGCCCCGCCTTTCTTTCGGTGACGCTGGTGGGCGTGGTGCTGGGCCTCGCCTGCGCTTGGCGTGAGGCTCACGCCTTCCACTTCGCTACAGCCGCGGTGACGCTGATCTTTGCGTTAGCAGCCCACGCAGGCGCCAACGTAGTGAACGACTTCCACGACAGGGATACGGATGCCATCAACACCGAGCGTCTGTTTCCCTTCACCGGCGGCAGCCGCTTCATTCAGAACGGCGTGCTCTCGCCCCGTTTTATCGCTCTCCTGGGCTACGGCCTGCTGGCGAGCGTGATCCCCGCCGGCCTCTGGCTCATGAGCCAGGTGGGCAGCGGGCTCATGGGCATCGGTTTGGCCGGACTGCTCCTGGGCTGGGCCTATTCGGCACCCCCGCTGCGTCTGGCTGCGCGTGGCCTGGGCGAGTTTGCGATTGCCTTGAGCTGGGCCCTGGTCGTGGTGGGGAGCGATTTCGTTCAGCGCGGCGCCCTTGCTGCCGTGCCCGTGTGGGCCGGCCTGGGCTTCGGCCTCATGGTCGCCAACCTGCTCTACATCAACCAGTTTCCCGACGCCACGGCGGATGGCCTCGCGGGCAAGCGCACGGTGGTGGTTCGCCTGGGCCGGCAACGGGCGGTGAAGGGCTACGGCCTCATCGCGTTGCTGGCCGCGACTGCCGTCGTTGCTGGCATTGCGGCCGGCGCCTTGCCGCTCTGGTCCTTGGTTTCCCTGGCCGGTTTGGTCCCAGCGCTCAAGGCCTATGGCGTGCTGGCGCAAAACGCCGAGCAACCCGCCGCCCTGCGCCCCGCCATTCAGGCCACTATCGGCGCCGCCCATCTCTTCGGCCTGCTGCTCGCAGCGGCCCTGTTTTTCGCATAAGGAATTTTTATGATCGGACGCATCACCGGCCTGCTGCTGGAAAAGAACCCGCCCCTGATCGTGGTGGACGTGCATGGCCTCGGCTACGAGGTAGACGTGCCCATGAGCACCTTCTACAACTTGCCCAACCTGGGCGAGAAGGTGAGCCTCCACACCCATCTGGCGATTCGTGAGGACGGCCATTTCCTCTACGGTTTCCTGTCCGAAGGAGAGCGTGCCGCTTTCCGCCAACTGCTCAAGATTTCCGGCATCGGCGCCCGCACGGCGCTGTCCGTACTGTCCGGTCTCTCCGTCTCCGAACTGGCCCAGGCCGTGGCGATGCAGGAGGCAGGTCGTTTGACCAAGATTCCCGGCATCGGCAAAAAGACCGCCGAGCGCCTGTTGTTGGAGTTGAAGGACAAGCTGCCCAAGAGCGGCGCCTTGGGTTCCATCGCGGCGCCCGGCGCCATGGCTGAACCTGACGCTGCCAGCGACATCCTCAACGCCCTGTTGGCGCTGGGGTACAACGAGAAGGAAGCTCAGTCGGCCATGAAATCCCTGCCCGCTGGCGTAGCCGTTTCCGACGGTATTCGCCAAGCGTTGAAGCTACTGTCCAAGGGATGACGGCGTTCCTTCGAGTACGCAGTAAACTCCCCCGATGAGCATCCAGACCGACAAATTCGCCGATCCCGTTCCCGAACGCCTGATTTCGGCGGGCAAGGAATCCACCCAGGAAGAGGCTCTGGAGCGCGCCCTGCGGCCGAAGAAGCTGGCCGAGTACGTGGGTCAGCAGAAGATTCGCGGCCAGTTGGAAATCTTCATCGAGGCAGCCAAGCGGCGCGGCGAAGCGCTGGATCACGTGCTGCTGTTCGGCCCGCCGGGGCTGGGCAAGACGACCCTGGCCCACATCGTCGCTCATGAGATGGGCGTCAATCTGCGGCAGACCTCCGGCCCCGTGCTGGAGCGGGCTGGCGATCTGGCGGCCATCCTCACCAATCTCGAACCCCACGACGTGCTGTTCATCGACGAAATTCACCGACTGAGCCCAGTGGTAGAGGAAATCCTTTACCCGGCCCTGGAGGATTTTCAGATCGACATCATGATCGGCGAAGGCCCAGCCGCCCGATCCGTGAAACTGGACCTGCCGCCCTTCACTCTGGTCGGCGCCACCACCCGCGCCGGCATGCTGACCAATCCCCTGCGCGACCGCTTCGGCATCGTGGCGCGGCTGGAGTTCTACACGCCGGACGAGCTGTCCCACATCGTGCGGCGCTCGTCGCAACTGCTCAACTGCGCCATCGTCGATGACGGGGCCACCGAGATCGCCAAGCGGTCCCGCGGCACGCCTCGTATCGCCAATCGCCTGCTGCGTCGCGTGCGCGACTTCGCCGAAGTGAAGGCCGAAGGCCGCATCACCCGCGACGTGGCAGATGCCGCTTTGACCATGCTCGACGTGGATCACCTGGGTCTGGACATCATGGACCGCAAGCTCCTCTCCGCTATGCTGGAAAAATTCGGCGGCGGGCCCGTGGGTGTGGACAACCTGGCCGCCGCCATCGGCGAAGCACGGGACACCATCGAAGACGTGCTGGAGCCCTATCTGATCCAACAGGGCTACCTGCAACGCACGCCCCGTGGCCGCGTGGCAACGCCGAGCATCTGGCGTCACTTCGGTCTGGCCCAGCCCGGAAACCCTAACGGCACCGGCGAGCTGTGGTCGGGAGGCGCTTGATGCAGGGCGAAATACGGCTGCGCGTTTATTACGAAGACACCGACACCGCCGGCATCGTCTACTACGCCAACTACCTGCGCTTCCTGGAGCGAGGCCGCACCGAGTTTTTGCGTGCGCTCGGTTACAGCCAGAAACAAATCGCGGAAGAAACGGGGCTGGCCTTCGCGGTACGCTCCGTCGCCGCCGAATACCTGATGCCGGCGAGGCTGGACGACGAACTCGTCATTGCCTCCCGCGTCGAAAGCCTCGGTCGCGTCCAACTGGTCTTCGACCAACGGGTGCTGCGGGGCGATTCCGTGTTACTGGAAGCCAAGGTACGGGTGGTCTGCATGGACCCGGCCAAGGGCAAGCCCGCGCCCATGCCCAGCGACATCTACGAAAAATTCAAGGCGCTACAAGAAAGAACCTCATGAATCTGACCCAGGACCTTTCCATCATCGACCTGTTTCTCCAGGCCAGTTTTGCCGTCAAACTGGTCATGAGTCTGCTGCTCTGGGTCTCCGTCATGTCCTGGTACTGGATCTTCCGCAAGTGGTTCGCCATCCGCGACGCCCGTGGCCGCACCGAGCAGTTCGAGCGCGAATTCTGGAGTGGCGGCGATTTGAGCAGCCTCTATCAGAGCGCCATCAACGACCGCCATAGCACCGGCGCGCTGGAACGCATCTTTGAAGCAGGCTATCGGGAATTCACCAAGTCGCGGGGCCAGAAGACCCTGGACCCGAGCGCCGTGGTGGACGGCATCCGCCGCGCCATGCGCGCCACCTATCAGCGTGAGCTGGACGATCTGGAGGCCCACTTGGCCTTCCTCGCTTCCGTGGGTTCCGTCTCTCCCTACGTGGGCCTGTTCGGCACCGTGTGGGGCATCATGCACGCCTTCCGTGGCCTCTCCAACGTGGCTGCCGCAACGCTTTCTTCGGTGGCGCCCGGCATTGCCGAAGCCCTTGTGGCGACGGCCATTGGCCTCTTCGCCGCCATCCCGGCCGTGGTCGCCTATAACCGTTTTGCCCACGACGTGGATCGTCTGGCGGTGCGCTTTGAGAGCTTCATGGAAGAGTTCTCCAACATCCTCCAGCGCCAGTTGAGGTAAGCCATGGCGCGTCGCCAACGGAGACTTATGAACAACATCAACGTCGTGCCGTACATCGACGTGATGTTGGTGCTGCTGGTGATCTTCATGGTCACGGCGCCCATGATCCAGCCCAGTACCGTGGATTTGCCCAGCGTGGGAAAGAGCAGCCAGCCGCCGGTGGCTCCGCTGGAAGTCATCATCCGCGCCGACCAGAGTCTGGCCTTGCGTGATCGGGCCAAGGGCGGTTCGGAAATTACGCTGGAGCGGGGCGAGCTGGCGGCTCGTCTTAAGGCCGCACAGCGCGCGAATCCCCAGCAGGCGGTGCTGATCGCTGGCGACAAGAACGTGCGCTACGAAGCCGTGCTCTCTGTGATGGATGAGCTACAACGCCAGCAGGTGGGCAAGATCGGCTTGTTGGTTCAGCCTCGGCCCGCCTCCGCTGAATGAATGCCATGACCCCGGCAGATCACCCTCTCAAACCCCAGGAACAACCCGGCAAGCGCATCGCCTTTGTGCTGGCCGTGGTGGTTCATGCGGTGCTGCTGGGATTCCTGATCTACGGCATTCGCTGGCAAACCCACGTTCAGGAGGCCGTGGAGGTGGATTTGGTACGGTCGGTGCCCACGGTGGCCGAGACGTCCCGACCTGCTCCCCAGGAAGAGCCGGCGCCGCCACCGAAGCCTGAACCTAAACCGGAACCCAAACCTCAGCCGAAGCCCGAGCCAAAGGTGGAACCGCCGAAGCCCGTCGCCAAGCCGGACATCGCCATCAAGGACAAGGAAAAGGCTAAGCCCGAGAAGCCGAAGCCCGAGCCCCAGGATGAGCCGAAGAAGTCCAACCTGCTCGACAAGTTTTTGAACAAGGATCTGAGCCAGGCCAGCGACCGTAAGTTTCAGGATCTGCTGGCGAAGGATCAGGCCCAGTTGAAGGCCAGTCAGGCTGCCGCTGCAAACTCAAAGGCCCTGGCGTCCTACACTGGCCTCATTGCTGGGAAGGTTCGCGGCAAACTGCATCGTCCGCCTGACGTGACAGGGAATCCTGAAGCGGTGTTCGACGTGGTCCAGTTGCCGAGCGGCGAAGTGCTGTCGGCCAAGTTGAAGAAGTCGTCAGGCAACAAATTGCTGGACGACGCCATTGAGCGCGCCATCTATAGCGCCAGTCCCCTGCCGTTGCCCCCCCGCCCGGATTTGTTTTCCCGCGAGCTAGAACTCAGATTCAAGCCTTACGCCGAATAGCCCCTCGTATAATCTTTCGCCATGAATCCCATCAAATCCCTCGTTGCCGCGTTGTTCATCGGTGCTTCGGCAGCGGCGAGCGCACAGCTTTCCATCGAAATCACGGGCGCCGGTGCTAACCGTATTCCCTTGTCGGTCGCCAATTTCGACGGCGAACGTATCGTTTCCACCGCCCTGGTTTCGGTGGTCCGGTCGGACCTGGAACGTAGCGGCCTGTTCCGCATGGTGGAGCCCGGCGGCAATCCCATCGGCGAAGCTGCATCCATCAGCTATGGCGACTGGCGCAGCAAGGGCGCCGACGCACTGGTGGTTGGCAGCGTGGTGCCCGTGGCCGAAGGCCGTTACGACACCCGCTTCCGCCTCCACGACGTACCCAAGCAACTGCTGCTGACGACAGGGGGGTATGCCCACACCTCCGCGCCCTATCAGTTGCGCGCCACGGCCCACCGAGTGGCTGATGCCATTTACGAAAAGCTCACGGGTGAACGGGGCGTGTTCTCCACTCGCATCGCCTACGTGGTGAAGAGCACCGGCCGTTACGAGTTGCAGATCGCCGACGCCGACGGCGCCAATCCCCAGACCGCCCTGGCCTCACGGGAGCCGATCATCTCCCCCACCTGGTCGCCGGACGGCAACAAGTTGGCCTACGTATCCTTCGAGTCCAAGAAGCCGGTGGTCTATGTGCATGACCTGGTCACGGGCCGTCGCCATGTGGCTGCCAACTTCAAGGGTTCCAACTCCGCGCCGGCCTGGGCGCCGGATGGCAAGCGGTTGGCAGTGGTGCTGACCAAGGACGGCAATTCCCAGCTCTATACCCTCAACGCAGATGGCAGCGGCGCGACGCGCATTGCATCTTCTTCTGGCATCGATACCGAACCTCAATTTTCTCCCGATGGTCAGTGGATCTACTTCACCTCTGACCGAGGCGGCAGCCCGCAGATTTATCGGGTGCCAGTCACTGGCGGACAAGCAGAACGGGTGACATTCAACGGCAGCTATAACGTCACGCCTCGCCCCTCGCCTGATGGCAAGAGCATGGCTTTCGTGACGCGCGAAGGCGGTCGGTTCCAGCTCGCGCTGATGGACCTGACCACCAAGCAGATCCAAGTTCTCACCGACTCCGCCAAAGACGAGTCGCCCAGCTTCGCCCCCAACGGTCGCATCATTATTTATGCGACCGAAGTGGGCGGACGTGGTGTGTTGGCCGCCGTTTCCAGCGATGGCCGCGTCAAGCAGCGCTTGTCGGTGCAGGCCGCTGATGTCCGGGAGCCCACCTGGGCCCCTTTCCCCAAATAACTTGTACTTGTCCACCCTGATCGGAGATTCCCATGCGTTCCGCCTCGTCTTCCCGTTATTCCTCTTCCCTGTTGGCCGCGTTGGTTGCAGGCGTCCTTCTGGCCGCCTGCAGCAGCCAGCCGCCCGCACCCGAACAGAAGCCCTCCGGCGTGGAAGACGGCACGCGCAACGCCGCTGATGCAGGCCAAGTAGGCGGCCCCTTCGATCCCAATAGCATCGCAGCCCTGAAGGATCCCCGCAGCCCCCTGTCCAAGCGTGAAATCTTCTTTGACTACGACAGCTTCGTGGTGCGTGAAGAGTTCCGCCCCCTGCTGGCCGCTCACGCCAAGTTCCTGGTGGCCAACCCCAAGATGAAGATGCTGATCCAGGGCAACGCCGACGAGCGCGGCAGCCGCGAATACAACTTGGCGCTGGGCCAGAAGCGCGCTGAAGCCGTGAAGAAGGCTCTGCTGCTCCTGGGCGCCAAGGAAGATCAGGTCGAGTCCGTCAGCCTGGGCGAAGAAAAGCCCCGCTGCACCGATCAGACCGAAGCATGTTGGGCTCAAAACCGTCGTGACGACATCCTCTACTCCGGCGAGTTCTAAGTATGGGCGCCGCGCACGGCCGCCCGCAGGGGCGCCAGTCATATGACGGAGCCGCGCAGCGGCGAACAATGGTCACCCCCTTCGCCCTTGGGAAGCCTGTCCTGAGCAAGGTCGAAGGAGGGGTCCGGGGGGCTAGTACAGTGAAATCCATCCTCGTCGCCTCCTTGTTGCTGCTGGCGCTTCAGGCCCATGCGGGCCTGTTTGACGACGACGTCGCCCGGCAGCGCATCGACGCTTTGCAGAGCCAGCTCAATGACCTGACCCAGCGCGGCGAGGATGCCAGCCGCAACCAGTTGGACTTCACCAATCAGTTAGAAGCGCTTCGTACCGATATCGCCAAGATGCGCGGACAGTTGGACGAACTGAACTACAACCTGGAAGCGGCTCAGAAGCGGCAGAAGGACTTTTACATCGATCTGGACAACCGCCTGCGTCGCCTGGAAGGCGGCAAGGCGGACAGTGCCGACGTGGCCGCCACCGATGGTGATGTCGCCACCGCGCCAGCTCCAGCGCCCGCACCTGCTCCAGCGGTTGATTCAGCCAATGAAGGCAAGGACTACGAGGCCGCCTTGGTGGCTTTGAAGGGCTCTCGCTTCAAGGAGTCCCTGGCCGCATTCACCGCCTTCATCAAGAACTATCCGAAGAGCAGTCAGCAGGCCAGCGCCTATTTCTGGTCCGGTTACATCTACGGCCAGTTGAAGGACAATGCCAAGGCTGCGGAGATGTACAGCAAGGTGGCGGCCAACTGGCCCGCCGATCCTCGCGCCCCCGATGCCCTGGCGGAACAGGCCGGCGCCTTGGATGCCCTGGGCGACAAGGCCGGAGCGCGCAAGGTGCGTGAGCAACTGGTGGCCAAGTACCCCACTACCGACGCAGGCCGTCAGGCTCGCTCGGCGCTCAAGAAAAAATAAGCTAAACAAGTAATACCGGCGCCGGTCCCGTATCTCGGGGCCGGTTTGCCATCCCGACAACGACCGGGTTTTCCCATGGATTCCTGCCCTGATCTGTCCGCAAAGCTGCGGATCACCGAGATATTTCATTCGCTCCAGGGCGAATCCACCCGGGTGGGCCTGCCCACGGTTTTCGTCCGGCTCACGGGGTGCCCCCTGCGCTGCACCTGGTGCGACACCACCTACTCATTCACCGGCGGCGAGACCACCACGGTCGGCGCGGTGGTGGATCAGGTGAAGGCCTTCGATTGCCCTACCGTCTGCGTGACGGGCGGTGAGCCCCTGGCCCAAAAGGGCTGTCTGCCATTGCTCACCGCCCTGTGCGACGCGGGCTATTCCGTGTCCCTGGAAACCAGTGGCGCCCTGGATATCGGCGAGGTCGATCCTCGGGTTTCTCGCATTGTGGACATCAAGGCGCCGGGTTCCGGCGAGGTGGAACGCAACCTCTGGTCCAATCTGGACAAGCTCAACACCCATGACGAGTTGAAGCTGGTGCTGGCCTCCGAGGCGGACTATCTCTGGGCGCGGGACATCCTCCGCGAGAAGAATTTGTCCAAGCGTTGCTCGGTGCTGATATCCCCCGTGCAGGGCGCCTTGTCGCCGACTACTCTGGCCGAATGGATACTGCGCGACCGGCTGCCGGTGCGCTTTCAACTGCAATTGCATAAGGTGCTCTGGGGTAGTGCCCAGGGCAAGTAAGACCATGACTCAAGGCGCTACGAAAAAGAACGCAGTGGTGCTCCTCTCTGGAGGCCTGGATTCCGCAACGGTTCTCGCCATGGCGCGGGAGCAGGGCTTCGATTGCTACTGCCTGTCGGTGGAATACGGACAACGCCACATGGCGGAACTGGAAGCCGCCCAGCGCGTGTGCAAGGCTCTGGGCGCCCGCCAGCATCGCGTCATCCATGTGGACATGAACCAATTCGGCGGCTCGGCCCTGACCGACGCTTCCCTCGACGTGCCGGTGGATGGCGTCCAGCCGGGCATCCCCATTACCTACGTGCCGGCCCGCAACACCATCATGCTGTCCCTCGCCATGGCCTGGGCCGAGGTGTTGGATGCCACGGACATTTTCGTCGGCGTCAATGCGGTGGACTATTCCGGCTACCCGGATTGCCGGCCCGAGTTCATCCAGGCTTTTGAAGCCATGGCCAACCTGGCCACCAAGGCTGCCGTTGAGGGCCGCAAGCTCCACGTTCACGCGCCGTTGATGCGCATGTCCAAGGGCGAGATCATCCGCGAGGGCCATCGCCTGGGCCTTGACTACGGACTGACTGTGTCCTGCTATCAGGCCGATGGCGAAGGCCGCGCCTGTGGCCGCTGCGACTCCTGCCGTCTGCGCAGCGAAGGCTTCGCGGCAGCAGGCGTGCCTGATCCGACCCGCTACCAGGCGTCCTAGGTGACGCTCTTCTTCGCCGCACGCTTGTCTCCCCTGGCGCAATTGCCCAGAATCCCCCTGTCCTACGGGGGAGGCCGGTGAAGAACTTAGGAATACGTCAGCGCGTGCTGTTGATCGCACTGGTGCCCATGACCATCATGGCCGTGGCACTGGTGGCGTATTTCACTCTGCTGCGCTATGGCGATGTAGAAGATGCCATCGATCAGCGGGGCGCTACCATGGCGCGTCAGCAGGCGCCTGCCTCGGTGTATGGCATGTTCTCCGGCAACGTGAATGAGCTTGGGCGTTTGGCGCGGGCCGTCATGAAGGAAAATGACGTGTCCGCTGTGGCCTTCTATGACCGTGCCGGGACGCTGCTCTCTACTGCTGGCGAGCGTCGCTGCAATTCCGACCCCCTGACCTTGCCGGACGGGTGGCAGGGGCGTAGCGCTGATGGTAAGACCCTGTTCTTCCACGTGAAGGTGGTGCAGGCCGGCTTCGATCTGGAAGACCCTTTCTATGCGGGCGATGATGGCCGCCCCGCTCGCCCCCTGGAGCTGGGCAGTATCACTATCGAGTTGAGCCGCGCCCGAGTCGCCGCGCGCAAGATTGAAATCCTCATGGTTACCCTGTTGTCCATGGCCGTTGCGCTATTGGCGACCTCCCTATTGGCAAAGCGCCTGGGGCGGGACATCACCGAGCCCGTGGTGGCCGTTGAAGAGGCCGTGCGTCGCATTCGGGAAGGCAAACTCACCACGCGGGTGTTGCCTCATCCTGCCAGTACCCTGAAGGCACTGGAGGAGGGGATCAACGAAATGGCGGTGGCCCTGGAGGCGGCCCGCAATCGTTCTGCCGCCGCCTTGGCCAGCAGCGAAGCTGAGTTGCGCAAACAATACGACTTCGCCAGCGCCTTGCTGCAAGCCCAGTCCGACGCTGGCGTGGGCATGATGATCCTGCTCGATGGACGGGCGGTGTATGCCAACGAAGCGGTGCTATCGATTCACGGCTACACCCTGGATCAGTTCATGTCTTTGCCGGACACCTTGCTCCTGCTGCCGCCCGAAGAACGGCCTCGTCATATGGCCGCTCGTCAGCAGTTGATGGAGTCCAACTGGGCTGGCGAGCGGCGGGTGCTGCCGGTGCTCACCAAGGATGGTGAGACGCGTTACGTGGATATGGTGATGATGCCCCTCAAGGGGGATACGCGTTCGCCGCGCATGGTGGTTATTGAAATCGATGTGAGCCAGCGTATTCGTGACCAGGCGCACATTGAAGCGGCCAATGCGGAACTGCAAGTTCAGAAGGATGAAGCCGAGCGGGCCAATATGGCGAAGTCGCGCTTCCTCGCCGCCGCGAGCCACGATCTACGCCAGCCGCTCCACGCGCTGGCCTTGTTCTCGGCGGAGCTGGAAGGTCGGGCCACCACATCCACGCAGCGCCGCCTGTCGCGTCAGATCAATACGGCGGTGGGCTCTCTGAGTGAGCTGTTGTCGGCATTACTGGATATTTCGCGCCTGGACATTTCTGAGCTTCAACCCCAGCGGCAGGCGGTGGACCTACAGCCCTTGCTCGATTCGGCTGCCCTCAATCACCAGCGCAGCGCCGACGCCAAACAACTCAATCTGAAGGTGCACCGGACACGCCTTTGGGTCGAGACGGATGCCCATTACCTGGCCCGAATCATTTCCAATCTGATCGGCAATGCGGTGCGCTATACCCGCAATGGTCGGGTGCTGGTGGGCGTGCGTCACCAAAAGGGCCATATGGCACGGATCGAGGTATGGGATACGGGTATCGGAATTTCAGAAGAGCATCTGCCTAGCCTCTTCCAGGAGTTCTATCAGGTCCATAACCCCGAGCGGGACGCCGCCAAGGGGTTGGGTCTGGGGCTTTCCATCGTGGATCGCTTGGCTCGTTCGCTGGGCCATACGATAACGGTACGAAGCTGGCCCGGACGGGGGACAGTGTTCTCGGTGGCGCTTCCTATCGCGACTCCATCAACGGGGGAACGCATCCCGGAAGCAGTGGGACACGCGACAACGCCTCATTTGCTCATTGTGGCGAATGCCGACGATGACAGCGATACGGACCAGCTGCTACGTTCCTGGGGTTACGGCGTTACCCAAGTGAGCGATGCGGAGGCGTTGGAACAGATGCTGAAAGCAGAAAAGCCCAATGTGGTGATCTGCGACGAATCCTTCTGCCGCGAGTTGTTCGATCAGTTGCGGGCGTTGGAACTGACGCACTTGCCCGTTTTGGTCATGGGCGTCATGGAGGAAAAAGACGCAGGAACCGACGTCTATGTGGCTGGGAATTTAAGCAAGCCCCTGAAGCCCGCACGGCTGAGGGCTTTGCTGCGGCACCTCCTGGAAGCGTAGGCGGTGCTCCTCGGGCATCGCGCTTTAAGCGCGGTGACGTTGCTTGCTCACTGCGAGTAAGGCTTGGGAACGACTGGTGACGTTGAGTGCCTTGAAGATGGCCGAGACGTGGATCTTGACGGTGCCTTCGGTGACACCGAGCAGGTCGGCGATCTGGCGATTGGTCTTGCCTTCCGTGAGCAGGTCCAGCACGCGGGCTTGGCCAGGGGTGAGCCCAAACCGTTCAGCCACGCTGCGGCCCCGCGACTTTGACACTGCGCCTTCCTGGTAGTTGGGCGGCAGATAAATTTCGCCGGCCAATACGAGACGTAAGGCATCAAGCATGGATTCGCTGGTGCTGGCTTTTGGCACAAATCCGGAGGCGCCGCTTTTCAGCGCCCGCTTGACGGTTTCTGCGTCATCCAGCGCAGAGAGGATGACGACAGGAACGTCCGGGAATCGCTTGCGCAGGACGCTGAGAAACGCAATGCCGGTGAGTCCAGGAAGCATGATGTCCAAAACCATCAGATCCACGTCGGGGTGGTCTTCAAGAATTTGCATCGCGCAATCGGCATCTTCCGCACCGAAAGTCTGAACATCTTTTTCGATGCCCTTGAGCGTTTGCAGTAGTCCTTCACGGACCAGCGCATGGTCTTCAACCACTAGTAGTTTGAGCACGCCACCCCCAATGACCCCGACACGAGACGGGGCGGTAGTCTAACCGCAATCCCCTTGATCCGAAAAGCAGTACAGGCGCGGGGATAAGCAGTAACATGAAACTTCAAGGAGGCGTACCTAATGACCGCTAGTAACCCCTTTCAGAACGTCGACCCCCAGGACATGTTCAAGCAGTTTTGGGGCAGCATGAACATGCCGCTGCCAGGGATGATGGCGCCCACGCTGGATACGGATGAGTTGGATAAGCGTATTGCGGACCTGAAGGCAGTGGAGGGCTGGCTGAAGATGAATCTCAACATGCTGCAAATGAGTATTCAGGGCCTGGAAATGCAGAAGGTGACTTTGGCGGCGGTGAAGGCTATGAGCCAGTCATCCTCCGAGGAGGGGCAGCCTAACCCGTTTGCCAGTGCGGCCATGAATCCTGCCCTATGGGCCTGGAATTTCATGGCGCCGGGTGCTGAGGCCGCCCAGGCCGCGGCTTCTGAGACAGCGGTCGCACCCAAGGGCAAAAACGGCAAGGGCGGCGAATAGCCCGAAGGCTTTTCGCTGGGAGACATAGCGCCTCCCTTGCCCCTCAACGTTGTTTCTGGGGCCGCTTCCAGCCAGCAATTGAGATTTGCTTTGCGCGGGACACAGTGAGCTGATCCGGCGGTGCATCCTTGGTCAGCGTCGTGCCCGCACCCAGGGTGGCGCCTCGGCCTACCGTGACGGGGGCTACCAATTGCGTGTCCGAGCCGATGAAGACATCGTCCTCGATGATGGTGCGGAACTTGTTGGCGCCGTCGTAATTGCAGGTGATGGTGCCAGCGCCCACGTTAACGCGTTGGCCGATCGTGGCGTCGCCCACGTAGGCCAGATGGTTGGCCTTGGAGTTGGCGCCGATGATGCTGTTCTTCACTTCCACGAAGTTGCCAATGTGCACGCCTTCGGCGAGCTCCGTGCCAGGGCGCAGACGGGCGTAGGGACCGATGATGGCGCCGTTGCCGACGGAGGCGTCTTCCAGGTGGCAGAAGGCCTGGATGCGGACTCCAGGGGCGATGGTCACGTTCTTCAGGACGCAGTGGGGGCCGACGGACACGCCGTTGCCCAATTTGACGTCGCCCTCAAACACGCAATTCACGTCGATGCTCACGTCGTTGCCGCATTCCAGCGTGCCGCGCACGTCGATGCGGGCCGGGTCGGCCAGCATCACGCCGTCGTCCAGCAGGCGGTGGGCGATGTTGCTTTGGTGGATGCGTTCCAGTGCAGCCAGTTGCACCTTGCTGTTCACGCCTTCCACTTCCCAGCCGGCGCTGGGGTGCGCGGCCTTGACTGCCATGCCGTCCGCTACGGCGAGTGCGATGGTATCCGTCAGGTAGTACTCGCCTTGAGCATTGCTGTTGCCCAAAGTGGGTAGCCAGCGTTGAAGCGCGGCGGTGGGCGCTACCAGAATGCCGGTGTTCACTTCCTTGATCGCACGCTCGGCATCGTCGGCGTCCTTCTCTTCCACGATCCGGACGATCTGGCCGTGGAGTCGCACGATGCGGCCGTAGCCGTGAGGATTGGCCATTTCAACGGTGAGCAGTCCCAGGGCTTCACGGCCGGCAATGTCGATCAGCTTGCGCAGGGTGTCAGCCTGGATCAGGGGCACGTCGCCGTAGAGCACCAGGGTCGGCAGGGTGGGATCAAGCTCGGGCAGGGCTTGCAGCACGGCGTGGCCGGTACCCAGTTGCGGGTCCTGCTTGGCCCAGCGCAGATCGTCCGCCGCCAAAGCTTCGCGCACCGTTTCGCCGCCGTGACCGTAGACCACGCAGATGCGCGCCGCGCCCAGGCTGCGGGCCGTGTCGATCACATGGGCCAACATGGCCTTGCCGGCGATGGGATGAAGCACCTTGGGCAGGTCCGAGCGCATGCGCTTGCCTTTGCCGGCAGCGAGGATGACGACATTGATGGGCGTGGGCTGAGTCATAGGAACACCGAACGGACGTGAAAAATGAAAAAGGCGTGCGGGATTTTATTCCCGGCACGCCTTCGTCAATTGCGCGAATAAGGCTTAGCGCGGCAGGGTCGTTGAGCCCATCAGGAACTCATCCACTGCGCGAGCGGCTTGGCGGCCTTCGCGGATAGCCCAGACCACCAGGGACTGACCGCGACGCATGTCGCCGGCAGCGAAGACCTTGGGCACGTTTGTGGCGTAGGCCTTGGCGCCTGCGGCTTCGGTGTCGGCTTTGGCATTGCCGCGGGCATCCTTCTCGACGCCGAAGGCTTCGAGCACGCCGCCGACGGGGCCGAGGAAGCCCATGGCCAGGAAGACGTAGTCGGCCTTGATCTCGAACTCGGAGCCGGGAATCTCGGACATCTTGCCGTCCTTCCATTCCAGACGCACGGCCTTGACGGCCTTGAGCACGCCGTTTTCGCCGATGAATTCCTTGGTGCCGATGGACCAATCGCGTTCGCAGCCTTCGTCGTGGGACGAAGAGGTACGCAGCTTCAGGGGCCAGTAGGGCCAGGTCAGCGGACCGTTTTCCTGATCGGGGGCCTTGGGCATCAGTTCGATCTGGGTCACGCTGGCTGCGCCGTGGCGGTTGGAGGTGCCTACGCAGTCGGAACCGGTGTCGCCGCCGCCGATGACCAGCACGTGCTTGCCCTTGACGTTGATCGGGTTCTTCTTGCCGCCATGGACTTCCTTGTTCTGGGGAATCAGGAATTCCAGAGCGAAGTGCACGCCCTTCAGGTCGCGGCCGGGGATGGGCAGGTCGCGGGGATTTTCAGCGCCGCCGGTCAGCACCACCGCGTCGAACTGCTTCTTCAACTGCTCGGGCGTGACGGTCTTCTTGGCGTCGTTGACGATGCCCTTGGGCAGCTTGGCTGCAGTGACGATCGTGTTGGTGACGAAGGTGACGCCTTCCGCCTTCATCTGGGCCATACGCCAGTCGATCAGGCGCTTGTCCAGCTTGAAGTCGGGGATGCCGTAACGGAGCAGGCCGCCGATGCGCTCGTTCTTTTCATAAACGGTCACGTCGTGACCGGCGCGGGCCAGTTGCTGGGCTGCAGCCAGACCGGCAGGGCCTGAGCCAACCACGGCGACCTTCTTGCCGGTGCGCTTGGCGGCGGGCTGGGGCACGATCCAGCCGTTTTCGCCGGCCTTGTCGATGATGGCGCGCTCGATGGACTTGATGCCCACGGGCGTTTGCGGAATGTTCAGCGTGCAAGCGGCCTCGCAGGGAGCGGGGCAGATGCGGCTGGTGAATTCCGGGAAGTTGTTGGTGGAGTGCAGAACCTTGATGGCTTCTTCCCACTTGCCGCGATACACCAGGTCATTCCAGTCGGGAATGATGTTGTTGACGGGGCAGCCGTTGTTGCAGAAGGGGATGCCGCAGTCCATGCAGCGGGCACCCTGGATCTTGGCCTGATCGTCGGACAGGTGATGGACGAATTCCTTGTAGTTCTTCAGGCGAGACTCGACGGCGTCGTAGGACTCGGACTGGCGTTGGAATTCGAGAAATCCGGTGGG
>DASUJA010000120.1:0-12905 GCA_036279515.1 Rhodocyclaceae bacterium | reverse complement strand
GCGCTATGATGCGCAGCGAAAAAAACGCTTAACAACAAGCAGTTCAATAACCGCAGCAGTCTAACAAAGCCCGGATTCCCCCATGCACTCCATGAACCGATTTACTCGCACCGTCTTGATCGCGGCCGGTGCCGGTCTGCTTTCTGCGCCGGCCTGGGCCAACCCCTTCGAGAAAACCCTGTCCAACGGCCTTAAGGTCGTGGTCCGGGAAGATCATCGCGCTCCCACCGTGGTGAACATGGTTTGGTACAAGGCCGGCAGCATTGACGAAAAAGACGGCACCTCCGGCGTGGCCCACGTGCTGGAACACATGATGTTCAAGGGCACCAAGAAGGTTAGCCCCGGTCAGTTCTCCAAGCGCGTGGCGGCGGCGGGCGGGCGCGACAACGCCTTCACCGCCCAGGATTTCACTGCCTACTTCCAGCAGGTGCCCAAAGAGCGGCTGGCCGCCATGATGGAACTGGAAGCGGATCGCATGGGCAACCTGCAACTGACGGACAAAGAATTCAAGCCGGAGTTGCAGGTGATCATGGAAGAACGCCGCATGCGCACCGAGGACCAGCCCCAGGCCCTCGTCAGCGAAGCCCTTCACTCCGTGGCCTTCCAGGCCCACCCCTATCGCCGCCCTGTGATCGGCTGGATGGACGACTTGGAGCATATGTCCGCCGAGGATGCCCGCAACTGGTATCTCACCTGGTACGCCCCCAACAACGCCACCGTGGTGGTGGTGGGCGACGTGGATCACGAGGCCGTGTTCCGCCTCGCCGAGAAGTATTACGGCGGCTACAAGGCCCACGCCCTGCCCGAGCGCAAGCCCCAAAACGAGCCGGAGCAACTGGGCATCAAGCGTCTGGTGGTGAAGGCCCCCGCCAAGCTGCCCTACCTGCTCATGACCTGGAAAGTACCCAAGCTGGCGGACGTGGAAAAGGATAGAGATCCCTACGCCCTGGAAGTGCTGGCCGCCGTGCTGGACGGCAACGGTGCCGCCCGTTTCGCCAAGCGGCTGGTGCGCGAAACCCAAATCGCTCAGTCTGCTGGTGCAGGCTACGACGGCACCCTGCGCGGCGAGGCCACGTTTTCTTTGGACGGGCAGCCCGCCGAAGGCAAGACCGTGGCCGATCTGGAAGCCGCCCTGCGCGCCGAGATCAAGCGCGTTCAGGATGAAGGCGTATCGCCCGAAGAGCTGGCCCGCGTGAAGACCCAGGTGGTCGCCAGCCAGGTGTACAAGCGCGATTCCATGATGGCTCAGGCCATGGAAATCGGTCAGGCCGAAGCCATCGGCCTCGGCTGGCGCAACGTGGATAGGGAGCTGGAAAAACTAGGCACCGTCACCGCTGAGGAAGTGCAGGCCGTGGCGAAGAAATACTTCAGCGATGACACCCTCACCGTGGCCGTCCTCGATCCCCAGCCGGTGGACGAGAGCAAACCTAAACGCCGCGCCGACGTGGCGCCCGGCCACATCCGCTGATGCCCGATAGAGAGCACGCCATGACTGCCATGAACAAGACTCAAAAATTTATCGCCCGATCCTTCGTCCTCATTCTCGGCGTCTTCGCTGCTATCGGCGCACAAGCCGGCGTGAAGATTCAGCACTGGACTGCCCCCTCGGGCGCGCAGGTGTATTTCGTCGAAAACCACGATCTGCCCATGCTCGACGTGCAGGTGGATTTCGCCGCCGGCACGCTTTACTCGCCCGCCGGCAAGACGGGCCTCGCCGGCCTCACCAACGGCCTGCTGGATGCGGGCGCCGGTGACTTGAGCGAAGACCAGATCGCCGAAAAGCTGGTGGACTTGGGCGCCAACATGTCCAACGCTGCCGACTCGGATCGAGGCGGCGTCACCGTTCGTACCCTGTCCGATCCCAAGGTGCGTACGTCCGCCCTCGATCTGATGCGTCTAGTGCTGACCCAACCCACCTTCCCCAACGCCGTACTGGCGCGGGAAAAGGCCCGCACCATCGCCGGCTTGCAAGAAGCAGATACCCGGCCCGACACCATCGCCGGCAAGCGCTTCGCCGCCGCTCTCTACGGCGATCATCCCTACGGACGCACTGCCACGCCCGAGAGCGTGGCCCGCATTACACGCGACGATCTGGTGAGCTTCTATCGCCAGCGTTACAACGCCAAGCGCGCCGTGGTGTCCCTCATCGGCGACGTGAGCCGAGCCGAAGCGGAAGCCATTGCCCAGCGCCTCACCGAAAGCCTGCCCACGAGCACTGATGCCGATCAGCCGCTGCCCACGGTAATGCTGCCGACGGCGAGCATCATCCGCGTGCAGCACCCGGCCGCCCAAAGCCACATCCTGGTTGGCCTGCCCGCCAATCGCCGCGACGACCCGGACTTCTTCCCCCTGCAAGTGGGCAACTACGTGCTTGGCGGCGGCGGCTTCGTTTCGCGCCTGATGAACGAAGTGCGCGAAAAGCGCGGCTACGCCTACGACGTGCATTCCTACTTCGCCCCGCGTCTGCTGGAAGGCCCCTTCACCATCGGCCTGCAAACCCGCCGCGACCAAGCCGGCGCCGCGCTGAAAGTGGTGAATCAGGTCTTGGCCGACTTCCTCAAGACCGGCCCCACCGCAGCCGAACTGACCGCCGCCAAGCAGAACATCGCCGACGGCTTCGCTCTGCGCACCGACAGCAATGCCAAGCTGCTCGGCATTCTCGCCGCCATCGGCTTCTACAAGCTGCCGCTCAACTATCTGGACGACTACCCCGCCAAGGTGAAGGCCGTCACCGCGCAACAGGTGAAGGACGCCTTCAATCGCAAAGTGAAGCTGGATCACCTGATTACGGTGATCGTGGCGGGGGATGAGGCGGAGAAGAAGTAGGGTTGATTGAGACTTCTCGGAGAGCCATGGAGGAGAAAGATCCAATGGGGGCGTCCCAGATGATGCATCTCATCCAGCCTTTTCGGCGGGCATTGGACCCATTTGTTGAGCGCCTTAACAGGCCTCCAGAAAGAAAGTTTGAGCGCGTCTTTAGCATCGTCCGGCGGCTTCGGAATCACATTGAAGGGACAGAGCTAGGGCACGATCAAATAACGCACTTAGTCAGCGAACTTCTGAGTTACGTGTTTGCGATTCCTGTACCTGTCCCGTTGAACACGGACACAAGGTTCTGTCGCGCCGTGCAGTACAAGGACCCGTCTGGAGTGGGTTATGAGCGAGTGTCGCGGCTTTCCTACATCCCTGAAGGCGGGGAAGTCCAACCATCCGTCGGAAGAATGAATGCCAACGGCGAGTCTGTTTTCTACGCGTGCATGGGCGCCGGACAAAATAGCGTTCAGGCAGCTCTATCCGAAGTGAGAGCATGCCCAGGCGACGTGTACAACATATTGGAGTCGCACGTAACTACAGAAAGTGACTCCTACAATCCGACGGACCCTAGTGCCTCGTTAAATTTGGCGCCCCTCGGATTATTTGATTACTACCGTAGAGGTCTTCCTGATCCCTATGGTCTTCACGAGTCGTTTCCCAAGGATAAGCAGCCGAGCCCGTTTGCAAATGGTAAGTCTTCCGACCCCCCTGGCCTTCCCCCAGCTTATCGGGCGGTGTATGACTATTTGAAGGGCAATCTGGAACAAGCCGGCATGCTTTCTATGCAACTTGCCGATGCCTTCATCAGCGACGTTCTTCGACAAAAAGCATCGACTTTGTTGTTGTATGACCTGACCTCCGCGCTCTCCACTCGAATTAATCGTGATTCGGTATGTGACGGGATTATTTATCCCTCTGTTCAATTCGACGGCCATCCCAATGTTGCGCTCAAGCCTGCACGCGTCGATTCCAAACTTAAGCATGTCCAAGCTACCTCAGTCCGCGTGCTTGAGGATTATGGCTATGGCATCTACAAGACTGAGGAACTGGCAAAAGGGGCCATCTTCGGGGGCTGTATTGAATGGAGCCGGGCTAGCTAGTTTGAAGAACTGAACAGCTTTCCAGTAATTACATCTACTGCTTCCTTAATTCCCCTTGGCATGACGGGAGGCCGTATCGGTTCGGCGAGCAGAGCCTGAAGGTTGTCAATCCACGCACCGCTGTCCAGGTTCTCGCGCTTCACCTCCCGGCATCGGCCCACCTGATGTAGCCACGCCATCAACGCATCCTGTTCGGGCCAATCGTCTCGCCTTACGTAGAGCATCGGTACGCCATTACAGGCGGCTTCGGCGACGGTGCCGTAGCCGGGCTTGGTGAGCACGGCATCCGAGGCGCGCAGGAGTTCGGTGAAGTCGAATTCGTTTTGTGCGTAGGCGATGGCGTTGGGGTGATCGCAATCCCAGGTGGCGGGCATCAGGTAACGCAGTAAAGGATCGGTGGGCCAGCGGTCGGTGGGCAGGTTCAGGTCGAAGCCGCCCATGGCGACCAGCACCAGGGTTTGGTCCGCACCTATCTTCAGTAGGTCGCGCAGTCGGCTTCGCGCTTCGGCGGATGCCACTCGCGCTACCGGGCCGACGAGGCGCCGATTGGGCAGCGTTTCCATGGGCATGGCGGGGGTGAGTTGGATGAAGGCATCCGCGCCTTCGTAGGCCGCCTGCAAGTGGGCGATGATGGGCGCAGCCCAGGCCTCTTCGCCGTAGAAGTGGCGGGCTAGGTCCAGCCAATTCAGGGAGCTCATGGCGATGGCGGGAATGTCCGCCCGCTTGGCGCCGGCCAGGGGCAGGTAGGCCACGTCGGTGAGCACCAAGTCGGGCTTCAGCCGTTGCAGAAACTCCGCTTCCCGCGCGATGCGTCCGGCGAAGTCTGCGTGAAATGCCCGGTAGGCGGTGCGGCTGGCGTCATGGTCGATGCTGATCGCATCCTTCATCACGTAGCCGAAATCGCTGGCCTCGCGGATGTGTCCGAAGCCTTCGGGCAAGCGGGCGGCGAGGATGTGACGCGAAAGGCCGCAGCGCACGGTGAGGCGCAGATTGGGCAGTCGTTGGCAAAGGGCGGTGAGAACCGGGGCCGCTTGCCCCAGGTGGCCGAAACCGTGGGAAGAGATGTCGACGAAGAGGTGAGCCATGGGCCGAATTGTCCCATGCCGGTTATCATCGCCCGATGACTGTACGACTCTCTTCTTCATGAGCCGAATCCGAATTACCGGCGGCGATTGGCGCAGCCGCCTGATCCAGGTGGTGGACGGTCCCGGCCTGCGTCCCACGCCCGACCGGGTGCGCGAAACCCTGTTCAACTGGCTCGGCCACGATCTCTCGGGCTTGGTGTGCCTCGACGCCTTTGCCGGCAGCGGCATCCTGGGCTTTGAGGCCGCGTCCCGTGGCGCCGCTCAGGTGGTGATGATCGAGCAGGAACGCAAGGCCTTCCTCCAGCTCCAGCGCAACGCCGAAACTTTCAAAAGCCCCGCCCTGAAGCTGGTTTGTGGCGATGCGCTAAAATGCGCGCCCACCGTTGCTGCCGCGTGCGACTTGATCTTTCTCGACCCGCCTTATCGCCTGGGTCTTTTGGAGAAATTCGAGGCCCTGCTGCCGCGGCTGGCGAAGCCCGAAGCACGCATCTACGCCGAGGCCGAACATCCCCTGGAAGCCCTGGGTGACTGGAAGGTCGTGAAGCGCGGGGTTGCCGGACAAGTCCATTACCACCTGCTGGAGCAGACATGACCAAGATCGCGGTTTATCCCGGAACCTTCGATCCCCTCACAAGGGGGCACGAAGATCTGGTCCGTCGCGCCTGCAAGCTGTTCGACAAGGTGATCGTTGCCATCGCCGCCAGCGAACGCAAGGGACCGATGTTCTCTCTGGAAGATCGCATCACCATCGCCAAGGAAGTGCTAGCCGATCTGCCGCAAGTGGAGGTGATGGGCTTCGATTACCTGCTGATGAACTTCGTCCGCGACCAGGGCGCCAGCGTCATCATTCGCGGCCTGCGCGCCGCGTCGGACTTTGAATACGAATTCCAAATGGCCGGCATGAACCGCAAACTCCACCCGGACGTGGAGACCGTGTTCCTGACCCCTGGCGAGCAATACATGTTCGTTTCCGCCACCATCGTGCGGGAAATCGCCCGCTTCGGCGGCGACGTCACCAAGTTTGTCCACCCCGCTGTAGCGGCTCGACTCGCCGCCATTGCGCATTAACGCTAGAAAGAGGAAGCACCATGTCCCTGATGATCACTGACGAATGCATCAACTGCGACGTCTGCGAACCCGAATGCCCTAACGGCGCCATCTCCCAGGGCGACGAAATCTACGTGATCGACCCCAACAAGTGCACCGAGTGCGTCGGCCACTTCGACACGCCCCAGTGCCGCGAAGTCTGTCCCGTGGATTGCATCCCCAACAATCCCGACTACGTGGAAAACAAGGATCAGCTGATGGCCAAGTTCGTCAAGCTGTCCGGCAAGTAAGCACTCGCAGTTTTAGCTGTATCCGCATGACCGCTCCGCCCTTTGGGTGGGGCGGTTTGCGTTTGTAGGGTGCGCGTTAGTTCGCCAATATCTTCGCCAGCAACCCCACGCAAGCCAGCAGGCAGGCGATGGCGAAGGCCTGATGCAAGCGCTTTTCCTCGATGGCGGATGAAGCTTGGCGACCCACGAATATCCCCGCCATGGTGCCCGCCGCGAAAGGCAGAGCCAAGCGCCAGTTGATGCCGCCGTTCGCCATCCATAAGGCCACGCCGCCGCTCGACACCAAGGTCAGCGTCATCAAGGACGTGGCGGCGATGGCGTGCATGGACAAGGGCGTGTGCTTGCGTAGCGCCGGCACCAGCACGAAGCCGCCGCCCACGCCCAGCAGGCCAGAAAGAAAACCCGCTGCCAGTCCGGCACCGGCCATGGTGCGGGCGCAGGGGCGGTTCCATTTGAAGCGCCCCGTGTTTGCATTGAGTTCGCAGGACGGCGCCTCGTCTCGGTGCGTCGAAGTTCCGTGCCACTGCCGCCATGCCTGGTAGCCCAGCAGCAGCGCGAAAGCCAGCACCAGAGGTTTGTTGGGCAGGGTCAATGCCAAGCGGATGCCCAAGGGCGAGGCCAGCAAGCCCATGGCCGCCATCAGCATCGCCGCGCGATAGCGCACCACGCCTTCCCGTAAGCCCATCACCATGGCGAAGCCCGCGCCCAGCGCCACGGCCATCAGAGAAATAGGCGCAGCCTGGGTTGCAGGCACGTGGAGTACCAGCATCAGCAAGGGTGCGGCGATGATGCCGCCGCCGGCGCCAGTGAGGCCGAGCAGGATGCCTGTGATGAGGCCGAGGCCGGTAGCGATGAGTTCAATCACGGGGTTTGAATTGTTGTTGTGAGGAGGTGGCCGCCGGCCATGTAGCCGTTGACCAAGGCGCCGGTGAGCACCAGATGGGCGAAGAGTATGCCTGCCAAAAGCAGCGGCGCAGTGCCGGCAGCGCGAATCCGGTTGAGGGTGGTGCCCAAACCCAAGGCCGCCATGGCAGCGGCCAGCAGCCATCCGCCGAGGGCTTGGATGTGGTGAACCAACGGCGCCGGCAGCCAGCCCAGGGAATTGACGCCCGCTGCCAGCAGGAAGCCGACGGCAAACCAGGGCATGTGGGCGAGACGGTCGGTGCGGGCGTCGCCGCCCTGACGCCAGCCGAGCAGCAGCAGGAAGGGCATCAGCATCAGCACGCGCAGCATCTTCACCACTACGGCCTGGCCTGCCTCCGCGTCGCCGAGGCCGCTGCCGATGGCCACCACCTGTGCCACTTCATGCACGGTGGAACCCACGTAGATACCGAAAACCCGGTGGAGCGCGGCGGGGGCGAAGTGGTCGATCTGGGGATAGAGCGCCATGCCGAGGGTGCCGAACAGGACGACGGTGCCGACCGCTGCGGTGACCTTTTCCGTCTTGGCTTTCAGCATGGGCGCCGTCGCTGCAATGGCCGCCGCGCCGCAGATGGCGCTGCCCACGGCGGTGAGCAGGGCGCTCTCCGTGTCCAGGCCGCACAGGCGTCGCCCGAGCCAGAGCCCGAGGGCCAGGGTGGAGACCACCATGAACACGTCAACCAGAATCCCGTTGCGGCCGATGGCGACGATCTGCTGCACGCTGAGGTGAAAGCCGAAGCAGACGATGCCCCAGCGCAGCAGCCGCTTTTGGGCGAAGTCCATGCCCGCTTGGAAACGCCCCGTGTGCAGGCTAGGCCAAAGGTTGCCCGCCAGCACGCCGAGCAGAATGCCCACCGCCGCCGTGCTCATGCCGAGCCGATCCAGGTGGAGCACTTGCGAGAGGAGGCTGGCGCCCAGCAGCAGCGCGGAAACCAGGGCGAGGCCTGGCCAGAGGTGGTGGAGCTTGCGCATGGAATTCCTTCCCGATGAGATGAGTCGGGAAGGAATATTAGGAAATTGTGATTAATCTGGAAAACGGATTTTCCGGGTAAGGACTATCGGTGCGATGAATAAGGCGCGTCGGCCAGATTGGTTTCCAGCCCGTCATTCCCTCGAAAGAGGGAATCCATGCGGAGGCTGATAAAACCTGGACTCCCGCTTCCACGTGCCTCGGTTAGGGATAGATATCGCACCGGCGAAAACGAAGTGGTGCCGTCATCCCGGCGAAAGCCGGGATCCAGGAGTGGCCGCAAGAACCCCTGGATTCCGGCACCCCGAGGGCACTTCCTGCGGGGCGCTTTCGCCGGAATGACGAATTTTTACGGCAACCACTTCGCTGCAACGACATCACCGTTTCGAGTCAGCCCCCAGCGGCCCGGGCTTACGTACACGTGCGCGCGCATTCATCGGAATTTCCATCGGCTGGAAACCCGGACGCAGTCTAGGTTTTCAGGCAGGTTCCTCCGCCATGAATTCTTCCTCGTCTGAGCGGAGGTTTATCGCTGGCACTTGGGGCAATAGAACGTGGCTCGTTGCCCCTGGCGAATGGTGCGGATGGGCGTTTCGCACTGGCGGCACGGCTCGCCGGCGCGGCCATAGACGGCGGACTGCAATTGAAAGTAGCCGCTGCTGCCGTCGGAATGGATGAAGTCCCGCAGGCTGCTGCCGCCGGCGGCGATGGCTTCGCGCAAGGTGGCCTGGATGGCGGGGGCGAGCCGTTCGTAACGTTGCAATGAAATCCTCCCCGCCGCCTTGCGCGGGTCGATGCCGGCGCGGAACAGGCTCTCCGAGGCGTAGATGTTGCCCACGCCCACCAGTCGATGACCGTCCATCAGCGTGGTCTTGATGGCGGCGGTGAGGCCCCGGGTCTGCTCGAACAGCCAGCGGCCGGTGAACTCGTCGGACAGCGGTTCGATGCCGAGCACCGCCAGCAGCGGGTGGGCGGCCACCGCTGCCGCGTCGCCGGGAATCCAGAGCAGGGCGCCGAAACGGCGCGGGTCCCGCAGGCGCAGGGTGTCTTCCTTGGCGCCGGGCACGTCGAACACAAGATCCACGTGATCGTGCTTCTCCGGCGGCAGTGAGTGCGGCACCAGACGCACGCTGCCCGACATGCCCAGGTGCAGCAACAAATGGCCGATGCCGAAGTCGAAGAGCAAGTACTTGCCGCGCCGGGTGATGCGTTTCAAAACGCGGCCACCGATGATTTTTTCCAGATCGGCGGGCAGCGGGTAGCGCAGGGCCTTGGCGCGCAGCTTCACTTGGTGCAGGGGGCGGCCTTCCAGGGCGGGGGCCAGTCCCAGACGGGTGACCTCGACTTCGGGGAGTTCGGGCATGGATCGGTTTGCCTGCGGTCACAAAGTGCGCGTTAGGGCGCGGCGAGGGTGAAAGGGAAGCGCTGGGGAAGCTGCTAACATCTCCGCATTCTAATTGCCGCACTCTTTAATCATGAAGCTGTTGCCCCGTCGCCTGGTTTTGCTGCTCGCGTTGTCCTTCGCGGGCATCGCTCAGGGTGCCGAAAAGGATGCCGGTGCCGAGAAGCCGGTCAGCCCCGTGGCGTCCGAAGCGTCGGCAGCGGCTTCCGCAAAGGCTCAGGACAGCGGCCTAACGTCCCAGGTGCTGTATCAATTCCTACTGGCCGAAGTCGCCGCGGCGCGGGGCAAGACTTCCCTCGCAGCCAGCGCCATGACGGCTCTGGCTCGCAGCACCCACGACTTGGCCATCGCCCGCCGGGCTACAGAGATCGCTTTCTTCGGCCGCCAATCCCAGCAGGCCGTGGATGCATCGCGCCTCTGGCTGGAACTGGACCCCAGTTCCGACGAAGCCCGTCAGACCCTGTGGACCCTGCTCGCAGCCACCGGGCAAGTGGACGAACTTTCCAAGGCCCTGGCTGCCGTGCTGGAAACGGAAGGCCCCGCCATTGGTTCTGCCTTGCTTTCCATCAATCGCCTGTTCGTGAGAGTGCAGGACAAGGCCGCCGTGCAGAAGGTCATCACCCAGGTGACGACGCCCTATCTGAGCATGCCCGAAGCCCGCTACGCCCGCGCCCTGGCCGCCGTGAGTGCGGGGGACGAACCGGGTGCCCGCGCGGAGATCGGCGAAGCCCTGCGCCTGAAGCCCGATTGGGAAGCCGCTACGCTGTTCAAGGCACAGCTCCAAGCCTCCAAGCCCGAGGATGCACTGGCGACTATCGACCAGTTGCTGGCCCACAACAAAGACCCCAAGTCCTACAACGACGCGCGCTTCACACGGGCCAGACTGCTGGTGGATTTGAAGCGCTACAAGGATGCCCGCAACGCCTTCGATCAGTTGCTGGATGCGCAGCCCGATAATCCTGAACTGATTTATGCCAGCGGCCTGCTGGCCCTCCAGGTGGGCGATGCGTCCTCCGGGCAGAAGCGTCTGCGCCGCTTGCTGGACATGGATTTCGCCGACAAGGACAGCGTCCGCCTCTATCTGGGGCAGGCGGCGGAGGACCAGGGCAAGCTCGATGAGGCCATTGCCTTTTACGACGCCATTGGTGCCGCCCATCCCCGCTACGTGATGGCTCAGGCGCGCATTGCGTCCGTCCTCCACGCCCGGGGCAAGGACGACGAGGCCCTGGAGCATCTGCATCTGGCGCAAAGCGCCAATCCGAAAGAAAAGCTGGATCTGGTGCTGGCGGAAGTGCAACTGCTGTCCGACAAAAACAAAAACGCCCAAGCTTACGAGGTGCTGGACAAGGCTTTGATCGAAAGCCCCGATGATCCCGTGCTGCTTTACGAGGCTTCCATCGTGGCGGAACGGCTGAGCAAGTTCGACGTGCTGGAGCGCAATCTGCGGCGGCTGATCCAGTTGAAGCCCGACTACGCCCAGGCCTACAACGCCCTGGGTTATTCCTTTGCCGACCGCAACGTGAAGCTGGAAGAGGCCACGCAGTTGCTGGACAAGGCCCTGTCCCTGGCGCCGGAAGACCCCTTCATTCTCGATAGCCGCGGCTGGCTGGACTATCGCCTGGGCCGCTTGCCCGAGGCGGAAGTGCTGCTGCGCAAGGCCACGTCCCTGCGTAGCGATGCCGAGTTCGCCGCTCACCTGGGCGAAGTGTTGTGGGTGCAAGGCAAGCAGGATGATGCCAAGCAGATATGGGATGCGGCCGCCAAGACCGATCCGACCAACGATCTGCTCAACAGCACCCGCAAGCGGCTCCAGCACTGATGGGAGAACTGCTGCATCGAGCGCGACGTTTGTCGGCAAAGCTGACCTGCACAGAAATTCAAGGCTTTTCGTGAGGGACATACTCGAAAGGGCGGCAGTGATCGATTTGATTGCTTGCCGGAAACCTTCGTCATCCCGGCGAAAGCCGGGATCCAGAGATTCTTGCGGCCATCCCTTGATCCCGGCTTTCGCCGGGATGACGACTTCACTTCGATTTCACCCTCTCGATATTTGTTCTGGACAAAAGGGGCATCGAGCGGGCGTTCCTGCCCTCGCTGTGAGATACCTGGCCTGCATCCTGGCCTGCCTGTGGCTTTCCGCCTGCTCGATTCTGCAAGGCCCCGCCGTGATTCCGTCCCGTCCCGAGCGAGCGGGGATCGCCGCCTTTAGCCTCGAAGGCCGGCTCGCCGTACGCCAGGGCGAGCGGCCTGCCAACGCGGGCATCGAGTGGGAGCACCAACCCGGCCTGGATCGCATCTTCCTCACTGGCCCCTTGGGGCAGGGGTTGGCCGAGCTGGAACAAACCCCCGAAGGCGCCCGCATGACCACGGCGGATCGCAAGACCTACACCGCCCCCGACGCGGCCACCCTGTGCCTGCAATTGCTGGGCTTTGAACTGCCCCTGAATCAATTGCCCCTAGTGGTGGTGGGCCAAGTGGAAACCCGCACCCGCGACACCCAGGGCCGCCCTGACCGCGCCCTGTCCGCCGGTTGGCGCGTCCATTACCTGCGCTACGAATCCGACGATCCCCATGCGCTGCCCTCGCTGATCGAGTTGCAGCGGGACGCGAGCGGCGATCAGGAAGCTCTGGAGCTGCGCCTCAAAATCGACCAATGGCAGATTCATGAATAAAGCCGTCAATCCGAGGGACTGGGACCAGGACTGGCCCGCCCCCGCCAAGATCAATCTGTTCCTCCACGTGGTGGGCCGCAAGCCCGACGGCTATCACCTACTGCAAACCTTGTTCCGCTTCATTGATCGTTCCGACGTGCTGCGCTTTTCGCCTCGAGACGATGGTCGCGTGGAACTGGCAACGCCCATCCCCGGCGTGCCCGCCGACACGAACCTCACGGTGCGCGCAGCCCGCGCCTTGCAGCAGGCTTCCGGTTGCAAGCAGGGCGCCACCATCGCCCTGGAAAAGCACCTGCCCATGGGCGGCGGTCTCGGCGGCGGCAGTTCCGATGCAGCCACGACCTTGATGGCGCTTAATCACCTGTGGGGTTGCGGCCTGTCGTCCGTTGAATTGCAGCGCATCGGCCTGACCCTGGGCGCGGACGTGCCCATCTTCATCCATGGCCGCGCCGCCTTTGCCGAAGGCGTGGGCGAGCACTTCACCGACGTGGCGCCGCCGCCCGCCTGGTATCTGGTGCTGGTGCCGTCGGTGGGCGTGCCCACGGTGGAAATCTTCAAGTCCGCCGACCTGCGTCGGGACACGCCCGCCATCGCTGCCGCTGAC
>DASUJA010000119.1:0-4214 GCA_036279515.1 Rhodocyclaceae bacterium | reverse complement strand
CAAACCTACTCCCCCCTGATCGCTGCGATCGAAGTGAAGCGTCGCGGTGACGTCCGTCGCGCCAAGCTGTACTACCTGCGTCAGCGTTCCGGCAAGTCCGCACGGATCAAAGAGAAGCTCGTCAGCAAGGCTTCCTGATTCATCGGGATTGTCAAAACAAAACGGGGCATCGAATCGATGCCCCGTTTTGTTTTAAGGGCCGTTGGCGCTACGCCTTCGGCCCTTTGTGTTTTCTATTGACTCAGCTCGCCCGCTTGTCCCGCTCGATCAGCGCATAGGCAGAGTGATTGTGGATGGACTCGAAGTTTTCGGATTCCACCACATAGGCGTCTATGCGAGGTTCCGCGTTCAGTACGCCGGCCACGTCGCGCACCATGTCTTCCACGAACTTGGGGTTGTCGTAGGCCTTCTCGGTGATGAACTTCTCGTCGGGGCGTTTGAGCAGGCCGAAAAGTTCGCAGGAGGCCTGGGCTTCCACCATCTGTACCAATTCCTCAATCCAGATCAACGCATTGGTCTGGGCCGTCACAGTCACGTGGGAACGCTGGTTGTGGGCACCGTAGTCGGAAATCTTCTTGGAACAGGGGCAGAGGCTGGTCACCGGCACCAAGATCTTGGTGGTCTGGCGATAACTGCCGTCGGCGAGGATTTCGCCGATGAAGGTGACTTCGTAGTCCATCAAGCTCTTCACGCCCGATACGGGGGCGGACTTGTTGATGAAGTAGGGGAAAGTCATCTCCACATGGCCGGTTTCGGCCTCTAGGCGCTTCACCATGTCGCGCAGCATGGACTCGAAGTTCTCCACGGAGAGCTCCCGATCCTGGGTGTTCAGGATTTCCACGAAGCGGGACATGTGGGTGCCCTTGAAGTTGTGGGGCAGGCCCACATACATGCGGAAATCGGCGATGGTGTGTTGCACGCCTTCGCTCTTGTCCAGGACTCGCACCGGATGGCGGATGCCCTTGATGCCCACCTTGTTGATGGGCAGTTGGCGGGAATCATTGCTGCTCTGTACGTCGGGGATAAGCATGGGGTCTCTACTGTTCATTTCTGTGCTCTGCGGGTTTCTATGCTTTCGATACTAGCATACCCGACAAAAGAGCTCGGCTATTGGAGTGATAGGAAAGACTGAATGCGACGGATGACGCCTTTGCTATCCAGGCCTAGTTCGGCCAGAAGCAGGGCGCTGTCGCCGTGGTCGATGAATTGGTCGGGCAAGCCCAGGCGCAACACGGGGATGCGCACGCCGGCTTCTGCCAGGCAACGTTCCACCTCGGAGCCGGCACCACCGATCACGGAGTTTTCTTCCAGGGTGACCAGCACATCATGGCTGCGAGCCAGTTCCAGGACCAGATCCTTGTCCAGGGGTTTCACGAAGCGCATGTTGGCCACGGTGGCATCCAGTTCGTCGCCGGCCTGAAGGGCGGGCGTGAGCATGGAGCCAAAGGCCAGCAGGGCGGTTTTGCGGCCCTTGCGGCGGATTTCGCCCTTGCCGACAGGCAAGGTCTCAAGACCGGCATCCAACACGGCGCCAGGGCCGCTGCCGCGGGGGTAGCGCACGGCGGAGGGACCATCCAGATGGAAGCCCGTGGTGAGCATGCGCCGGCATTCGTTTTCGTCGGCGGGCGTCATCACCACCATGTTGGGGATGCAGGCCAGATAGGAAATGTCGAAAGCGCCGTTGTGGGTGGCGCCGTCCGCCCCTACCAAGCCGCCTCGGTCGATGGCAAAGACCACGGGCAGATTCTGCAAGGCCACGTCGTGAATCAGTTGGTCGTAGGCCCGCTGCAGGAAGGTGGAGTAGATCGCCACTACGGGACGCATGCCTTCGCAGGCCAAGCCGGCGGCGAAAGTGACTGCGTGCTGTTCTGCGATGCCTACGTCGTGATAACGCTGGGGGAACTCCTCGGCAAAGCGGACCAGTCCTGAGCCTTCGCCCATGGCGGGCGTGATGCCTACCAGACGCGGGTCTTGGCGGGCCATGTCGCACAGCCAATTGCCGAAGACTTGGGTGTAAGTCAGCTTGCCACCACTCTTGCCAGCACCGCCGCTGATGCCGTTGCTGGCATCGAACTTGGAAACGCCGTGGTACAGGACCGGATCTTCCTCAGCCAGCTTGTAGCCTTGACCCTTCTTGGTGATGATGTGCAGGAACTGGGGACCCTTCAGGTTGCGCAGGTTCTGCAGCGTGGGAATCAGGGAATCCAGATCGTGGCCGTCGATGGGGCCGATGTAGTTGAAGCCCAGTTCCTCGAACAGGGTGCCGGGCGTGATCATGCCCTTCACGTGCTCTTCCACCCGGTTGGCGAATTCCAGCACCGACGGCATGTTCTTCAGCACCCGCTCGCTGGCGCGGCGGGCGGCGTTGAAGGTGCGGCCCGAGAGCAATCGCGCCAAGTATTTGTTCAGGGCGCCAACGGGGCGCGAGATGGACATGTCGTTGTCGTTGAGGATCACCAGCAGATTGGCATCCTCGACACCGGCATTGTTCAGGGCCTCGAAGGCCTGGCCGGCGGACATGGCGCCGTCGCCGATGATGGCGACCACACGGCGATCTTCGTTCTTGTTCCGGGCTGCCACCGCCATGCCGAGGGCGGCGGAAATGGAGGTGGAAGAGTGACCCACGCCGAAGGTGTCGTACTCGCTCTCGACGCGGCGGGGAAAGCCGGAGATGCCGTCCTTCATGCGCAGGCGCGACATGCCTTCGCGACGGCCGGTGAGGATCTTGTGGGCGTAGGTCTGGTGGCCCACGTCCCACACGAGGCGGTCTTCCGGCGTGTTGAAAACGTAGTGCAGGGCGATGGTCAGCTCCACGGTCCCCAGGTTGGAGGACAGGTGGCCGCCGGTCTTGGCGACGGACTGGAGCAGAAACTCGCGCAACTCGTCGGCGAGACCGCGCAACTGCTCAGGAGGCAGTTGGCGCAGATCGGCCGGGTTGTTGATGGTTTCCAGCAGAGGACAGGAAATAGAGGGCATCAGAAGCTTCGTTCGACAATGTAGTCGGTGAGTTCGCGCAAGCGTTGAGCGGGGGCGCCAAAGGGGCCAAGGGCGGCTTGGGCTTCTTCACGGAGCTCGGCAGCTTTGCGCTTGGCATCGGCCAGTCCGAGCAGGTTCACGTAGGTGGATTTGTTCTGGGCCGCGTCCTTGCCGGCGGTCTTGCCCAGGGTGGCGGTGCTGCCTTCCACGTCGAGGATGTCGTCCACCACCTGGAACAGCAAGCCGATGCGATTGGCGAAGTGGGAGAGGGCGTGCAACGCCTCGTCGTCCGCACCGCCGCAGTGGGCGCCGAGCAGCACCGAGGCGCGGATTAGGGCGCCGGTCTTGTGCAGGTGCATGAACTCCAGTTCTTCCAGGCTCAGATTCTGCCCGGTGGCTGCAAGGTCGATGGCCTGTCCGCCCGCCATGCCGCGAGAGCCGGAGGCTTGGGCCAGCAGCCGGATCATCTCCACTTGGCGCGGCGCATCCACGGGCGTGTCGGCCAGGGTGAGGAAAGCTTGGGATTGCAGGGCGTCGCCCACGAGCAGGGCGGTGGCCTCGTCGAACTCCACGTGGCAAGTGGGCTTGCCACGGCGCAGGGTGTCGTCGTCCATGCAAGGCAGATCGTCATGAACCAGCGAGTAGGCGTGGATCATTTCCACTGCACAGGCGGGCAGATCGAGGATGGCTTCATCCACGCCGAAGACCAGGCCGGCAGCCTGACAAAGCAGGGGGCGCACCCGTTTGCCGCCACCCAGGGTGGAGTAGCGCATGGCGTCGTGAAGTCGTGCCGGTGCGTGGCTGGTGGCCGGCAGGTGCTGAGCCAGCGCGGTTTCGGTGCGTTGCTGGATGTGCTGCATCCAACCCGCGAAATTCATTTGGGCAGACATGGATCAATCGTCCTCGTCGGCGTTGGTGTCGGCAGCGAAAGCTTGCAGCTGTCCGTTCTCCAGCACACGTATGGTTTGTTCGGCCGCGCCCAGTTTGTCCTGGCAGAACTTGAGCAGCGCGACGCCGCGCTGATAGGCCGTCAGTGAGGCTTCCAGGGGCATTTCCCCTTGCTCCATGGACTGCACGATGCGCTCCAGTTCGCCCAGGGCGGACTCGAAGTTTTCGGGAGATGCTGCGGAGGCAGGAGACGCAGAAGACGAAGGGGCCTGTTTTGCCATGGCCATCGGGAGGTGGGGACTTTGGGAAAGGGCGTAAAAATAGCCGAAGCACCGGCCTTCGGTCAAATT